>NZ_JAXMOX010000006.1:0-47876 GCF_034669605.1 Leisingera sp.
AGCCAATCGTGCCGGGCGGTGCATCGGACTCGGCGGCACTGGACGGCGTGTTTGAGGTACTGGTGCGCGCGGGCCGTTCTGCGCCGATGGCGAAGACCATGCTGGTGCCGGAAAGCTGGTCCAAGCAGGCAGTGGAGCTGCCGCAGGCCTGGCGTGACATGTATTCCTACTGCAACTCGGTGATGGAACCCTGGGACGGCCCCGCGGCGCTGGCGATGACCGACGGCCGCTGGGTCTGCGCGGGCCTGGACCGAAATGGTCTGCGTCCGATGCGCTATGTGGTGACCGGCGACGGGCTGGTGATTGCGGGTTCCGAGGCCGGCATGGTGCCGATTGACGAGGCTTCCGTGATTGAAAAGGGCGCCTTGGGGCCGGGTCAGATGCTGGCAGTCGACATGCAGAAGGGCAAACTGTTCAACGACCAGCAGATCAAAGACAAACTGTCCCGGGCGTTGCCGTTTGGCGATTGGGTCAAGCGGATCAACGATCTGGACACCACCCTGGCCAGCGCGTCCGAGCAGCCGCTGTTTACCGGTGAAGAGCTGCGCCGCCGTCAGGTTGCTGCAGGGTATACCATTGAGGAACTGGAGCAGATCCTGGCGCCGATGGCCGAGGACGGCAAGGAATCGCTTGCTTCGATGGGCGACGACACGCCTTCTGCGGTGCTCTCCAAGATGTACCGCCCGTTGAGCCATTTCTTCCGCCAGAACTTCAGCCAGGTGACCAACCCGCCGATCGACTCACTGCGTGAATACCGGGTGATGTCGCTGAAGACCCGGTTCGGTAACTTGAAGAACGTTCTGGACGAGGACAGCTCGCAGACCGAGATCATCGTGCTGGAAAGCCCCTTTGTGGGCAATGCCCAATGGGACATGCTGGTGCAGCAGTTCAACGCGCCGTTGGCCGAGATCGATTGCAGCTTTGCTCCGGGCCGCGGATCGCTGAGTGCAGCGCTGGAGCGGATCCGGGGAGAGGCTGAGGAGGCGGTGCGCTCAGGTGCGGGCCACATCGTGCTGACCGATCAGTACTCGGATGCGGGCAAGGTGGCGATGCCGATGATTCTGGCGACCTCCGCCGTGCATTCGCATCTGACCCGCAAAGGGTTGCGGACCTTCTGTTCGCTGAACGTGCGCTCCGCCGAGTGCGTCGATCCGCATTACTTTGCAGTGCTGATCGGCTGCGGCGCCACCGTGGTGAACGCCTACCTGGCCGAGGATTCGCTGGCCGACCGCATTGATCGCGGGCTGCTGGACGGAAGTCTTACCGAAAATGTCGCCCGCTACCGCGAGGCTATCGACCAGGGTCTGTTGAAGATCATGGCCAAAATGGGGATCTCGGTTGTGTCCTCCTATCGCGGTGGACTGAACTTTGAGGCCGTGGGCCTGTCCCGCGCCATGTGTGCCGAGTATTTTCCGGGCATGACCAGCCGCATTTCCGGCATTGGTGTGACCGGTATCCAGACCAAGGCGGAGGAGATCCACGCCAAGGCCTGGAAGACGCAGGAAGGGATCCTTCCGATCGGCGGTTTCTACAAGGCGCGCAAATCGGGCGAGACCCACGCCTGGGAAGCGACCTCGATGCATATGATGCAGATGGCCTGCAACCGCGCGTCTTACGAGCTGTGGAAGCAGTATTCAGCCAAGATGCAGTCGAACCCGCCGATCCACCTGCGCGACCTGTTGCAGATCAAGCCAATGGGCAACGCTGTGCCGATTGAGGAAGTGGAATCGATCACCTCCATCCGCAAGCGGTTTGTGACCCCGGGCATGTCCTTGGGCGCGCTGAGCCCCGAGGCGCACAAGACGCTGAATGTGGCGATGAACCGCATCGGCGCCAAGTCGGACTCGGGCGAGGGCGGCGAAGATCCAGCGCATTTCGTGCCGGAACCGAACGGCGATAACCCGTCTGCGAAGATCAAACAGGTCGCTTCGGGCCGTTTTGGTGTGACCGCAGAATACCTGAACCAGTGCGAAGAGCTGGAAATCAAGGTGGCGCAGGGCGCCAAGCCCGGTGAGGGCGGCCAGCTGCCGGGCATGAAGGTCACCGACCTGATTGCCCGCCTGCGCCACTCGACCAAGGGTGTCACCCTGATCTCGCCGCCGCCGCATCACGATATCTACTCGATCGAGGATCTGGCCCAGCTGATCTATGACCTGAAGCAGATCAACCCGCGCTGCAAGGTGACGGTCAAGCTGGTGGCGTCTTCCGGCGTTGGTACCATTGCGGCCGGCGTGGCCAAGGCAAAAGCCGACGTGATCCTGATTTCGGGCCACAATGGCGGCACCGGGGCGTCGCCTGCGACCTCGATCAAATATGCGGGCCTGCCGTGGGAGATGGGCCTGACGGAAGCGCATCAGGTGCTTGCGATGAACAACCTGCGCGAGCGGGTGACTTTGCGCACCGACGGCGGCCTGCGCACCGGCCGCGATATTGTCATGGCCGCAATGCTGGGCGCGGAGGAATACGGCATTGGCACTGCGGCGCTAATCGCTATGGGCTGCATCATGGTGCGCCAGTGCCAGTCCAACACCTGCCCGGTTGGCGTCTGCACCCAGGACGAAGCGCTGCGCGGCAAGTTCACCGGAAATGCGGATAAGGTGGTGAACTTGATCACTTTCTATGCGCAGGAAGTGCGGGAGATCCTGGCCGCCATCGGTGCGCGCTCGCTGGACGAGGTGATCGGCCGCGCCGACTTGCTGACGCAGGTGTCGCGCGGATCGGCGCATCTGGATGATCTGGATCTGAACCCGCTGCTAATCACCGTCGATGGCTCTGCCAGCATCGTCTATAACCGTGACAAGGACCGCAATGCGGTGCCGGACACGCTGGATGCGGAGATCGTGCGCGATGCCGCCCGCTTTTTGCAGGACGGCGAGAAGATGCAGCTGTCTTATGCGGTGCAGAACACCCATCGCACTGTGGGCACCCGCACCTCCAGCCATATCGTGCGCAACTTCGGTATGCGGAATTCGTTCCAGCCGGATCACCTGACGGTGAAGCTGCAAGGGTCTGCCGGGCAGTCGCTGGGCGCTTTTGCAGCACCGGGGTTGAAGCTGGAAGTGTCGGGCGATGCGAATGACTATGTCGGCAAGGGCCTGTCGGGCGGCACCATTGTGGTGCGTCCGCCGCAGGTGAGCCCGCTGAAAGCGTCTGAGAACACCATCATTGGCAATACTGTTCTGTACGGTGCGACGGACGGTTACCTTTTCGCGGCAGGCCGTGCAGGTGAGCGGTTCGGCGTGCGCAACTCGGGTGCCTCGGTTGTAATCGAAGGCTGTGGTGCCTGCGGCTGTGAGTACATGACCGGGGGTGTGGCGGTGATTTTGGGGTCGATCGGCGCCAATTTCGGCGCGGGCATGACCGGCGGAATGGCGTATCTTTATGATCCCGACGGCAAGGCGCAGACCATGATGAACATGGAATCTCTGGTCACCTGCCGGTTGACCATGGCGCATTGGGAAGCGGAGCTGAAAACCCTGATCGCCCGCCACCTGGAGGAAACCGGAAGCCAGAAGGCCGCAGAGATCCTCCAGCACTGGGACATCGAGAAGGCTAATTTCCTGCAGGTTTGCCCGAAGGAGATGCTCGACAAACTCGCGCATCCTGTGATGCAGGAACAGGCGGCTGTTCCGGCAGAGTAAGCCGATCTAAAGACTTGAACACAGACCCCGCAGGCGAATGCTTGCGGGGTTTGCTTTTTGGCGGTTGGTTACCAGTGGCATGCTGGCCTATAGAGGGGCATGGCAAAGGCTGTTGCAAAAAATAAGAGAGCCAAGAGCAGTAAGAAGGCGGCAAAGCTGAAAGTTCAGCCCCTGCGCTGGCTTCGGCGCTGGCTATTGCGGGCGCTTCTGGCCGTGGCGGCGGTGTTCCTTTTCCTTATCCTGCTGTTTTCGGTGGTGAATCCGCCGGTCACCCATACCATCTGGGCTGAGCAGCGCCGTTTGGGTGAGGTCGACCGGATGTGGGTTCCGCTTGAGGAAATCGCCCCGGTGCTGACGCGTTCGGTGGTGGCCGCCGAGGATGCGCAGTTCTGCCGCCACTGGGGTTTTGATGCCCGCGCCATCCAGGCAGCGATTGAGGCGGGCGGCACCCGCGGCGGTTCGACCATTTCGCAGCAAGTGGTCAAGAATGTGTTCCTGTGGCAGGGCCGCAGCTGGCCGCGCAAAGTGCTGGAGACGCTGCTGACCCCGGCGGTCGAGGCGGTCTGGAGCAAGAAGCGCATTCTTGAGGTTTATTTGAACGTGGCCGAAATGGATGAGGGAGTATTTGGCGCCGAGGCTGCGGCGCGCAAGTATTTCGGAGTCGGCCCCAACGAGCTCAGCGCGCGGCAGGCGGCGTTGATCGCCGCTGTGCTGCCCGATCCCAAGGACCGCTCCGCCCGCCGCCCCAGCAGATTTGTCCAGCGCCGTGCCGCACAGATTGCCGATGGGGCGGCCACCATTCGCGCAGATGGCCGGGCCGCCTGTTTCGAGGATTGAATCTTTCTGCTGGCCAAGGCATTGCTGGTCCATCCACTGTATTTTTTGGAGACCCTCTGTAGCCATGGCGCGCCTTTATCACGTTCCCCTGTCCCCGTTTTGCCGCAAGGTGCGGCTGTCACTGGCGGAAAAGAAAATCGAGGTGGAACTGGTCGAGGAGCGCTATTGGGAGCAGGATGCTGATTTCCTGCGCCGCAACCCGGCGGCAAAGATTCCGGTGATCCGGCTGGATGGCAAGATGATGGCCGAAAGCGCGGCGATCTGCGAATATCTGGAAGAAACCCGGCCTGAGCCAGGCTTGATGCCCCGCGATGCGGAGGGCCGCTATGAAATGCGCCGGCTGGTCAGCTGGTTTGATGACAAGTTCCACAGCGAGGTGACCTCGAAGCTGCTGTATGAGCGGGTGAACAAGAAAATCACCGGCGAAGGCTATCCTGACAGCCGCAATGTGAAGGCCGGCGCCAAGGCGATTAAGTACCACCTGGATTACATGGCCTGGTTGCTGGACCACCGGCGCTGGCTGGCGGGGGACATGATGACGCTGGCGGATTTTGCCGCCGCGGCGCATCTATCGTCGCTGGATTATATCTCGGATGTGGATTGGAACCGCTCGGCAGTGGTCAAGGACTGGTACGCCAAGATCAAGTCGCGGCCGGCATTCCGTTCGATCCTGGCGGATCAGGTGCCCGGGTTCCGGCCGCCGCCGCATTACACCGACTTGGATTTCTGATAGGACTTAACAGGGGCGCTGCCCCTCTTGGGCCTTTGGCCCAATTCACCCCGGAGTATTTGGGACCAGAAAGAAGATGAGTGCTGCGTTGAAAGAACGGCTGGTGTCCCAGGCGCTGGCGGAGGGGTTTGTCTCTTGCAGAATATGCCGCCCGTGGAATGTGCCGCAGGTTCCTGCGCGGCTGCAGGCGTTTCTGGACGCTGGATATCACGGGCAGATGGGCTGGATGGCAGAACGGACCGCATGGCGCGGCGATCCGGCGCAGCTGTGGCCCGAAGCGCGTTCGGTGATCATGCTGGCGGAAAGCTATACGCCGGAAGAGGACCCGATGGCGGTTGTGGGGCAATCGGACCGGGGCGCAGTTTCGGTCTACGCTCGCAACAAAGACTATCACGATCTGGTCAAGAAACGACTGAAGCGGCTGGCGCGCTGGCTGATTTCAGAGGCCGCCGAGCCTTGTGAGGTGAAGGTGTTTGTGGACACCGCGCCGGTTCCGGAAAAAGCGCTGGGCATGGCGGCGGGCCTGGGCTGGCAGGGCAAACACAGCAATCTGGTAAGTCGGGACTGGGGCAACTGGGCCTTTTTAGGGTCTGTTTTTACCACGTTGAAACTGCCTGCGGATGCGGCTGAGCCGGACCGTTGCGGGTCGTGCCGGGCTTGCCTGGACAGCTGCCCGACGGATGCCTTTCCGGCGCCTTACCAGGTCGATGCGCGGCGCTGCATTTCCTATCTCACCATTGAGCACAAGGGGCCGGTGGAGGAAGAACTGCGCGCCAAGCTGGGCAACCGGATCTATGGCTGCGATGACTGTCTGGCGGCCTGCCCCTGGAACAAGTTTGCCGTTGCAGCAAGCGACATGCGTTATGCTGCGCGGGACGAGCTTCGGGCGCCGAAACTAGCGGAACTGGCCGCCTTGGATGATGCGGAGTTCCGGGCAAAGTTTGCTGGTTCTCCCATCAAGCGGATCGGGCGCGACCGGTTTGTACGCAATGTCTTGTATGCGATTGGAAATTCCGGCTTGCCGGAACTGCGAAAGGCGGCGCGGGGCCTGACGCAGGATCCGGATGCAGCGGTGGCAGATGCGGCGGCTTGGGCGGTTCAAAGGCTTTCGTGACGCAAACAGGATGGACGCGGCGCAAATAGGCGTTAGACCCGTTCCGGCGAACAGAAGCGGAAAGGACCGGGCATGGCGCTTTTGCTGGGTGTGGATACAGGCGGAACCTATACAGATGCGGTGCTGGTCCGCGACGAAAAGGAGGTGATCGCCACCGCCAAGTCGCTGACAACGCGCCAGGATCTGGCAATCGGCGTGGGCGGCGCGATCCGCGCGGTGCTGAACCAATCCGGTGTGGCGCCGGAGCAGGTATCGCTGGCCGCACTCTCCACCACGCTGGCCACCAATGCGCTGGTTGAGGGCCAGGGCGGCCGGGTGGCACTGATCTATATTGGGTTTTCCGAAAACGATCTGGACCGGCACGGTCTGAAGGATGCCCTGAAGGGCGACCCGGCGCTGGTGCTGGCGGGCGGTCACACCTATGCGGGCAGTGAGGCGGCACCGCTGGATGCTGTGGCCCTGGAAGCGTTCTTGCAAACCGAAGGGCCGGGGGTGACGGGGTTTGCGGTGGCTGGTGTTTTTGCCACCCGCAACCCGGCGCATGAGATTGAGGCCGCACGTATTATCCAGGAGATGACTGGTGCGCCGGTGACCTGTTCGCACCAGTTGTCGGCCAAGCTGAATGGCCCCAAGCGGGCGGTGACAGCGGTGCTGAATGCGCGGCTGATCGGGATGATCGACCGGCTGATCGGCCGGGCGCAGGACACGCTGCGGGATCTGGGCATCGAGGCCCCGATGATGGTGGTGCGCGGTGATGGGGCGCTGATGAGCGGCGAACAGGCTCGGGAGCGGCCGATTGAAACGATCCTGTCGGGGCCCGCGGCATCGATCGTGGGCGCGCGTTGGATGACAGGTGTTGAGCATGCGCTGGTCAGCGACATTGGCGGCACCACCACCGATGTGGCGCTGATCAAGGATGGCAAGCCGGCGATTGATCCGGCAGGCGCGCGGGTCGGCGCGTTCCGCACCATGGTAGAGGCGGTGGCGATGCGCACCACAGGCCTTGGCGGTGACAGCCAGGTGCATCTGACCACCAGCGGCCTCGCGGGCGGTTTGACGCTTGGCCCGCGCCGCGTGGTTCCGGTCTCGCTGATCGCCTCGGAGGCGCCGGAAGTGGTGCATGCAGCGCTGGACGCGCAATTGCGTGCCAGTACCATCGGCGAGCATGACGGGCGATTTGTTCGCGCGGTGCCGGGCGTGCCGGTCGCGGGCCTCAGCGAGCGGGAGGCGGGACTGCTGGCGCGGATCGGGATGCATGTGCATCCTCTGGGGCAAATCTTGCGCACCCGGATGGAGCATGGCTCGCTGAACCGGCTGGTGGATCGCGGGCTGGTGCAGGTGTCGGGGGTGACGCCGTCAGATGCCAGCCACGTTCTGGGCCGGGCTGATGCCTGGGATCGGGAAGCGGCGGAGAAGGCGCTGACGGTTTTCGCTCGCCGCCGGGTGGGCAGCGGCGACATGGTGGCAAAGGATGCCGCGGGGCTGGCGCAGATGATCATCGATCAGCTGACCGAACAAACCGCTCTGACCCTGTTAGAGTCTGCTTTTTCTGAAGAAACCGAGAGTTTCGGCCTGCCAGAAAACGAGTTGGCGCGGCATGTGTTGATGCAGCGCGCGCTGGCGGGTCACCGCGGGTTGGTTGCGATGCAAGCATCGGTGAATGTGGATGTGGTGGGGCTTGGCGCCTCTGCGCACAGTTACTACCCCGCGGTGGGCGAGCGGTTGCACTGCAACATGATCCTGCCCGAGCATGCAGGGGTCGCCAATGCGATTGGCGCCGTAGTCGGCAGGATCACTATGCGGCGCAGCGGAACCGTGACCGTCCCCGCTGAGGGCAAATTCCGCGTCCATCTCGAAAGCGGGCCGGTGGATTATCAAGCATCCGGCGAGGCGCTGAATGCGTTGGAGGCGGCCCTTGCCGCGGAGGCGCGCGGCGCGGCGGAAGAGGCCGGCGCGAAAGATATCCATGTGCATGTGGAGCGTGATATACGCACGGCGCAGGTGGAGGCGCGGGAGGTGTTTGTCGAAGGCACGCTGACAGTAGAAGCCAGCGGGCGCCCGCGGGTGGCGCACGGTTGAAGGCGGTTAGAGTGAAGCGGGTTTTGCAGGAAAATCCGCTGCCTCCGGCGGGGATACTTTTGACCGGAAAGACGGCGTTGACCGGGACAGATGCCGCGCAAGAAAAGCCCCGCCGGTACGGGCGGGGGATGAAAGTGCCTATGTTTGGCTCTATTCCGCAGCAGCGCCCCGTTTAGGCAGCACCCAATCGGGGCGCGCGAAATGGCAGGTATAACCGCCCGGCAGCCGCTGCAGGTAGTCCTGGTGCTCGGGCTCGGCTTCCCAGAAATCGCTCTGGGATTCCAATTCGGTGACAACCTTGCCGGGCCAGATACCGGAGGCATCGACATCGGCTATCGTGTCCTCGGCCACAGCCTTTTGGACCTCATCCGTATAATAGATCGCCGAGCGGTAGCTGGCGCCCAGATCATTGCCTTGACGGTTCAGCGTGGTCGGGTCGTGGATCTGGAAAAAGAACTCCAGTATCTCCCGGTATGACGTGACGGCAGGGTCGAAGATGATCTCGATGCCTTCGGCGTGGGTACCGTGGTTCTTGTAAGTGGCGTTGGGGACATCGCCGCCAGTATAACCGACGCGGGTGCTGATGATGCCGGGACGCTTGCGGATCAGTTCCTGCATGCCCCAGAAACAGCCGCCTGCCAGGACGGCGCGTTCAGTTGTGCTCATTTTCCGGCCTCCACTTGATTGATGTAGGCGCCATAGCCCTCTGCTTCCATATCGTCCAGGTGGACAAAGCGCAGCGACGCCGAGTTGATGCAGTAGCGCAGGCCGCCGCGGTTCATCGGACCGTCGGGGAAGACATGGCCGAGGTGGCTGTCGCCATGGGTGGAGCGGACTTCGGTGCGGATCATGCCGAGGGTGCGGTCCTCCAGCTCCTGCACATGCGCGGTCTCAATAGGTTTGGTGAAGCTGGGCCAGCCGCAACCGCTCTCGTATTTGTCCGAGGAGGCAAACAGCGGTTCGCCCGATACGATGTCCACATAAATGCCCGGCGCCTTGTTGTGCAGCAGCTTGCCGGTACCGGGACGCTCGGTGCCCGCATTCTGGGTCACATAATATGCTTCCTCCGAAAGGGCGGCAATGGCGTCCGGCGTCTTGGTGTATTTGGTCATGGTGTCCTCCCGCCTGTTCGCGTTGCTGCAGAACATGGGGTGTGCGGGTGCAAATGCAAAGCCCTGTTACAGGCGGCTCGCAAAGCCGTGTGCCGGGGGGGCTGGTCAGGTGGCGAAGGCGCCGGCCAGATCTCCGGACAGGTCGAACTCTGTCAGCACCCGGGCGCGGGCCGCCGGCGACATTTTGCGGGCGGTTTTCTCGACGATGCGCTGCACCTTGTCCGCCGGGTGTTTGGCGGCGAAGGGGGCAAAATACCACTTCAGGAAGACAAAGCAAATGATGTCCTCCAGTGCCTGCACCTGATCGTCGCGCTTAATGCCTTCCTTGCGCAGCATCCTGGCGGCGGCGTCTGTATCGTCTGGGCCATAGCCTGCCTCCTGCATCAGGTCTGTGACCACCCGAACATGGTGTTCAGCTTCGGCCTTGCGCCAGGCGAGATAGCCGGCGCGGCCTTCAGGGAAGCTGCTGCGTTGCAGCTTCCAGCGTTCCACATGCTGGCCGCGGGCGGCGATCTGCAGTGCGTCAGGCGCATCGGGGAACAGGCGCAGCTGCTGTTCGCTCATACGTTGGCCGTAAAGCAGTGCGGCGGGCTGCCCGTCTTCCCGGTTGGGATCCTGGGTGTTGGCGGCGTCGATGGCCGCAAGCACTTTGGTCAATTGCGCGCTCATGCCGCGTCCTCCTGCTGGGTCTCTGTGGATCAGAGTAAAGCGGAAGCGCGGACCGTTGCAACGGTCCGCGCGCCGTCCGGCGTGCCGGGCCCAACCGGCATAAACCGGCGTCAGCCCGGTTTTGCCACGCGGGACAGGTCCGTTGGCGGCGCGGCGGGCTGGCGGGCAAGCTGAACAGCGAGAATACCAACAGTGACAATGGCCACGCCCAGCACATCCATCGGACCGAGTTTTTCACCCAGCAATACACTGGCCACGGCGACACCAAAAACCGGGTTGAGGAAGTGGAAGGTGGCGGCCTGCACCGCGCCGATGCGGTTTAGCAGCATCACCCAGATAAGGGTGGCCATCAGGCCCGGCACCACTGTGGTATATGCAAAGGCCAGCGCCAGCCGCAGGGTGGGGCGAACAAAAATCTCCTCGGTCAACGGGGCGGCCGCAAATAGGATGGCGGAGCCGATTAGCATCTGCAGCCCCACCACCATCATGAAGTTGCCACCTGACGTGGCGCCGCGCAGGGCAAGCGTCGCCGCGGTCAGCGCCAGTACGCCTATCACGCAGAGGAATACCCCGAACATGTCGACGCCGGCACTAAGACGGGTGCCCATGATCATTGCCACGCCGAGGATGCCTGCCGCCAGCCCGGCATAACCTAGCGGGCGCAGACGTTCACCGAACAACGCCCAGCCCGCCAGCGCGACCAGCAACGGCATGGTGGAGGCGATGATCGCGGCCAGCGAGGCCTCGATCCACTGCATGGCAACGAAGTTCAGGCCCAAATATAGGGCGTTCTGGCAGATGCCGAAGATCACTGTGGCGCGCCACTGGCCCGGCGTCAGCCGCCAGCTTTGACCGATGGCACGGGCAATGGCGACGCCGATCAGGCCGGAAATCAGGAACCGGACGGCAAGCGAGAACAGCGGTGAGGCATCCTGCACGATGATCCGTGCTGACGTGAAGGCCGAAGACCACATCAGGGCAAAAGCCAACCCCATGGCAATGGCGCGTCCATCCATCGTGATTTCCTCTCTGTTGCTGCGGACTTTCCGGACATTGTGCCAGAGGGTCAAGGCATGTCAGTTCAGCCTGGCCGCAAAAATCTGCCAGCTGGCGGTGGCAAAGGCGGCGGCAAAGACCGCCTCGAATCCGCGGCGCAGGCGCAGATACATCCGGGCGGCTGCGGCGCTGGAGAACAACAGTGCGTACCCATGGAAGATCAGCGCGCTTTGAACTGCAATAGCGCCCATGACGGTCAGCAGCTCCGACAGCGGGCTGCCGGGCGGCAGAACAATGGCATACAGGGCGCCGAAAAATAGCGCCGCCTTGGGGTTGGTCAGGTGCAGCGCCAGCCCCTTGGCATAAGCGACGCGCAAGGCAGGTGTTGGTGCTGTGCGCAGTACTGGAGTTTTATGAGACAGGGCTGAGCGGGCGGACCGAACCGCGAGATACATCAGGTATCCGGCCCCGATGTACCGGACGGCTTCAAATAGCCAGGCATTGGCCAGCATCACTGCACCAAGGCCGAAAGCGGCCGAAACAGACCAGATCAACGAGCCGGAGCAAACTCCTGCGGCCAGTGCCAGCCCCGGTTTGCGGCCATGCTGCATCGCGGTGCCTGCAATGGTGAGCGTGGCGGGGCCAGGGGTGGCGGCGCCCAAAAACGCCGCGCCAAGGATCAGCGTCAGGTTCACGTCAGTCATGCGGCAGCCCTCCTCCGGCGTGACGGCAGGGTGCGCTTGAAGAGCGGTGTTGGCAAGCAGCAACGCTGCCACCGCGGGCGAAGCTTTCCCGCAGCCGGAAAACACCCGGGCAAAAGAAAAGGGCCGCCCGCGAAGGGCAGCCCTGGAACCGTCTGGCTGTTAGCTGGTATCAGCCGTTCACACTGTCTTTCAGCGCCTTTGCGATGGTCATTTTCACCACTTTGTCAGCTTCTTTGGTAAACTTCTCGCCGGTGGCCGGGTTGCGCACTTCGCGCTCGGGACGCTCGCGGCAGTAGATCTTGCCGACGCCCGGCAGGGTCACGGCACCGCCGCCCGACACTTCGCGGGTGATCAGCGAGCAGACCGCTTCCAGGGCGGAACCTGCGACTTTTTTGTCGCTACCCATTTCTTCCGCCAGAGCGGCAACAAGCTGGGTTTTGGTCATCGGTTTGGACATTCTTCGTCTCCTTAAACTGCCCGAACTCTGGGGCCTCATCGCCGGATATTATCGTTATGTTGTATGATAACACAACTTATTGTGGGCGCCGGGCAGGCGAAAACAGGCTTTTTTTCTAGGAAAACTGCAAAAATCGCCTTAGAGAAAGGCCGTTTCATCGAACGAGCGCAATTTCCGGCTGTGTAACCGCTCCAGAGGCATTCCGCGCAGGCGCTCCATCGCTCTTATGCCGATTTGCAGATGCCGTGCAACCTGTGTCCGGTAAAAGTCCGAGGCCATGCCCGGCAGCTTGAGCTCCCCATGCAGCGGTTTGTCGGAGACGCACAGAAGCGTGCCATAAGGCACCCGGAAGCGGTAGCCGTTGGCGGCGATGGTCGCGCTTTCCATATCCAGCGCAACGGCGCGGGATTGGGACAGGCGCTGTACCGGGCCGGACTGGTCGCGCAATTCCCAGTTGCGGTTGTCGATGGTGGCGACGGTTCCGGTGCGCATGATCCGTTTGAGGTCAAAACCTTCGTACTCTGTGATTTCGGCCACGGCTTCCTCGAGTGCGACCTGGATTTCCGCTAGTGCCGGAATTGGTGTCCAGACCGGCAGGTCGTCATCCAGCACATGGTCTTCGCGCAGATACCCATGCGCCAGGACAAAGTCACCCAGTGCCTGGGTGTTCCGAAGGCCAGCGCAATGGCCCACCATCAGCCAGGCATGCGGCCGCAGGACCGCGATGTGGTCGGTTGCGGTTTTCGCGTTTGAGGGGCCGACGCCGATATTGACCAGGGTGATGCCGCCGCCGTCCGGCCTTTTCAGGTGGTAGGTCGGCATCTGCGGCAACTTGCCCACGGCGGGAATGGGGGTGGTGTGGTCGGTGATCTCGTGATCGCCGGTACTGACAAAGCTGGTGTAGCCAGTGCCCGGATCCGCCAGCTGGGAGCGGGCGTAGGCTTCAAATTCGGCGACATAGAATTGGTAGTTGGTGAATAGCACGTGGTTCTGGAAATGCTCGGCGCTGGTGGCGGTGTAATGGCTGAGCCGGGCCAGAGAGTAATCAATGCGCTGAGCGGTGAACAACGCCAGCGGGCCAGTGCCGTTGGCGGGCTGGTAGGTGCCGTTGACGATGTCATCATTGGTGGTGGAGAGATCCGGCACGTCAAAGACGTCGCGCAGGGTGAACCCGGCAGCACCGTCCTGCGGCACTGTCAACTCTGGGCGCGAGGCGACTGCAAAATGCACTGGGATCGGAGTGTCGGAGACATCGATTGTCACCGGCTGGCCGTGGTTGCGAATGAGCAGGGTGATCTGCTGGATCAGGTAATTGCGGAACAGGTCCGGCCGGGTCACTGTGGTCGCGTAGGAGCCAGGGGCGGACACATGGCCAAAGCTGAGCCGGCTGTCCACCTGCGCAAAGGAAGAGGTGGTGATGCGGATTTCCGGGTAGTAGGCGCGGATGCGCTGATTGTCCGGCGCCCCGTCGGCCGTCGCCCTGGTGAATTCATCACAGATGAAACCGGTGGCCTGATTGTACAGCAACTCCAACCGGTCAACCGCTTCGGTTGCGTCGTTGAGTGTTTCGGTTGGCGGGTGGCCAGGGTGTTTTGTTGTTATCATTGAACAGGCTCGATCACCGGGATTTTCTGGAAAGTGCGCACGTCGACTAGACCAAGGTCGGAAATCCTGAGCTCCGGGATCACCACCAGGGCCAGCAACGAGTGCTGCATATAGGCGTTGTTCAGGCTGCAGCCACAGGCCGCCATCGCCTCCATCATGATCTGCGCCTTGGCAGCCACTTCGGTTGCCGGGCTGTCGGACATCAGGCCGGCAATCGGCAGCTCCACCAGGGCCAGTTCGTTGCCGTCCTTGTAAAGGGTAATGCCGCCGCCCACTTGGGCCAATCGGTTGGCCGCCAGCGCCATCTGTTCACGGTCGGTGCCGGCCACGATCATATGGTGGCTGTCATGCGCCACGGTTGAGGCCATTGCCATTCTGCCGGTGTAGCCAAAGCCCGAGACAAAGGCGTTGGTGACGCCGCCGGTGGCGCGGTGGCGCTCGACCAGCGCGATCTGGCAGATGTCGCCAGTGCCTTCGACCAGTCCGTTGCGCACCGGAAGTTCCGCCTGCAGCGCCTTGGTTGGAGCCTGGTTTTCCACCACGCCGATCACATTGGCGGTGACCGTATTGGCGCCTTCGGGGGCGGCAAGTTCAACGTCTTTTGCCGTAAGTTCGTGACCCAGACGTACGGTGCCACGGGCGCTGGCAGGCCAGTTGTAATGCGGGCATTCGACCTTAATAGTGCCAGATTCCGCAACGATCCGGCCGCGCGCGACCACTACTTCGATGGGCAGTTCGGCAAGGCTGGAAGTCAGGATCAGATCGGCGCGGCGGCCAGGTGTGATTGAACCGATTTCGCGCTCCAGCCCGAAATGGGTGGCGGTGTTGATAGTGGCCATCTGCAGTGCGATGACGGGATCGCAGCCGCAGGCAATGGCGTGGCGCACCACCCGGTTCATATGGCCGTCATTGACAAGGGTACCGGAGTGGCAGTCGTCTGTGCAAAGTATGAAATTGCGCGGATCGAGACCCTTTTCCGTCACAGCGGTAATCTGGCTTTCGACGTCGTACCAGGCAGAGCCCAGCCGCATCATCGACCGCATCCCCTGGCGGACACGGGCGACGGCGTCGGCCTCGCAGGTGCCCTCATGGTCATCCGCCGGTCCGCCAGCCACATAGGCGGCGAAGTCAGGGCCGAGATCAGGGGAGGCATAATGGCCGCCAACGGTTTTGCCCGCGCGCTGGGTGGCGGCAATTTCAGCCAGCATCTTGGGGTCGGCACCCGCGACGCCGGGGAAGTTCATCATTTCGCCCAGCCCTATGATGCCGGGCCAGTTCATCGCCTCTTCCACGTCTTCGGGCGAAATCTCATGCCCTGTGGTTTCCAAGCCTGGCGCAGAGGGCGCGCAGGAGGGCATTTGGGTGAAGATATTGACGGGCTGCATCAGCGCCTCGTCATGCATATAGCGCACGCCGTCCAGCCCCAGCACGTTGGCGATCTCATGCGGGTCGGTGAACATGCTAGTGGTGCCATGCGGGATCACTGCGCGGGCAAATTCCGCCGGCGTCAGCATGCCGGATTCAATATGCATGTGCGCATCGCACAGGCCTGGGATCATGTAACGGCCCTTGGCCTCGATGATCTGTGTTTCGGGGCCGATGCAATATGTAGCATCCGGCCCGACGTAAGCGAAACGGCCGGCCACGATGGCAATATCATGGTCCGGCAGCAGCTCGCGGGTGTGCACATTGGCCCAGATGCCCTGACGGATCACCGTATCGGCAGGCATACGTCCTGCGGCAACATTGATCAGTTTCGGGGCGGTTTCGGGCCAGCTAGGGAAATTCTGCTCTGACATGATCCAATTGTTCTGATTGCAGCCGGGAAGGCAAGGGGCTTGGGGCAATTGCCACCAAACCTTCATCTTTTCAGGTGCAAAGGCGCCGAAGCCCGGCGCTTTTGGCATTGCCGGACCTGCAGATTCCGGGAAACATTGGGCTATGGACTATGAGAACGCAGATGCAGACAGTTTCGGACGCTCCCTGCGCGGGATCGGGCTGAACCTGCTGATGCGGGATGTTCCGGCTGAAATTGCCTTTTTAGAGACTGTCTTTTCAATGAAAAGGTATCAGGTGAGTAAGGATTTTGCCATCGTGCCCTACGGCGGACAGGTGTTTCAACTGCACAGCGACGGCTCCTATGCCGAAAATCCACTGCTGGCTCTTTTGCCGGAAAACCCGCCGCGCCGCGCCGGGGTGGAGATCCGGCTGTATGGCAGCGACCCGGATAAAACTGCGGCTCGGACAGAGGCCTTGGGCCATACTATACTTCAGCAGCCCGCGGATAAGCCGCACGGTCTGCGGGAGGCGTATATCATGTGTGAAAACGGTTATGCTTGGGTGCCAAGCAGGCTCAAGGGGTAAGCGGCGGGAAATCCTTCCCTTCCGCTGGGGCGGCCTCCGGTCCATGCTGGGCCGAACCGCAGCAAATTTGCGAAGGACCGCTGATGCACGCTATCGCCGAAACGAATGCCTTGGTTGAGGAGGGCATTCTGACACCGGATCAGGCCCGCGAAATCGAGGCCCGCTCGCGCGAGGTGATGGTGTCGCTGGCAGTCAATGCGATTCTGTGTTTCGGCATCATCGCGGCCACGGCGGGGTTCATCTTCTGGCTGGCAGATCCGCTAGCCGTAGCTGTCACCGGTATACTTATGCTGGGCGGCGGTTTGGCGGTGCTGGCGCGCGGCAAGGAGATGCTGCGGATGTTCGGAAATTCCGCCACTCTGATCGGCGCCGGGATGCTGATGGGCGGCGCCGGTATCGAGCTTGCAGACAAATACGAGGACTTTGCCGGCTGGGTGATGCTGCCTGCCGGCGCATTGGTGGCAGCGATCTGCGTCTGGCGCTGGCGGAACGGGGCCTGGTCCACTGGATTTGTATTGGGGATGATCCTGCTGATGGGGCTTGCGATGCATCTGGCCGGGATCGAACTGCTGCTGCAGCAGTATGAAATAGGCTCGCCGGCCCGAAACTTCGTGCTGCTCTATTACGCTCTGGCACTTGGTCTGGCTGGCTGGCAGGTGGATGTGCGCTTTGTCACTGCGCTGGCGATTGCGCCTTTTGCCCAGATGCTGGAAACCGGCACCGGCTATTTTCACGCGGCCTATGTTTTCTATTCGCCGGAAACGACCCTGACAATCTTGCAGATGGTCCTGCTGATTCTGCTGTGCGTATCCGGCGCAGCGCGGCTGGCTGAGCGTGACGCGCGGCATTTGCGTATACTGGCGATCCTGGGGTTTGTTGTTGCCAATCTTTGTGCTCTCGTCGGCTCTCTGTGGGGCGATGTGATTGGCGAAACCGTCTGGGGGCCGGGCCGTTACAGCGATGGTTATGCGGATTGGGAGGCCTATGCCACTGCCCGTGATGCCTTCCGCGACAGTGCGCTGTTCATCTCCGAAGGCGTCTATTCGGTGCTTTGGGCGGCGGTGCTGGCGGCGGTGATCTTCTGGGCGGCGCGGCGCCACCAGCGCGGGCTGTTCAATGCAGCGCTGACTTTTGCCACCATCCATGCCTACACGCAGATGTTTGAATCCTTTGCCGATGAGCCGCTGGCCTATGTGATCGGCGGTCTGGCGGCGATTCCGTTGGCCTGGGGGCTTTGGCGGCTGAACCAGTGGATGGCCGTCACGCCGGCCTAGCTACTGTTGCGCAAGGCACGCGGGGTGGTTCCGAACTCAGCCTTGAAGGCCCGTGTAAGCGCGCTAGGGTCGTCATAGCCGCAGCGCAAGGCAATTTCCGAGACGCTCAATACAGTTTCTAACACAAGCTTTCTGGCGTGTATCAGCCTTAGCCGCCGGTACACCGCCTGCGGTGTCGCCCCCAGTTCGGCCTTCATTCGCGCCTCTAGATCCTTTTGGCTGCGGCCTGCCTTTCTGGCCACGGCAGCAATCGGCAAAGGCATCTCCAGATTGGCCTGCATCACCGCAACTGCGCGGGCCACGGATTTGCCGCGCACAAGGATCGGGTCCTGAGTTTCTGTTGCCTCGGGCGCCATGAACAGAGTGGCCACCTCCAGCCGAAGTGCGGCACCATGCTGACCCCCGATCAGTTCCATCATGGTGTCAAAGGCCGCCAGAGCGCCGGTGCAAGTGATGCGGTTGCCGTCCCAGACTTGCCGTGCGCGTTCCGCCTGCACGTCCGGGAAGGCCTCGGTGAAACGGCTGAGCTCTTCCCAGTGAATGGTCGCGCGCCGCGCCTCCAGAAGACCGGCCTGCGCCAGCAGCCAGGCGCCGGTATCGAAGCCGGCCAAAGCCTTGTACCGCAGGGCGGCAGACTTCAGCGCGCGGGCGGTGGCAACCGTAGCATGGCGCAGGAAATCGTAGGACGGCATGGCAATCAGCAGGTCGCCGCTACAATCTGCCAGCCGTCCATGCGCCCGCACTTCCATCCCCGATGATGAAACTGCCGGACCGCCGTCGAGAGTCAGGAACCGCCAAGCATAGACCTGCCGCCCGGCGAATGTGTTGGCGGCGCGCAGAGGCTCCACCGTATTGGCCAGGCAATGGGCCGAGAAGGCATCGAACAGCAGCACATCCAGTTGCTGCGCCGCAGCGTCAGGATTTATCCAACTTCGCATGAAAAACTCTAACTATGCATGATGTATGCGCGCAAGCCGCTTAACCTGATCCGCAACAGATTTGCGAAGGAAGACCGCCATGCAGTTCGGGATGACCGAAGAACAATCGATGATCGTCGAGACCACCCGCGCCTTTGTGGAAAAGGAGCTGTATCCGCATGAGGCCGAGATCGAGCGCAGCGGCCATTTGGATATGGACGTGATCCGCGATGTGCAGAAGAAAGCGATGGAAGCGGGCCTCTATGCGGCCAATATGCCTGAGGCAGTCGGCGGAGCCGGCCTCGATACGCTGACCTGGCTGCTGTATGAAAAGGAACTGGGCCGCGCCAATTACGCGCTGCACTGGACCGGGGTGGCGCGGCCGTCGAACATTCTGCTGGCGGGTACCGAGGAGCAGAAGGAAGAATACCTGTTTCCTTGCATGAAGGGTGAGAAATGGGACTGCCTGGCAATGACCGAGCCGGATGCAGGATCGGATCTGCGCGGCATGAAGGCGACCGCCCGTAAGGATGGCGGCGACTGGATCCTGAACGGCACCAAGCATTTCATCAGTCACGCCGACATTGCCGATTTTGCCATCTGCTTCATGGCGACCGGCGTTGAAGATACCCCGCGCGGGCCGAAGAAAAAGATCACCGCGTTCTTTGTCGACAAGGGCACGCCGGGGTTCGAGGTGCGCGATGGTTACGGCAACGTCAGCCACCGCGGATACACCAACGCGGTGCTGGAGTTCGACGATTGCCGCCTGCCGTCCTCTGCGATCCTGGGCGAAGTCGACAAGGGGTTCGAGGTTGCCAACACCTGGCTGGGCGCCACCCGGCTGCAGGTGGCCGCCACTTGCCTGGGCCGGGCTGAACGCGCGTTGCAGCATTCGGTGGAATATGCCGCTGAACGCAAGCAGTTCGGTCAGCAGATCGGCAAGTTCCAGGGCATCTCATTCAAGCTCGCCGATATGGCACTGGAGTTAAAGGCGGCAAACCTGCTGACCTGGGAGGCCGGCTGGAAGTTTGATCAAGGCACTGTCACCGAGAGCGACATGTCGATGGCCAAGCTGAAAGCGACCGAGATGCTGGCCTTTGTCGCCGATGAGGCAATTCAGATTCACGGCGGCATGGGCCTGATGGACGAACTGCCGCTGGAACGCATCTGGCGGGACGCCCGGGTCGAGCGTATCTGGGAAGGCACCAGTGAAATCCAGCGGCACATCATCAGCCGCGAGATGCTGCGCGCCGTCGGAGGCTGAGCCATGACTCAAACCGGGAAACCCAGGGTCACAATTACCTATTGCATCGGCTGCAACTGGCTGTTGCGGGCGGGCTGGATGGCGCAGGAGCTGCTGCAGACCTTCCAGGATCAGTTGGGCGGGGTAACTTTGGTTCCCGGAGATTTAGGCGGGATCTTTGAGATCCATGTTGATAAGGAGCTGATCTGGGAACGCAAACGGGACGGCGGCTTTCCTGATGTGAAAGAGCTGAAGACCCGTGTGCGCGACCGGATCAATCCTGAACAAGACCTCGGCCATCTGGACCGTGGCAAGACCGGTGAATAAGATCAAATGCAGTCTCTAAACAGGCTTTTCCGCCCGAAATCCATTGCTGTGATTGGCGGCGGCGCATGGTGCCGTCTGGTGATCGAGCAATGCCGGAAGATGGGTTTTGAGGGCACCATCTGGCCCGTCCACCCCAAGGCAGACGAGGTCGCGGCCCTGCCTGCCTTCAAGGATGTGGACAGCCTGCCGGAAGCGCCGGATGCGGCCTTCATCGGGGTGAACCGCTTTGCCACCATCAAGGTGGTGCGGGCGCTGTCGGCACGCGGTGCCGGGGGGGCAGTGTGCTTTGCCTCCGGTTTCCTGGAGGCTGCCGCTGAGGATGCCGAAGGCGCGGACCTGCAGGCACAGCTCCTGGAAGCAGCGGGCGAGATGCCCTTCCTCGGCCCCAACTGTTATGGCTTCATCAATTATCTGGACGGCGCGCTGTTGTGGCCGGACCAGCATGGTGGCACGCGGGTGGAGAAAGGCGTGGCACTGGTCACCCAAAGCTCCAACATTGCCATTAACCTGACCATGCAGAAACGCGGGCTGCCGGTCGCATATGCGGTGACCGCAGGCAATCAAGCGCAATCCGGCATTGCCGCGATTGGCGAAGCCCTGCTGGAAGATGACCGCGTCACCGCACTTGGCCTGCACATCGAAGGGTTCGGAGATTTGCGTGCGCTGGAGGCTTTGGCAGCACGCGCCCGTGAACTCGGAAAGCCGGTGGTGGCGCTGAAGGTGGGCAAATCAGCCGAGGCCCAGGCCGCAACTGTTTCTCATACCGCCTCGCTTGCAGGCGGTGACGCGGGGGCCGGGGCTTTGCTCTCCCGTCTCGGTATCCCGCGTCTGGATGATCTGCCGTCCTTTCTGGAGACGCTGAAACTCTTGCACGTGACGGGTCGGCTGCCTTCGAACCGGATTGCAACCATCAGCTGCTCAGGCGGCGAGGCAAGCCTGGCCGCAGATACCGGCCATGCGCGCAATGTTGAGTTCCCGGCGCTGAGCGAACGGCAGAAGACCGACCTGCGTGAGGCGCTTGGGCCGATGGTGGCCCTGGCAAATCCGCTCGACTACCACACCTATATCTGGCGGGACGCCGAGGCGATGACCCGGGCGTTTTCTGCGATGATGGACCCGCAGTTGGCGATGACGATGCTGATCGTGGACTTCCCGCGCGAAGACCGCTGTGATGCATCCGACTGGGAATGCACCATTCAGGCGGCCATTGGCTCGCGCGAGCAGACCGGCGCCAACGTCGGTCTGGTGGCGACTTTGCCGGAGCTGATGCCCGAGGATGTAGCGGCCCGGCTGATGGCAGCGGGTGTGGTACCCTTTTGCGGTCTCAGTGAGGCGATTTCGGCGTGTGAGGCCGCGAGTCTGCCGCAGCCGCCAGCCCCGGCGCCGCTGCTGCTGCCGACGCCCGTGGTGGAACCCGATTTGGTGCCCGAAGCGGAGGCCAAACGGCAGCTTGCAGACTATGGGTTGCGTATACCGCGCTTCAAACGTGCTGCCTCGGCGACCAATGCGCGGGCGGTGGCGGTGGATGTCGGCTTCCCCGTTGTTCTGAAAGGCGAGGGCCTAGCCCATAAGACCGAAGCCGGAGCGGTCGCGCTGAATCTGACATCTGGTCAGGAGGTAAGCGATGCAGCCTTCAACATGCCGGCTTCGCGGTTCCTCGTTGAAGAAATGGTCACTGGTGCAGTTGCGGAACTGCTGATCGGTGTGGTCAAGGATCCGGCGCATGGCTTTGTCATGACGCTGGCCGCAGGCGGCACCCTGACCGAGCTGATGGAGGACAGCGCCTCCTTCCTGCTGCCGGCTTCGGATGCGGAGATCAACGCGGCGCTCAACGCTCTGCGAATCGCCAGGCTGCTGGATGGCTACCGGGGCGCCCCGGCGGCGGACCGTGAAGCGGTTCTGCGGGCAATCCGTGCGGTGGAGGCCTATGTGACGGAAAACGCACTGGGTCTGGAAGAGATCGAGATCAACCCGCTTCTCTGCACGCCGTCTGACGCCGTTGCGGCAGATGCGCTGATGAGGCGGAAATACTAAGGCTTCGGCCGCAAACATGAACGGTACTGCCCGTGCCAGGAGGAACTGAGATGACCGAGAGCCCCGTGAAAACCCGCCGCGACGGCGCCATTCTGGAAGTGACCTTGGACCGGCCCAAGGCCAATGCCATCGACCTTCAGACCAGCCGGGTCATGGGTGAAGTGTTCCGTGATTTCCGGGATGATCCGGAACTGCGGGTCGCAATTCTGACCGGTGGCGGAGAGAAATTCTTCTGCCCTGGCTGGGATCTGAAAGCCGCAGCTGACGGAGATGCTGTGGACGGCGACTACGGCGTCGGCGGTTTCGGCGGGCTGCAGGAGCTGCGCGATATGAACAAGCCGGTGATTGCCGCCGTGAACGGAATCGCTTGCGGCGGCGGGCTGGAGCTGGCTTTGTCAGCGGATATGATCATTGCCGCCGATCACGCGACCTTTGCATTGCCGGAAATCCGCTCCGGAACCGTGGCGGATGCGGCCAGCGTGAAATTACCCAAGCGTATTCCCTATCACATTGCGATGGAGCTGCTGCTTACGGGCCGTTGGTTTGATGCCGAAGAGGCGAACCGCTGGGGTCTGGTGAATGAAATCGTGGCGGCGGATCAGCTGATGGACCGGGCCTGGGAGCTGGCGCGGTTGCTCGCCTCCGGTCCGCCGCTGGTCTATGCGGCGATCAAGGAGGTGGTGCGCGACGCTGAGGATTCTAAATTCCAGGACGCCATGAACCGGATCACCCGGCGGCAGCTGCAGACGGTGGATGTGCTCTATGGGTCCGAGGACAATCTGGAAGGCGCCCGCGCCTTTGCTGAAAAACGCGATCCGGTCTGGAAGGGGCGCTGACGCAGCGCGCCGTCAGGCGCGCTGCCAGGCCTAAGGCTGCGGATGGCATCGCAGATGCCGCGCGACGGCGCGAGAGCCCTGCCTGTTTCAGATACACCCGAAGTTGCCGCTGCCCAGTTGCGCCCGGCGCCGCGCTTTGCGCGGCGTTTGGGGCTTCGCCCGTTCAATGGCGAACTGGCACAAGGGCGCTATTCCTTTTGAAACAGCGCAACCAGGGCGGTGTCGTTCTTGTGTGTGCCTGATGCTCCGCAGTCATAGATGCGCAGTTCAGGCAGAGTCAGCCCCGTGAACCATTGACCGCGCAGCAGCCGGTCGAAGGCTTCAGTAAACCCCGCCTTGTTGTATGATCCGGCGTTCACAGACAGCGCAAACCAGGCATCAGCTGCGGCCAGCCGCAACAGGGCCGGCAGGACCTCGGGGCCGAGGTGGCCAAAAGTGAAAGTGCCGGACGAAACCACGCCGCGGCAACTGTTGTGCGGCACCGGGATACCTTCCAGAAGATCGGCCTCAATCACGTCGCGGTAGACGTCCTTGCGCAAGGCTTCGGCCAGCATGGCGGCGCTCAGGTCGGTGGCGTCGATGGGGCCGACCCCAAGCAGCTGCAGCGCCTGGCCGCAGAGGCCGGTGCCTTCACCCATGTCCAGCAACGGGCTTTTTCCCCGGTGGCGAAATCCTGATCCTAAGAGCCTGCCCAATCCGCATAGAGCCGTCGCGAATCATCGGGCGTGCTCAGCGCATAGGCATCAGACAGGCCGGGTGTATGTTTTTTCATCGGGTCATCAAAGGTGCTGGGGAGATTCGAATCAACCCTTGCGCCCCTGGTCCGGCCGACGCATCTAGGAGCCATGAGGAAAACACTGCTTTGTCTTGGATTTGGCTATACCGCGCGGGCGCTTGCGCCGCACCTGCTGGCGCAGGGATGGCGGGTCATCGGCACCTCCCGCGAGGCTGTGGCGGCCGCAGGAGTGGAGATGTTCACCTGGCCCGGGCAGGATGTGCCGTTGGATGGTGTAACCCACATTTTGAACTCGATCGGGCCGAACGCAGAGGGCGATCCGGTGCTTGCTGCGCTGGGTGATCGGATCACCGCTGCCCCCGGCCTGGAGTGGGTTGGCTATCTGTCTACAACGGCGGTTTACGGCCACCACGACGGCGCCTGGGTGGACGAAGACACGCCGGTTGCTCCCTCCAGTCAGCGCGGCGACTGGCGTGCCAAGGCAGAAGCGCAATGGCAGGCAATTCCGGACTTGCCGTTGCATATCTTCCGCCTGGCCGGCATCTACGGCCCCGGCCGCGGTCCCTTTGCCAAGCTGATGGCAGGTAAAGCGCGGCGGATCATAAAGCCGGGGCAGGTGTTTTCCCGCATCCACGTCGAGGACATCGCCCAGGTGCTTGCGGCCTCCATCGCGAGACCCCAGCCCGGTGCCATTTACAACGTCTGTGACGACGACCCGGCCCCGCCGCAGGATGTGCTGGGCTATGCGGCGGAGCTGCTGGGCTTGCCGGTGCCGGCCGAGGTGCCCTTTGACGAGGCTGGCATGACACGCATGGCGCGCAGCTTCTACGGCGAGAACAAGCGGGTCAGGAACCGCCGGATCAAGAGTGAGCTGGGGGTGGAGCTGCTCTATCCCACCTACCGCGAGGGGCTGCGGGCGGTGCTGGAAGCCGAGGATATGGAGAGTTTCGTGCCGCCTGCGGAGCCGCCGGGTGTGTAAAGAGATATACCGGGACTGCTAAGCCAGGCGCGCGCCTGCCGGGCGGCGGCTATGCTCGCTTCTCGCCAATCGTAGCGACGCCCAGCACTTCCAGCACTTTGGTTTCGATCTGCGGCGCGTTCATCGCTGCAGCCTCATACATGTCCGCCGGGCTGGCCTGGTCGATGAAGGTATCAGGCAGAACCATCGAGCGGAACTTGAGGCCGCTGTCAAAAACGCCTGCCTCGGCCAGAAGCTGCGCCACATGGGATCCGAAACCGCCCACCGCGCCTTCCTCGATGGTAATCAGCGCCTCGTGAACAGTAGCTAGCTGCAGGATCAGATCGCGGTCCAGCGGTTTGGCAAATCGGGCGTCGGCAATCGTCGGGGTGATGCCTTTGGCGGCCAGCGCTTCGGCAGCTTTGCGGACCTCGCCAAGGCGGGTTCCGAAGGACAGCAGGGCGACGCGCTTGCCCTCCTGGATCATCCGGCCCTTGCCGATTTTCAGCACTTCGGGGGTCTCCGGCATCTCGACGCCTTCGCCTTCGCCGCGCGGATAGCGGAAGGCGATGGGGCCGTTGTCATGGGCGGCGGCTGTGGCGACCATATGAGCCAGTTCAGCCTCGTCGGCAGCGGCCATCACCACCATGCCCGGCAAGTTGGCCATGAAACCGATGTCGAAGCTGCCGGCATGGGTGGCGCCATCCGCACCTACCAGACCCGCGCGGTCGATGGCAAAGCGGACCGGCAGCCGCTGGATCGCCACGTCGTGCACTACTTGGTCGTAACCGCGCTGCAGGAAGGTGGAATACATCGCACAAAACGGCTTCATACCGCCTGCGGCCAGGGCGGCGGCAAAGGTCACGCCGTGCTGTTCGGCAATACCGACGTCGAAGGTGCGCGAGGGGTAGCGCTCTGCCATCAGGTTCAGCCCTGTGCCGTCGGGCATGGCTGCAGTAACGGCGCAGATCTTGTCGTCCTTGGCGGCCAGCTTCACCAGTTCATTGCCGAAGACCGAAGTGTAGGAAGGCGCGTTGGAGGGCGCTTTTTTTTGCTCACCCGTCATCATGTCGAATTTGGCGGTGGCGTGGCCCTTGTCGAGGGCGGCTTCCGCCGGGGCGTAGCCCTTGCCCTTTTTGGTGAGGACGTGGATCAGAATCGGACCGGTGGCGCGGGCTTTGACCGTGCGCAGCACAGGCAGCAGCTGGTCCATGTCGTGGCCGTCTATTGGTCCAAGGTATGAGAAGCCGAGTGCCTCGAACAATGTGCCGCCGACCGCCATGCCCTTCAGCATGTCCTTGGCGCGTTTGGCGCCTTCGCGGAAGGGCTCGGGCAGCAGCGAAACGGCACCTTTAGCCGCCGCCTTAAGCTCTTGGAAAGGCTCGCCTGCATAGAGGCGCGAGAGATAGGAGGACAGCGCGCCCACCGGCGGTGCAATCGACATCTCATTGTCGTTCAGGATGACGATCAGCCGTTTGCCCAGATGGCCTGCGTTATTCATCGCTTCAAACGCCATGCCTGCCGACATTGACCCGTCGCCGATTACCGCGATGGCGTCGCCGATGCCCTCGGGGATCACGCCGCCGAGGTCGCGTGCTACGGAAAAACCCAGCGCGGCGCTGATTGAGGTGGAACTGTGCGCGGCACCAAAGGGGTCATAAGAGGACTCGGAACGTTTGGTGAAACCGCTGAGGCCGTCCTTCATGCGCAGGGTGCGGATGCGGTCGCGGCGCCCGGTCAGGATCTTATGCGGGTAGCACTGGTGCGAGACGTCCCAGATCACCTTGTCCCGCGGGGTGTCAAAGACGGCGTGCAATGCGGTGGTCAGCTCGACCACACCGAGGCCCGCGCCCAGATGGCCACCGGTGACAGAAACCGCAGCAATGGTTTCCTGCCGCAGCTCGTGGGCGACCTGAGCCAGCTGTGTGTCAGACAGCCCCTTCAGATCCGCGGGGCGCGCGATCTGGTCCAAAAGCGGAGTGTTCGGCCGGTCGGACATGATGTCTCCTTGGGCAGCGCCTGTCGGGATGCCGGGGCGTGGCACGGGGTTAGCTCTCGCGCGCAATAACGAAGCGCGCGGCATCCTTCAAGGTTCCGGCGGCCGCGCCATAGGGGGAAAGGGCGGCACAGGCCTCCTCGCACAGTTCCCTTGCACGTGCTTTGGCTTCTGTCAGGCCCAATAATGAGACAAAGGTTGCCTTGCCGGCGTCGGCATCCTTGCGCACGGCTTTGCCGACCTTGGCGGCATCACCCTCGACATCCAAAATGTCGTCGGCGATCTGGAAAGCAAGGCCGAGGGCGCGTGCGTATTGCCGCAGCGGTGCCGTGTCGGCGCCCGCCAGCACAGCTCCGGCGGAGGCGGACCAGTCGATCAGGCAGCCGGTCTTGCGGCCTTGCAGCCGGGTGATCTGCTCCAGCGTCAGCGGCCCGGCGGCGGTTTCCGCTGCAATATCCAGCATCTGGCCCGAGACCATGCCGTCCTTGCCGGAAGCGTGCGCCAGGCCGCGGATCAGGGTCAGCGCATGGGGGCCAACCTTGCGGTCCGCCAGCAGTTCAAAGGCAAAGCTTTGCAGACTGTCGCCTGCCAGCACCGCCATTGCCTCGTCCCATTTGCGGTGCAAGGTGGGCTGGCCGCGGCGCAGATCGTCGTCGTCCATGCAAGGCAAGTCGTCATGCACCAGCGAGTAGGCATGGATGCATTCGATGGCGAGGGCTGCCTCGATTGCGGCCTCCATCGAAACCCCATGCAGGCTGGCGCTTTCCAGCACCAGAAATCCGCGCAGCATCTTGCCGCCGGTAACGGCGTAGCGCATGGCGGCGTGCAGCTCGTCACGGCTTGCCAGCCGCAGTTCCATATGTGCGGCGATACGGGCCTGTGCGTCTTGCAGCGCTTGTGCAAAGGGACGCGTTTGGGTGTCTGCTGCGGCGGTCATAACTTAGCCGGCGTCCAGCGGCTGGGTGCCCTTGGGAGTGCCGTTTGCGTCCAGCGTGATGGCGGCGACCTTTTCCTCGGCGCGTTTCAGCTCGTCCTCGCAGCGCTTCTTAAGCGCGGCGCCCCGGGTATAGAGGTCGATCGAGGCATCCAGCGCCACGTCGCCGCGCTCAAGCTGGTCCACCACGCCTTCCAGCTCTCGCATCGCCTGTTCAAAGCTCATCTGGTCTACGGGGGTCTCAGTCATGCCGGTGCCTTTATCAATTCTTCCACATGTGCGCGCGTTGCCGCGGCCAGCGCGTTCAGATCATATCCGCCTTCCAAAGTCGAGACGATACGGCCCTGGCAGAGATCACTGGCGAGTTTGCACAGCTCGGCGGTAATCCATGCGAAATCGGCTGTGGCCCAGTTGAGGCTGGCAAGGGGGTCGTCCTGATGGGCGTCAAAGCCGGCCGAGATGATGATCAGCTCCGGTTTGAACGCGCGCAGGCGCGGGAAGGCCTGCCCCTCATAGGCCGCCTGCATCTCCGCCCGGCCGGAGCCCGGCGCCAGCGGCATGTTCAGGATCGTGCCATGGGCGCCGTCCTCATCCGGGCGGCCGGAGCCGGGCCAGAGCGGCATCTGCTGGCTGGTGATCACCAGAGTGCGCGGTTCGTCCCACAAGATATCCTGGGTGCCGTTGCCGTGGTGCACGTCGAAATCCACCACCGCGACCCGGCTGAGGCCGTGATGGTCCAGCGCGTGTTTGGCGGCCAGCGCGGCATTGCCGAACAGGCAGAAGCCCATGGCAGTACCGGTCTCCGCGTGGTGTCCCGGCGGGCGCACGGCGGCAAAAACGTTCTGCACCTCGCCGCCCAGCACCATGTCGACACCGCGCACCGCCGCGCCCGCTGCGCGGAAGGCGGCATCCAGAGAGCCGGGGGACATGAACGTGTCGCCGTCGATCTGTGCCCAGCCCTCCGCCGGGGAGGCTTTGCGCAAGTCCGAGAGGTAGTCTGCCGGATGGATGCGCAGAATGTCGTCCTCGGCGGCCATCGGTGCGGTGATGCGCTTCAGCTCCAAGAGTTCCAGCGCGTGCAGGATGTACGCCAGCCGTGCGACCTGTTCCGGGTGGCCGTCAGGGGTCACATGAGTGAGGCAATCGGCATGGGTGATCAGGGCGGTGGTCATCGGGGTCTCCTCCTGCGGCGGGCCTTGGCGCGACCCTAGGAGGGGGCGGATTGTGGCCGCAAGGAAAAAGCCGGGACTCCGTTCCAGTCTACGGGATATTCTCAGCCAGAAAAAGGAGTGCAAAAGGCTTTAGTCAGGTGCCAGCATATAACCGGCGCCGCGCACCGTCTGCAGATATTGCGGCTGTTTCGGGTTCGGCTCGATCTTGCGGCGCAGGCGGGTGATCTGCACGTCCACAGCGCGTTCCTGCGCCTGACCGCGGTCGCGGCCCAGATCTTCGACCAGCTTGGTGCGGGACACTGGCTCGCCCGGCTGCGCCGAGAAGATCTTCATCAGCTGGCTTTCGGTGCCGGTGAGGCGGATCAGCTCGTCGCCCTGCCACATCTCGCCGCGTTCAATGTCATAGCGGATGGCGCCCAGATGCAGCACTTTGAGGGCACATTCCTGTGCCACAGTGTCCGGCATCCGCCGCAGGATCGCGTTCACCCGCAGCAAAAGCTCCTTCGGCTCAAAGGGTTTGGGCAGGTAGTCATCTGCACCTGCCTCCAAGCCAGCGATGCGGTCTTCGGTCTCGCCTTTGGCGGTCAGCAGCAGGATCGGTGTGGCCATGGTCTCTCGCAGCGATTGCGTCAGCGAGATACCGTCCTCGCCGGGCATCATCACATCCATGACGATCAGGTCAAAATCCAGCCCTGCCAACACCCGCCGGGCATGGGCCGCATCCCGCGCTGCCGTTACCAGAAAGCCGGACCGCATCAGGAATTTTTTCAGAAGGCTGCGGATGCGCTCGTCGTCATCGACGATCAGCAGATGGGCGTCATTCATGCTCATGTGGCTCAATCCCGCAGCTTGGCATAGGCACGGCGCATATCCGCATCCATCATTGCCTCAAGCACTTTCTTGAATCCTTGCACCGCTTCGGGGCCTGCATCCTTATAGGCGGCGCGCATCCGGGCGCGCTGGGCATCCGACAGCGTGGCCTCCAGAGCGGCGCCCTGATCAGTCAGGTACAGATGCCGCTCGCGCTTATCCAGCTCACCCACCTTGCTGATCACCAGACCATCGCCGATCAATGTGCGCAGCACCCGGTTCAGCGATTGTTTGGTGACACCCAGTATGCTGAGAAGGTTGTTCACTGTCGTGCCGGGCGAACGGTTGATAAAGTGGACCGCCCTGTGATGCGCCCGGCCATAGGACAATTCTGCCAGAATCCGGTCCGGGTCGGCCGTAAAGCCGCGGTAGGCAAAAAACATTGCCTCGATCCCCTGGCGCAGCTGCTCATCCGTCAGGAACAGCAGGCTTTCGCCGCCGTATCCCTGCCCTGTCCGGCCTTCAGGCATTCGGTGCCCCCTCGTCTGTAATGCCGGTCAGTTTATGTCAGTGTTGTTGACATTCCAAGGGTGAAGATGTATCGAATCGCAGCTTTGGCGCAAGATTGTGTCCGGTCCGGTCGCAACTAGCGCAATAAATGGAAATCCCGCAGAGTTTTAGGAGGGTGCGGCATGGCAAGTTATGACGACCGCGACGGTGTGATCTGGATGGATGGGGAATTGGTCGACTGGCGGGATGCCAAGGTGCATATTCTGACCCATGCCATGCATTATGCCTCCTCCGTGTTCGAAGGCGAGCGCGCCTATAACGGCAAGATCTTCAAGAGCCGCGAGCATTCCGAACGCCTGATCGCATCGGCCGAGGCGTTGGACATGCCGATGCCTTACACAGTCGATCAGATCGAGGCGGCCAAGGATGAGGCGCTGAAGGCTTCCGGCCTGCAGGATGCCTATGTGCGGGCGCTGGTCTGGCGCGGGTCCGGTGATGATATGGGGGTGGCCTCGGCTGCCAACCCGGTGCGGATGGCAATCGCGGTCTGGGGCTGGGGCGCCTACTATGGCGACGCCAAAATGCAGGGCGCCAAGCTGGCGATTGCCGAATGGAAACGCCCCTCGCCGGAAACCATCCCGGTCCATGCCAAGGCGGCAGGCCTTTACATGATCTGCACCATATCCAAGCACAAAGCGGCCGCGCAGGGCTGCTCGGACGCGCTGTTCATGGACTGGCGCGGGTTTGTGGCCGAGGCGACCGGCGCCAACATTTTCTTCGTAAAGGATGGCGAGGTGCACACCCCTCTGGCGGATTGTTTCCTCAATGGCATTACCCGCCAGACCGTGATCCAGATGCTGAAAGACAAGGGGATCACCGTGCATGAGCGCCGCATCAAGCCGGAGGAAATGGAAGGCTTTGAGCAGTGCTGGCTGACTGGCACCGCCGCCGAAGTTACGCCGGTGGGCGAGATCGGACCCTACAAATTCGAAGTCGGCGCGCTGACCCGTGAGATCGCCGAGGACTACGAAAAACTGGTCCGCGCGTAAGTGCACGCCAATACGGAACGGAAAACCCCGCCTGCGTGCGGGGTTTTTTCTTTGCGGCGCCGGACTGCCTTTCACGGTTCATAGCGGCCAAAGCCATTTATCTGCACTCATTCCGGTACTGTGCCATAGTCGGGCATATTGACGGAAAATCATTCCGGGGCACGCTGCGTGCTGCTGCCCGCCACGGAGGAACGGGAACGCGATGGACCTGAGTATTGCTTATGTGAGCTATTGGGAGCTGTGTCTGCGCCTGATCTGCGCCGCTGCAGCCGGCGCGCTGTTGGGCCTGGACCGGGAGCTGCGGCATCGCAAGGTGGGCATGCGGACCTATATGATTGTCTCGCTTGGGGCGGCGGGTTTTACCTTGATCACCATGGAATTGTCGATGGAAGCGCTGACCCTTGATATGGGAACTGACCCGACGCGAATTATGCAGGGGATTGTCGGAGCGATCGGCTTTCTAGGCGCCGGGGCGATCATACATGGCGATGAGCGGGTCGGAGGGATGGCGACGGCGGCCAGCCTTTGGGCGGCCGGGGGTGTCGGCATGGCCTCGGGGCTAGGCTATTATGGTCACGCGGTGCTGCTGGCGCTGCTCGCTGCCGGCATTCTCGCCATGAGCCGGTTGATGAGCAACCGCGGCCGGGAGGACCGGCCGGATGTCCGTGACTGACCATGCAGTGCGGGACAGCCAAGCCGCCGCCCTTCATTGTGATTGAGAACTACGGCGAGGGGGCCGGAGGCTGGATTGAGGCGACCCTGCGGATGATCGGATCCGAGGTACATGTGGCGCACTTCCTCCGCTCAGGAGTTTACCGCCAAGATGGAGGTGACACCGATGCAATACCTGATCGGCTGGCGGCTGCAGATCGCCTGTCAAGGGCTGACGGAACAGGGGCTGACCGTGGCCGCTGCCGCGGAAATTGCCGGCTGCGCGTCCGAGCCCGCCTTTTCACGGGTGTTCCGCAAACAGGTCGGCATGTCGCCCGCAGCCTAGCGGCAGCAGCACGTGGCGGCCTGAACGGGGCCGCGGTGGTGCCATTAATTCACCTAAGGCAACGGAAATCGCCGCGGCTGCCCCTGACCGAGCCCTACTGGCGCAACAGCCAGTCCACCACCGTCTTGGCCCGGCCCCTTGCGCTGGGCCACAGCACATAAAATCCCTGGTCCCCCAGACGGGGTGCTTGCCAAATGACCACCAGCGGCTGGCTGCCAAGAAATATCCGTGGCACCAGTGCGATGCCCTGGCCGTTCATGGCCGCATCCATAGCCAGAGCGGTCTGGTTGAATTGCAGAACCCGTCCGGTTGCATTAAGCCCTTCCTGACGCAGCAGCAGATCCCAATGCCGATGCCCGTCCTGGATCAACGTGTACTGCGCCAAGTCGGCGAGATCTGGAGTATCTCCCAAAGTCAAAGCCATATCCTGTGGTCCCACGGCGACCAGATCTACAAGCGAAAGCAGGGCAGAATTCAAACCTCCCTCCTGCGGCTTGCCGCCCTGACGGATAGCAATGCCGATCCCATCGCGTTTGAAATCAGTCAGGCTTTCCTCGGCCACCACCCGCAAATCAATATCCGGATGCGCCGCTTCAAACTCCGGCAGCCGCGGCACCAGCCATTTCGACGCAAAGGAAGGCGTCACCGACAGCGTCACCTGCTGCACCGCCGGCGCCAGCTTGTCCGTCGCGTCGCGGACCAGCGTCAGGGCTTGGCTCACCGGCGCGTGGTAACTGCGCCCGGTATCCGTCAGCGTCAGCCCGCGTGCGTGGCGGTGGAACAGCTTATGCCCCAGATCCGCCTCCAGCCTGCGCACTTGCTGAGCAACGGCCCCTTGGGTCAGATGCAGCTCCTCGGCCGCACGGCCGAAGTTCAGGTGGCGGGCGGCAGCGTCAAACATCCGCAGGGCATTGAGGTTGGGCAGGCGCATCAGATCCAAGGCAGTAGTTTTTCTGCAGTCTCGCGCGATGAGACATGATTGGTCAAGCGCGCCGTCAACCTCCATCTTGAGAACAAGCAAAGGAGTATGGATATGACCAAAGTTGCTCTCTTCACCGCCGCAGGCAGCGGCATGGGTGCCGAGGCCGCCCGCCATCTGCACGAACAGGGGTATGAGGTTGCCATTCTCTCCTCCTCAGGCAAGGGCGAGGCCCTGGCTCAGGAACTGGGCGGGGTGGGGCATAGCGGCTCTAACATAGAGCAAAAGGATCTGCAGGCGCTGGTGGACAAGGCGATGGACCGCTGGGGACGGATCGACGTTCTGGTCAATTCCGCAGGTCACGGGCCCAAGGGCGACATTATGGAAATCAGCGATGACGACTGGCATCTGGGGATGGAATACTACCTGATGAACGTGATCCGCCCGGCCCGGCTGGTGGCCCCGATCATGGCAGCGCAGGGGAAAGGCTCGATTATCAATATCTCGACGTTTGCGGCGTTTGAGCCGGATCCGCTGTTCCCCACGTCCGGCGTGTTCCGGGCCGGGCTGGCGAGCTTTACCAAGCTTTTTGCGGACAAATTCGCGGTCCGGGGCGTGCGGATGAACAACGTGCTGCCGGGTTTCATCGACAGCCTGCCTGAAACGGAGGACCGCAAAGCCCGCATTCCTATGGGCCGTTACGGCACCTCGCGTGAGATTTCTGCGCTGATTGCTTATCTGGCCTCGGAAGAAGCCGCTTATACAACTGGCCAGAACATCCGCGTCGACGGGGGGCTGACCCGTGCAGTCTGACGCTCAGGCTTTGCCAAAAGCAACCACACTCAACCCGGCATTTGTTCTGAAATGGGCCGCGTCCATCGTGCAGATCCTCGGATACTCTGCCACCGCATGGGGCTTGCATCCCTGGAATATCTATCTGTTCCTGGCTGGACTCACAGGCTGGTTCCTGGTTGGCGTGCTATGGAACGACCGGGCGATCATGCTGATCCACATTGTGGCTCTTGGCGCGATGATTTCCGGTATCTGGTCCAGTTAGAGCTTGTTATCCGCCCTTGGGGTCGATCATTGGCTTGGCCTTGCCGCGTTGCAGGCCCAGCCGGTGCTCGCGCCAGATCACCAGAACATTGCCGGCAATGACCAGCGCTGCGCCGGCCAGCATCACCAGCGTCGGCCACTCGTCGAACCAGATATAGCCGATGATAATTGCAAAGATCATCGAGGCGTAGTCATAAGGCGCCAGCATCGAGGCCGGGGCAAAGCGGTAGGAGGAGGTGACCAGGATCTGGGCCACCCCGCCAACCAGCCCGGCACTGACCAGCAACGCGGCCGTATTCGGATCGGGCATCACCCAGCCGAAAGGCGCGGTCAGCAGCGCCAGCCCGGAGGCGGTCAGCGAGAAGTAGAACACGATTGCTGCGGTGTGCTCGAACTGCACCATCCGGCGGATGTGGATCTGCACGAAGCCTCGGGCGACAGTGGCGCCGACCACCAGCAGCACGCCCAGCATGGCGCCATTCTCTAGATCGCCGCCCAGCCGCGGCCAGATCATGATCAGCACGCCAAGCAGGCCAATCGCAACGGCGCTGATCCGCACCAGCCGGATGGTTTCTCCCAGGAACAGCGCGGCCAGGATCAGGGTGAAAATCGGGGTGGCATAGCCGATGGCGGTGACCTCCGGCAACGGCAGCAGCGCCAGCCCCATGAAGGTCATCCCCATCGCCGAGGTTCCGACCAGCCCGCGCCACACGTGATACATAGGCTTTTTTGTGATCAGCCCGTGCCGCAGCTCGCCGCGCGCGGCGAGCCAGGCAACAATTACCGGAATCGCGAAGAAGGAGCGAAAGAACACCGCCTCCCCTGCCGGCACAGTTTCGGATGTTGCCTTGATGATCCCCGACAGAGCGGTGAACAGCGCAATCGCTGCCACTTTCAGCAGGATCGCCAGCATAGGCCGATGCGATGTTAAGGAGTTTACCATGGCGCGACCCTGCTCCCAAGCGCCGTAAAGATCAATGGCTTGATTTCGGACGGGGAGAAGGCGCAAATGGCGCCGGTTTAGACGGGAGCCGCCAATGTATGATGCCAATCACCTGATCCGCTTGCTGCGCCAGTCGTCGCTGGGGCGCGACGATCATGTTTTTGCCCGGCAGCCGGATGGCGGCATGGTCACTTTCGGGGCGCTGTTTGCTGGTGCAGAGCGGATGGCGGCGGCATTGGCGGCGCAGGGCGTTCGGCCCGGGGACCGGGTGGCAGTGCAGGTGCAGAAAACCATTCAAGCGATCGAACTGTACCTCGGCACCGTCATGGCCGGCGGCATCTTCCTGCCTTTGAACACAGCCTACACCGGGCCTGAGGTGGCCTATTTCGTGGGCGACGCAACGCCGCGCGTCATGGTCTGCGATCCCACGCGGCTGAAGGAGATCCGCACTATCTGCGGGGCGTCGCAGGTTCTGACGCTGGATGCGGCGGGGCAGGGATCCTTGCGCGATCTGGCGGATGGGCAGCCCGGGTTTGACCCCGTTGCCCGCGAGCCGGATGATTTGGCAGCGATCCTCTACACCTCCGGCACTACTGGCCGCTCCAAAGGCGCGATGCTGAGCCATGAAAACCTGGCGTCCAACTCGCTGACCCTGAGGGATTATTGGAGGTTCACCAAGGAAGACGTGCTGATTCACGCCTTGCCGATTTTCCACACTCACGGGCTGTTTGTGGCGACCAATGTGGCGCTGTTTGCGGGGGCCCAAGTGGTGTTCCTGCCTATGTTCGATGCCGATGCGATCCTGCAGGCAATGCCCGCCGCCACGGCGCTGATGGGGGTGCCGACCTTTTACACCCGCTTGCTGGCGGATGACCGCCTCACGCAGGAGCGGGCCGCAAACATGCGCCTGTTCATTTCCGGATCCGCGCCCTTGCTGGTGGACACCCACGAGCAATGGGAGGCCCGCACCGGCCACCGCATTCTGGAACGCTACGGAATGACCGAAACCAATATGAGCACCTCAAACCCCTATGACGGAGAGCGCAGGGCCGGCACCGTTGGTTTCCCGCTGCCGGGGGTCGAGGCGCGGGTGATGCAGGACGAGGCAGAGGTGCAAGCCGGAGAGATCGGCGTGCTGGAGGTGCGCGGGCCGAATGTGTTCCAGGGTTACTGGCAGATGCCGGAGAAAACGGCAGAGGAACTGCAGTCGGACGGCTGGTTCATCACCGGTGACATGGCGAAGATTGATGCCGAAGGCTATGTCACCATTGTCGGGCGCGAGAAGGATCTGATCATCACCGGCGGGTTCAACGTTTACCCGAAAGAGGTCGAGAGCCTGATCGACGGCCTGCCCGGCGTGCTGGAAAGCGCGGTGATCGGCGTGCCGCATCCCGATTTCGGCGAGGGTGTGGTGGCCGTGGTGGTCCCTGACGGTGACGGCACAAGCGCCGAAGCGATCAAGGCGGCGCTTTCCGGCCAACTGGCCAAGTTCAAGCAGCCCAAGGAGATCATCCTGCTGGACGCGCTGCCGCGCAACACCATGGGCAAGGTGCAGAAGAAAGCCCTGCGCGAAGAGTACGCAGGGCTTTTCTGCTAATTTTCACCGACCCGGGCCGTCGGCCCGGGCAGCGCCCGTCCGCCCCCACGGGCGGGCGCTTCGCTTCCGCCCGCGGACGGTCTCTGCCCTAGTGCTGATGCGCTTCTGCGTGCGCCTCTTCCTCGCGCCATTCCCGCACCGCCTGCACCAGGATCTGGAAGGCAGAGCTCAGGAACAGCCCGCCCATGATCCCGGCCACGATCAGGTCCGGCCAGCCAGTCGCCGTGCCCCAGACCCCCAGCGCCGCAATCATCACCGCGACATTGCCGATCGCATCATTGCGTGAACACAGCCAGACCGAGCGCACATTGGCGTCGCCGTCCTTGTAGCGCGCCAGTAACATCACCGAAATCAAGTTCGCCGCCAGCGCCATAAATCCGATAACACCCATGATTTGGGCTTGCGGAACACCGACATAGAACACCTGATACACCGTGGACCCGAACACCCAGGCCCCCATCAGCAACAGGCTGACCCCCTTGCCCAGTGCCGCCAGCGCCCGGGTGCGCAGGGATGCCCCGATCACCGCCAGCGAAATGCCATAAGTCAGCGCGTCGCCCAGGAAATCCAGCGCGTCTGCTTTCAGTGCCTGGCTGCCGGACAGCTGGCCAGCCCCCATTTCCACCGCGAACATCCCGGCGTTGATGGCGATCACCAGCCATAGCCTGCGTTTGTAGTCCGCGGAAACCCCGTCAAATTTTGCCTCATGATTGCAGCAGCCTGCCATTTCACTTGTCCTCAATTCTGATTCGGGATCAACCTAAGGGCTCTAGTCACTAGAGCTTCAAGAGGATCTGCGATGTTTTCTATCGGCCAGCTGTCCAAGGCCACCGGCGTGAAGGTGCCCACCATCCGCTACTACGAGGAAATAAGCCTGCTGCCACCGCCGGGCCGCAATGCCGGCAATCAGCGGCGTTACGGGCAGGACGGGATGGATGCGCTGGGGTTCATCAAGCACGCCCGCGACCTTGGGTTTTCACTGGAGGATATCAAGCTGCTGATGGGGCTGGACGGCCAGCTGGGGGACGACTGCGCCGCGGCAGACCGCATCGCCCGCAGCCAGCTTGCCAATATCCGCGACCGCATCCGCCAACTGGAACAGCTGGCCTCGGAGCTGGAGCGGATCAGCCACCTCTGCGACGGCGGCAACGGTGGCTGCTGCAAGGTGCTGACCGCGCTCGGCGATCACAGCCAATGCGCCACAGATCACGACTAGCCTGCGCAGGCATGCGGGCATTCAGTCTGATTAGCGCCTGTTTTCAGCCGATATGGCCCTGATTCTCGCCAATCTGACCGCGGTGCAGCAGCAGGTGGTCCAGGATCACGCAAGCCATCATCGCCTCGGCCACCGGCACCGCGCGGATGCCGACGCAGGGGTCGTGACGGCCCTTGGTGATGACTTCCACAACCGAGCCATCCTTGCGGATCGACTGGCGCGGGGTCAGGATCGAAGACGTCGGCTTCACCGCAAAGCGCACAATCACGTCCTGTCCGGTAGAAATCCCGCCCAGAATGCCGCCGGCGTGGTTGGAGGAATACTCAGGACCGGTTTCCCCCATAAAGATCTCATCGGCGTTTTCCGAACCCTTGAGCCGGGCGGCATTCATGCCTTCGCCGATCTCCACGCCCTTCACCGCGTTAATCGACATCATTGCAGCCGCCAAGTCGGTGTCGAGCTTGCCATAAACCGGTGCGCCGATGCCGGCAGGGACACCCCGGGCGACAACCTCAACCACCGCGCCAACCGAGTCATGCGCCTTGCGAAGGGCCTGCAGATAGTCTTCCCACTCCTGCACCGCACCCGCGTCGGGGATCCAGAAATCATTCTGTTCGATCGCGTCCCAGTCGAACCGGCTGCGATCGATTTCCAGCTCACCCATCCGGGTCATGTAACCCTTGATCTCCATCCCCGGTGCCAGCGCCTTGATTGCTTCACGTGCAACACCGCCGGCCGCAACCCGCGCCGCGGTTTCGCGCGCCGAAGACCGCCCGCCGCCGCGGTAGTCGCGGTTGCCGTATTTCTGGAAATACGTGATGTCGGCATGGCCCGGACGGAAGGTCTGGGAAATTTCACCGTAGTCCTTGGACCGCTGGTCGGTGTTTTCGATCATCAGCTGGATCGGCGTGCCAGTGGACATGCCATCGAACACGCCGGACAAGATCTTTACCGTATCCGGTTCATTCCGCTGGGTGGTGTTCTTGTTCTGGCCGGGACGGCGTTTGTCGAGCCACCGCTGCAGCATTTCCGGTTCCAGCGGCACATTCGGCGGACAGCCGTCCACGGTGGCGCCAAGCGCAGGCCCGTGGCTTTCGCCCCAGGTGGTGACACGGAAGAGGTGTCCAAAGCTGTTCATCGACATGAAGCGCGGTCTCCTTTGCGGGACGTGCTTACCCGTCCCGGCGCAACGCCTCAAGGGGCATCCGTTGCCGCAGCGGCGCTGTCTGTCAGCAGACGCCCGCGAACATCCCTTGCAAACAAGGCCGCGCACAGGCTCAAGGGTTAACAGGGCAGAAAGGACAGCGAGTCACACCAAATGTTTCGCGCGCGAAACATTTGGTCAGCAATGATGACCTATTATTGGGGTGCCGCAGGGCAGTCCGGACGCCCTGAACACCAAGGCCAGACGGGCCTTCTGCTTGTCTTTCCTTGCACTGAACTCTAAGGTCCGCGCGACCTCGGGGTGCGCGGCAGCGCTGAGATGACACCCGTTGAACCTGAACCGGATCACACCGGCGGAGGGAAGGTACTGGACAGCCTCCACCCTTGCCCAAAGCCGCAAAGGAGGATGGCATGAAACATCTTGCATTTGCAGCGGGACTGCTTGGCGCCTCGGCAGCTTTTGCCGAAACGCCCGAACTCACCGTTTATACATACGACAGCTTTGTCTCCGACTGGGGCCCCGGCCCGGCAGTCGAAAAAGCGTTCGAAGCGGTCTGCGGCTGCGATTTGAAGCTGGTTGGTGCGGGCGACGGCGCCGCGCTCTTGGCGCGGGTGAAGCTGGAAGGTGAACGGTCCGACGCCGATGTGGTGCTGGGGCTCGACACCAACCTGACCTCTGCGGCCAAGCAAACCGGCCTGTTTGCCGAGCACGCGGTCAGTGCCGAATATGCGCTGCCGGTCGAATGGAACGACGCGACATTCGTGCCGTATGACTGGGGCTACTTCGCCTTTGTCCATAACGCTGATGCAGCGGCGCCCGCGGACTTCAAAGCGCTGGCTGAAAGCGACAAGAAGATTGTCATCCAGGACCCGCGCTCCTCGACCCCTGGCCTAGGCCTGCTGCTCTGGGTAAAAGCGGCCTATGGCGACGAGGCGCCGGAAATCTGGACGGGCCTGTCAGACAACATCGTGACCGTGACCAAGGGCTGGTCCGAGGCATACGGTATGTTTCTCGAAGGCGAGGCCGACATGGTGCTCTCCTACACCACCTCGCCCGCCTATCACCTGATTGCCGAGGAAGACGGCTCCAAATCAGCAGCCGCTTTCGACGAAGGCCATTACATGCAGGTCGAAGTTGCGGGCAAGCTGGCAAACACCGATCAGCCTGAGCTGGCCGATCAGTTCCTGGCCTTCATGGTGTCCGACGCCTTTCAGTCGATCATTCCGACCACCAACTGGATGTATCCTGCAGTGACACCGGCAGCGGGTCTGCCGAAGGGTTTTGAGACGCTGATCGCGCCGGAGAAATCGCTGCTGCTGAGCGAGACTGAAGCGGCAGAATTGCGGGATGCGGCGCTGGGCGAATGGCTGGACGCGCTCAGCCAGTAAGCGGCTTTCCTGGAATCAGCGCGGCACTGCTTGTCGTCGCGCTGATCTTGGGAACCTTGGGTGCTGTGGCACTCAGGGCCGAGGCCGGAACCGGATTGGGTGCCAGCGACTGGGCGGCGTTGCGGTTCACGCTCACTCAGGCCAGCCTGTCGGCGCTGCTGAGCGTCGGTCTGGCGGTTCCCGTGGCCCGCGCACTGGCGCGGCGGCGGTTTCCGGGGCGGGCTCTGCTGATTGCCCTGCTCGGCGCCCCCTTCATCCTGCCAGTGATCGTCGCCATTCTGGGTCTGCTGGCGGTGTTTGGCCGGGCTGGCTGGCTGAGCAGCTTTTTCGGCCTGATCGGGCTGGAGCCGGTGCAAATTTACGGTCTGCACGGGGTGGTCCTGGCGCATGTCTTCTTCAACCTGCCGCTGGCCACACGGCTGATCTTGCAAGGCTGGCAGGAAATACCGGCTGAACGCTTCCGTTTGGCGGCGCAATTGAAGGCCGGGCCGCTGGCGATGTGGCGGCTGTTGGAGGGGCCGATGCTGCGCCGGGTGGCGCCGGGTGCTTTGGCTGTCGTTTTTGCCATCTGCCTTTCCAGCTTCGCGGTTGCGCTGACCCTTGGCGGCGGCCCCAGGGCGACCACAATCGAGCTCGCGATCTACCAAGCATTCCGATTTGATTTCGATCTGGGTCGCGCCGCGCTTTTGTCTGGGGTGCAGTTGCTGCTGACCGGCGCTGCGGCACTGGCGGCGCTGCGGGTGTCGGCAGGCGAAGGTTTCGGCGCCGGCCTTGACCGCGCGGTGCGGCGCTGGGACGGGCAGGGGGCTGCGGCGCGCGGTCTTGACGCCGCCTGGATCGCTCTTTCAGCCGGTTTCCTGTTGCTGCCGCTGGCAGCGATTGTGCTGTCTGGACTGCCCGGTCTTGCTGATTTGAACAGCACGGTATGGCGGGCCGCGGGAAATTCCATCCTGGTGGCTGCAATCAGCACAGTGATCCTTTTGGCGTTGGCTTTGCCAATGGCGGCTGCCGCTGCGGCCGGCCGGAACAGCCTGACCGAATTGTCGGGCATACTTGGCCTTGCGGCTTCCCCTTTGGTGATCGGTACCGGGCTGTTCATTCTGATCTACCCGGTTGCAGACCCCTTTGCCCTGGCGCTGCCGGTCACCGCATTGGTCAATGCGGTGATGGCGCTGCCTTTTGCCATGCGTATCCTGGTCCCGCGGGCGCGGGAGGTGCTGGGCCGCTATGGCCGGTTGTCGCTGTCGCTGGATATGCAGGGCTGGGCCTTTGTGCGCCGGGTCTATCTGCCCCGGATGCGCGCACAAACCGGATTTGCCGCGGGTTTGGCCGCAGCACTGTCGATGGGGGATCTGGGTGTGGTGGCGTTGTTTGCCGATCCAGATTTCGCCACTCTGCCCTTGCAAATCTACCGGCTGATGGGGGCATACCGGATGGACGCGGCGGCAGGGGCGGCGCTCCTCTTGCTGGTGCTCTCGATGGGGGCGTTCTGGATTTTGGACCGCGGAGGGCGCTGGCATGCTGAAGTTTGAGAATTGCCGTATTATGAACGGCGGCTATGCGGTGGAGGCGGACCTGGAGATTGCGCCGGGCGCCTGCGTCGCGGTGATCGGGCCTTCGGGTGCCGGGAAGTCCACGCTGGTGGAGGCGGTGGCAGGCTTCCTGCCCGTCATCCGCGGGTGCATTTCCTGGAACGGCTCGGACCTGACCAGCAAGGCGCCTGGCAAGCGGCCGGTGGCCATGCTGTTTCAGGACGGCAATCTGTTTCCGCATCTGACCGTGGCGCAGAACGTCGGCCTGGGGCTGCATGCGAACCTGCGGCTCAATCAGGCGGAGTGGCAAAAGATTGACGCCGCGCTGATCCGGGTTGGCCTTGGCGGCATGGGACCCCGAAAACCCGCGGCACTGTCCGGAGGGCAGCAAAGCCGGGTGGCCCTGGCGCGGGTGCTCGTGCAGGGCCGCGATATTTTGCTGCTGGATGAACCTTTTGCAGCGCTTGGCCCGGCTTTGAAGGCCGGGATGCTGGATCTGGTGGCAGCGCTCGCGCGCGAAAGCGGCGCCACCGTGATGATGGTCAGCCATGAACCGAATGATGCCCGCCGCATTGCCGATCAGGTGGTGCTGGTCGCGGAAGGCAAGGCCCATCCCCCGCAGCCGACGGCGGAGCTGCTGGACAACCCGCCGCCGGCTCTGAAGGCCTATTTGGGCTAGGCGGCCCGCGCGGCCCGGCGCGTTTCGGTGATCATCAGCGCCGCCCGCGCCGCCTCGCGGCCCTTCTCCACGAAATGGGCGCGGTAGATCGCCATGTGGTGATCCGTCTCCTGGAAGTGATGCGGCGTCAGCGACACCGACAGCACAGGCACGCCGGTGTCCATGCCAGCGCGCATCAGCCCGTCAACCACGGCCTGCGCCACGAAGTCGTGCCGGTAGATGCCGCCGTCGACCACCAGTGCGGCGCAGGCCACGGCGGCGTATTTGCCGGTTTTGGCCAGCTCCTGCGCCAGCAGCGGCATTTCGAAGGCACCGGGCACATCGAAGACATCTATCTGATCCGCCGGAATCAGCTGCTGAAACCCTTCCAGAGCACGGTCCACAATATCGGCGTGCCATTGCGCCTTGATGAAGGCATAGCGGGTGTGTGTCATATCGTAATCTCCATAGGTTCTGACACGTCACCCAAGGCGATCACGAACAGACGGGCGCACGCCTGGCGCCGCCCTTCTGCACGTTCTCTTCCATCCGGACTGTGACCGTCGGCTCTGGAATTGCACCAGATCTGCTGACACTTCCGGTTTCTGGAAGCCGCTCGCGGGCTTACGGGGCTTGGCCCGCTTACCGCCGGTGGGGAATTCCGCCCCGCCCTGAGAACGGCGAGACTTTGCCAAGCGGAAAAGATTCCTGCAAGCGGGAATTGCAGGCAGGGTCAGGTTTCCACTAGATCATAGTGTTTTATAGTCCGCGACTCGACCAGTTCAGCCTCCGCGGGGTCGATGTGCGGACTGGTGTAATCCTCGCCGGCAAAGGCCTTGAGCGATGCCAGGTCCTTCCACACCATCACAAAGCTGAACTCCCGCGGGGTCTCAGACCGCGGTGCACCGGGGAGGACGGAAACGATGCCATCGGTCCCTTTCATCAGGGGGATGGCGGTTTCATGGAAAAACTTACTGAACTCGGCTTCCTTACCGGGCCGGGTGACAACCTGGAATACCCGCATGATCATTTGGGGTCCCTCCCTTTACTGGTTCCGCCTGCCCAGCATAGCACAGAGCGGTATTTGGCCCTTCCCCTCGGCTCGGCTTGCAGTAGTCTGCGGTCAAACAACGGAGGATTTTTCATGAAGCTTACATATTCACCGGCATCGCCCTTTGCCCGCAAGGTTCTGGTGCTGCTGCATGAAACCGGGCAGTTGGATGATATTGAAATTCAAGATGTCACAACCACCCCTCTCAACCCCAGCCCGGAAGTGAAGGCCAGCAATCCCCTGGCCAAGATTCCGGCGCTGGAGCGCAAGGACGGGCCGGCACTGTATGACAGCCGGGTGATCTGCGCCTATCTGGACGACCGGGCCGGCGGCAAGCTCTATGGCGGCGGCTGGGACAGCAAGGTGCTGGAAGCCACCGCCGACGGGATCATGGATGCGGCGGTACTGATGTCTTATGAAAAGCGGTTGCGCCCCGAAGACAAGCAATGGGATGGCTGGATTGATGCGCAGCGCAGTAAGGTTCTGGGCGGCTGCGCGGCGCTGAATGCACGCTGGATGAGCCACCTGCAGGGGCCGCTTGATATTGGCCAGATCGCAGTTGCCTGTGCGCTGGGCTATGTGGACTACCGTCATCCGGATGCGGGCTGGCGTCAGGGCAACGAGGCGTTGGCAGGCTGGCTTGCAGGGTTCGAATCGCGGCCCTCGATGCAAGCGACAAAACCACCGGCCGCCTGAGGCCGGCCCTTGAAACCGGACAGTGCCGCACCGATATGGGTGCGGCACTGTCACACAAGCGTAACAGAAATGACCTCTTGGGGCTTTCTGCGCGCCTATGACCGCTGGACGAATGCCCTTCTCCCCGCTAGACACGCGCCTGAGTCACTGCGAGCAATCGCAGTGCATGCGCATGTTTGCCCTAAACGGGCGCTGGAATTGGAGAAAACCTCGTGTCCCACGCAGAAGACCACGAAGGAACCCGGAGAGATTTCCTCTACTACGCCACTGCCGGCGCCGGGGCAGTGACCGCGGGTGCCGCCGTATGGCCCCTGGTCAACCAGATGAACCCCTCCGCCGACGTGAAAGCGCTGTCCTCGATCCTGGTCGATGTCAGCGGCGTGGAAGTTGGCACGCAGATCTCGGTCATGTTCCTGGGCAAGCCGGTGTTTATCCGCCGCCGCACCCAGGAAGAGATCGAGGCAGCCCGTGCCGTGGAGCTGTCCGAGTTGATCGACCCGCGGTCGGAAAACCCGAACAAGCCGGGCACCGACGCGGCTGACACCAACCGGACCATGGACGAGGCCGGCGAATGGCTGGTGATGATGGGTGTTTGCACCCACCTGGGCTGTGTGCCGCTGGGCGATGGCGCTGGGGATTTCCAGGGCTGGTTCTGCCCCTGCCACGGTTCGCACTACGACACCGCAGGCCGCATACGCAAAGGCCCGGCGCCTGAGAACCTGCATGTGCCGGTGGCTGAGTTCACCGACGCCAACACCATCAAGCTGGGATAAGGAAACGCGCTCATGTCCGGTATTCCGCACGACCATTACGAGCCGAAGACAGGCGCAGAGAAGTGGCTGCATAGCCGCCTGCCCATCGTCGGTCTCCTCTACGACACGATCATGATCCCCACCCCCAAGAACCTGAACTGGTGGTGGATCTGGGGCATCGTCCTGGCCTTCTGCCTGGCGCTGCAAATTGTTACCGGCATCGTCCTGGTGATGCATTACACGCCGCACGCCGATTTGGCCTTTGCGTCAATCGAGCACATCATGCGCGACGTGAACGGCGGCCATATGCTGCGTTATCTGCATATGAACGGTGCCTCGCTGTTCTTTGTTGCTGTCTACATCCATATCTTCCGCGGTCTGTTCTACGGCTCCTACAAGGCGCCCCGCGAGATCACATGGATTGTCGGAATGCTGATCTATCTGATGATGATGGGCACCGCCTTCATGGGCTACGTGCTGCCTTGGGGGCAGATGTCCTTCTGGGGCGCCACCGTGATCACCGGCCTGTTCGGCGCGATCCCCTTCATCGGCGAGCCGATCCAGACCTGGCTGCTGGGCGGACCGGCGGTGGACAACGCCACGCTGAACCGCTTCTTCTCGCTGCACTACCTGCTGCCCTTCGTGATTGCAGCGCTGGTGATCGTGCACATCTGGGCCTTCCATACCACCGGCAACAACAACCCCACGGGTGTTGATGTCCGCAAAGGGTCCAAAGCCGAAGCCGAGAAAGACACCCTGCCGTTCTGGCCCTACTTCGTGATCAAGGATTTCCTGGGTCTGGCCGTGGTGCTGGTGATCTTCTGGGCCATCGTTGGCTTCATGCCGAACTATCTGGGCCACCCGGACAACTACATCGAAGCCAACCCGCTGGTGACACCTGCGCACATCGTTCCGGAATGGTACTTCCTGCCGTTCTACGCGATCCTGCGGGCCTTCACCTCGGAAGTGTGGGTGGTGCAGTTTGCCTCCTTCGTGACCGGCGGCATTGTCGACGCCAAGTTCTTTGGTGTTCTGGCGATGTTCGGTGCGATTGCCGTGATGGCGCTGGTGCCCTGGCTGGACACCTCGCGCGTCCGTTCGGGCCGTTACCGTCCGATGTTCAAATGGTGGTTTGCGCTGCTGGTCGTCGACTTCTTTGCCCTGATGTGGCTGGGTGCGATGCCGGCGGAAGAACCCTATGCGTCGTTCTCGCTGATCGCATCAGCCTATTGGTTCGGCTACTTCCTGGTGATCCTGCCGCTGCTTGGTGTGATCGAAAAACCGACGGCTCAGCCTGCCACCATCGAAGAGGATTTCGACGCCCACTACGGCAAAAAATCTTCTGCTGAAGCCACTCCTGCCGAGTAAGAAGAAGGAACACCTGACAATGTTCAAGAAACTGGCAACCGGTGCCGCCTTCGCTCTGGCCATGATCCCTGCTGCGTCATACGCAGCAGGCGGCGGCGAGCAGCACATCACCGACTACTCCTTCTCGTTTGAGGGCCCGTTCGGAACCTATGACCGCAACCAGCTGCAGCGCGGCCTGCAGATTTATACCGAGGTTTGCGCAGCCTGCCACGGGCTGAAGCTGGTGCCGCTGCGCACCCTGGGCGACGAGGGCGGCCCGCAGCTGCCGGAAGACCAGGTGCGGGCCTACGCGGCTGACAACTTCAGCGTTTATGATGCGGAACTGGACGAGGACCGCCCGGCCAAGCCGGTCGACCACTTCCCGGAGAACAACAACGCCGGCGCCCCGGACCTCAGCATGATGGCCAAGGCGCGTGCGGGTTTTCACGGCCCCTACGGCTCGGGTCTGAACCAGCTGTTCAAGGGCATGGGCGGCGCCGAGTACATCGCCTCGCTGCTGGCCGGTTACACCGGCGAAAGCAAGGAAGAAGCGGGCACCACCTTCTATCAGAACACTGCCTTCCCGGGCGGCTGGATCTCAATGGCGCCGCCGCTGTCGGATGAGCAGGTGGAGTTTGCGGACGGCCATGCCAATGATGTAGATGCCATGGCGCAAGACGTCGCGGCCTTCCTGATGTGGACTGCCGAACCCAAGATGATGGCACGCAAGCAGGCTGGCTTTGTCGGCGTGCTGTTCCTGACCGTCCTGTCGGTTCTGCTGTACCTGACCAACAAGAAGCTGTGGGCGCCGCACAAGGGCAAAGATTGACCTTTGTCTGACTGACATTAAGATACATCAAACCCCCGCAAGCCTGCTTGCGGGGGTTTTTCGTTTGTGAGCAGGGGCGCTGCCCCTCCGCACCTCGCAGCGCATTCACTCCGGAGTATTTCCGGCCAGAAAGAAACAGAAAGCCCCGGGGTACTTGACGGAACCGGCTGCTGGCTAAGCAAGTTTGAGAAATGAGCCGGTGAAGACAGTCACAAAAAGAACACGTGCTGCAGGGCTTTGGATAGCGCTGCTGACTGGCGTCAACTATCTGTTCCACGCTTTCGGTTTTGTCCTGATCGATTGGAACAGCCTTTTTGCCGCTCCTTCTGGCTGTGCCGCGGTCCGTCCCGGGCTGGCCGGTTGCCAGATTGGGCAGCAACAAGCCGCCGCCCTGTTTGAGCTGATCTTGGGTATGGCAGTGTTGCTGTTTCTATCGGTTGCGCTGGTGGTTTTTTTGCTGTTGCGCGATGCGTACTGGCTGGTGCGCTTTGGCAAAGATCGAAAGGCGCTGAGCGGAATGGCAGTAGCGGCATTAACTCTGTTCCCGGCAGCCATAGGGCACACTTTATGGAGCTATCTAACCGCAGGCGCGGCAGCATTTGCCGGAACGCGCGTGGCAGGGCTGC
>NZ_JAXMOX010000007.1:0-43242 GCF_034669605.1 Leisingera sp.
CCGTGACCTGCAAGCGCGGGACCGTTCTTTTTGCGCGGACCTGCACCATGGCCGGGCATAGGGGGCAGATGCAGCAGGAGCATGAACCGTGTTTTGCGTTCCACCAGAGTGCCGATCGCCGAGCTCTTCAGGCCGAGGATAAGATCGCCTTCCCAGTGACCCGGCATAGCGCGGTCTTCTGCTTCGGCGGGGCGTTCGCTGATCATGAACTGAACGGACACAAACGGTTTGCCTTTGCCTTTGCCTTTTCGCCGCGCTCGCGGGAGACGTAGCGCCCGTCCGGAACGCAAGCAGGCAACCAACTCCCGCCGCAGCGCACCACGGCCTTGAATGAACAAGGACTGATATTTGGCCTCATGGCTGATACGCATCATCGGGTCATCCGGATAATCAAGAGGCAAACGGCGGGCGACCTGCTCTGGGCTCCAGGCCGTTGCCCATCTGCGATGTTGTCGGCGCACAGACCGTCTCTTCGTCCAAGACACGTCAGGACCGGCCAAGATGTTCCCGTTTGGGCCTTCGATATGACCTGAAAGCCGCTCTTCGACATAGTGCCGCAATGCATCGTTCTGAGCCAGCTTTGGTCTCTTGGGGCGGCGCGCTGATCGATCCGCATGCCATCGCGCTGTTGTCGCCGATATTCAAAGCCCCTTGAGCGTGTCGCTGCATTCCGCCGAAGTTCCAGGGAAACGGTCGAGGCGGATCGTCCAATCTTCCTTGCAATCGCGCAGACACCGAAGCCTTGCGCTCTGTACAAGGCGATCTCTTCGCGCTCAGCAAAACACAGATACCGGCTGGAAAGCGGCTGAGATGCATTTTCAAACTTGGATGGCGGCATGCCTCCGGCCTCCCGAAACCAACGACCGCCAACTGGGGCAGACGCGCCAGCTTGCACGCCAGCTTCTTCGCTGGAAACGCCTTGCTTGATGAGTTGCCAAAACATGACTTGCTGGGAACGCAGTACCGCCCGTGGCCGTCCCGGTAAATGCAGTTTACCTCCTGTGCTGCGCTTTGATGCGCGTTTGCGGTTTGTCATCACAACCTCCAATTCGGAACCGTTGCGACAACCGTTTGAATCCGCCCAAAACCTGTCGATCAAATACGCAGAGCGGTTGGGCGAAGCCGGTACAGAACCTTCGGTCGGCAGCGTTGGAGACAGCTATGACAACGCGCTGGCCGAAACGATCAATGGTCTTTTCAAGGCCGAGGTCATTCACCGCCGCGGCCCTTGGCGCAACTTCGAGGCGGTGGAATACGCAACACTCGAATGGGTGGACTGGTTCAAAAATCGCCGCCTGCTCGAGCCTATAGGGAATATTCCGCCGGCAGAAGCAGAGGCCAATTTCTATGCGGCTATGGAAACTGAGGAACGAGCCGCGTAACGAACTGAAATCAGCCTCCGGCAAAACCGGGGCGGTTCACGTCGCCGCTGCGCTCGTGCGCGCCAGCACCACAGAGCTGGTCGACATCCCGCGGCATGAGGCGGTCGGCGACAAACCCGAGCATCTCGGCAAGCAGGTTGGTGCCGGACGTCTCCGACAGAAGTGCACGCAGCGTCGCGGCGTCTGATAGGCTGTCCTTGGTCATGGTCGTTCTCCTCGGTCATAGGTCAGGTCGGCAAACCAAACCTTAGCCGAAGAACAACCGTGGCCGCCAAGCGGCCCGCGCTACCGGCGGAACTTACACCAACCGTTGGGACACTGCTAATACGACCCGCAGAGTAACGAAAACCTCAATTGCCAAATCGGAGTAACGCGCCTGGCCACCGCGGGTTTTGCAGTGCGACGATGCCCAAAATTCAGCCACATCATTTGACAGCCATACGGCCACATCACCACGTTGCCGAAGGCTTTCGTTGTATTCTGATGCGTTCGCCACCTGATACCGTGCCTTTTTAAACTAGTCCCGACGGGCATCATTCAATTTGTGGGGAAACGATCGTCGCTCACGTCATAGAAAACGCTGAGGATACTTCGAGAAGCCGATCCCTGCAACACGGTCGGACAACACCATTTCGGTGGATCAAAAATCTTGCGCAAACACGCTTGACTGGGCACTCCCCGCTACCGAAGTCCTGACCCCATGGCAGCAAAGTTCCCGGCGACCTGAAAACCCCATAATTTCGCCATACTCGACAGGTTGTCTCAGTATGGTTAGGGAAATTGACAGAGGTACAGGTTATTGGGTCAAGCGGGTATCAGGTGGCTGATGGTCTTGTTCGTCCTCGAGAGCATTGCTGTTATAGCAACCTATCAGATTGTATTTCCCATCGAATGTCACGCGACCGGAATAGCGGGATTGTGCCGCGGGTTGAGGGGGGCGTTTATCAGCGCCATCTGCGTTTCCGCTGCCTTTGTAGTCCTGATGTGCGCTCGTACCAGAAGTTGGCACCGGTTTCTCGAACTGATGAGGGTACCCAATCAAAAGACCTTTTGGGGTAAGGTACACTTGCTGGGCATCGTGATCATATTTCTGCCAGTACTGATCATCCCGCCAGGGGAGGTGAACGAAAAATTCCTTTATGTTTCCATTCTGCTTGCCGGTGGCGGTGCCATAGCAGCACTTGGATTCTTGTTTTGGGTACTAAGGCCGTTGTCCTGGTGGAATTGGCTTGGAACCGCGCGTTTCCAGCCGCTTGTAATCTTGCTGTCGGCTGCATTGATCCCGTCCCTGGCACATTTGATAGAGCCGCTGTGGGCGGTCGAGCTCGTGTCCACCGGCACATTCAAAGGTGTGGCGTTTTTGCTCTCTGCAGTTGATCCTGAGGTTTTCATTGATCCAGGCCGTGCCTGGATCGGGCTTCCAGGATTTGTTGTAGCTGTCGCCAGCCAGTGTTCCGGCATTGAAGGGTTCGCACTGATCAGCGGGTTCATGGTGATATATGCTGTGCTGTTTCGCGAAACACTAAGGCAGAGCGTATTCTGGCTCATTCTTTGGCCAATCGCTCTTCTGGCCAGTTGGGTATTTAATATCCTGCGCATTACTGTCCTGATTCTGCTTGGCAGGTATGTCTCGCCGGAGCTGGCGGTAAACGGCTTTCACAGCTTCGCCGGGTGGTTGCTTTTCATCGTTCTGGCGCTTGGAGTGCTCAATCTTGCTCAAGCTATGCCGACACTCCGCCGAGTGAATTATGCCCTCCCAGACAAGGAAAAATTGAGCGCCAACCCTATAGCCGCTCTGATTGTCCCTTTTATTGCCTTTATGATTTCGGGCGTAATTGTTCATGCATTCTGGGAACACCCTGCTCTTGGATATCCGTTCCAGGCGGCGGTTCTGCTTGGCGTATTGGCCTGGATGCGCAGCGCGCTAATTCCTCAGATCCGGCTGTCGTTGGACCCGTTTTCAATCGCGATAGGTCTTGCCGTAGGAGGCGGATGGGTGTGGTTGTCCGAGCCCTCTCAAGGAGATGACCTGGTTTTGGGAGCTTTAAGCGGTAGCGCGTTCTTGGCCTGGGCGATGGTACGCGCGTTGGGAACCACATTTCTGGTTCCCGTGGTGGAAGAGGCTTTCTTTCGCGGCTACGTTCTAGCCAGGCTCGATACCGGCTCTACGGTCGCAAAAGTTATCGCAGTTTTTGTGTCGACTGCTTTGTTTGCAGCGCTGCATGGGCGCTTGGTTTTGGCAGGCATCGCAGGCCTTTTTTTCGCGGCTGCAATGTTACGCCGGGGTCGACTGGGCGATGCGGTTGTCGCGCATATTGTCGCGAATGCATCCGTCGCCGCAGTCGCCTGGTATACCGAGCAATGGTCTTTGATCTGAGCAGAGCTTACCCTGCCTTGCGGCGCCGGTTCACCTCCCATGCCAGCACCAGAGCAGCGGCTAGAGCTGCGAGAGCCATTGCTCCTGTCGATGCGTCAATTTCAGGAACAGAGGCCGGCCGCCCTCCGCCGATGCTTACATCAACGGCGCCGAGATCGACGCCGATCGATTGAGCCGCTACGACTGTGGGCAGCACACTCAACAATGCAATGAAAGCACCGCAAACACTAACTATCTTGCCAATACACGTCATGGACAGATCCTCTTTTGAACGATTCTCCCCATAATTGAGGCATATTAACTAAAAATCAAATAAGTCTCTGCATTGTTCAGCAGTTAGCGGTCAATCGTGCCGCAGGTGGATCGTTGTTTCAAGTTTCACCGGCCTTCCAGTTCGCACGAGCAAAATTCACTGGAGTGATTTGGACAGAAAAAAACATTCCAGAGCAGGGAGACTGCCTTTGGTCGGCCGAAAGGTGTTGAGCTGGGGGTTATCGAACACGATGAACACCGGGTTCTGCATCAAGGTCTTGAAGGGAGCGCTGGCCCGACATGGCCCGCCCGAGATATTCAACTCTGATCAGGGTTCACAGTTCACCAGTACAGATTTCACCAGCGTGCTGCGTGCCGCCAAGGTGAAGATATCAATCGATGGGCGTGGCCGCTGGGTCCATAATCGCATGATCGTACGGCTCTGGCGCTCGTTGAAATACGAATGCGTCTACTTGAACGCCTTCGAGACCGGTTCGGAGGCCCGCTCCGGGATCGGTACCTGGAGCAGATACTACAACGAAATGCGACCGCACTCATCGCATGGCTTGCTGACCCCGACGGAGGGCTATGTTACTGGAGACCAAAATCTGAAGGCCACCGCCTGAGATGAAACCCATGCTTTAGCTTTAACCGGCGGAAAACTGGTCGAAAAAACCAGGACCACCTCTCTTTTCAATCCCCGCGATTTTGCGCAAAGTTGCCGTTAGCTGTGCGCTATCATACGTTTACATGATTTCGGGGGGTAGGTAGGTTGCGGCGGTTGCCTGCTCCCGCAGATAACGAAATTTCCTTCGTTCTATCAAAGGCTTCTGGCATCCCGCCCGAAGCCTTTTCTGCGTTAGGGCCCGCGCTGCCCGTGCACAGACGCAAAAGCCCCGCCAGATCGCCCTCTAGCGTCAGATCCAGGCCAGTGCCCGCCGCCGCAGGCGTCAGCACGATCCGCTCCACCAGCGCCTCAATGGATTCTTCCATGCCTGGCCTCGCGCTCGGCGGCTTCCCGGTCGACCAGAAGGTTGAGCCGTTCCACGGAGTCAAGGTTTTCGAACTTGGCGCCAGCGCGGCGCTGTTCGTCCAGCGCCTTGGCCATGCCGGTGAAGCCAGACGTCCTTTCGGCATTCAGCCCCTTCTTGTGTTTCAGAGGGGGTATGCTCGGTTCGTCGACCAGTTCTCCCCATGAGCCCGTGAAATCACTGCCCGCGGTCATGCGAAGCGGGCACCTTGATGCCGAAATGCACCGGACAGTCGCCGACCTGACTAATCAAATACTTGCAGGCAGGAATCCTGTCCGGCGGCCGAGATGCAGCCTGGCGATTAAAACCTGAGGCCCGGAACAATCCGCGGCGATGCAACGACAGGATTGGGGCAGGCCTGGCAAACGCTGACGAGCTGCTTGGCAAACTCCAGTTGCCCCAGGTTCGGGGCGAAGATATTCCCCTGAACAGGCCTTCATTCCTTTCGAGTATGGTGATGGGCCTCTTGCGCCCACTCCATCCGAACCCCATGTGCTGAGGTGGTCCGGCACGGATGCGCTGTACCTTACCGGCGCCGGTTCAGGCTTGCACTTGGCTCGGGTCGGCTGTTCAGGAAATATGAAATGGATGCTGTTTTGCGATTGCCAGCACCGGCGGGTTGCCGCCGGACCCGTCAGGGTTGCGGCGGGCGGCATGTCCTGCAAAGTGCAAGATCATGACACCGATGGATTTTGCCGGTTTTGCCGCCGGTCTGGGCGGTCTGTTCATCGGCGGCGAGTTGCTGGTGCGCGGGTCGGCTGCCCTTGCCGCGAAGCTGGGGCTGCCGCCATTCCTCATTGGTCTGACGGTCGTGGGGTTTGGCACCTCGATGCCGGAGCTTCTGGTGTCCCTGGACGCGGCTTTGAAGGGCCTGCCGGAGATAGCGATCGGCAATGTGGTTGGCTCCAACATCAGCAACATCCTGCTGATTATCGGACTGGCGGCGCTGGTCCGGCCCATCGGTCTGGCGCAAGCTGCGCCGGTGCGGGATACGGTGGTTATGACCGCGGCGGCGCTGTTGCTGTTTCTTCCCTTTTCGCAGGGAATGGTGGGCCGGGCAGCAGGTGCGGCCCAGTGCGCGGGGCTGGCGGGTTACCTCGTCTGGGCGTACCGGAGCGCACGCGATGGGGCTGGAGACGCTGGAACCGGGGCGGAGGCAACTGGGGATGTGAGGTGGCCGCTGCTCTGGGCGGCGGCGGGGCTGGCGCTGATGGTGCCGGGGGCTCGGCTGCTGGTCGACGGAGCAGTGGTGATTGCTCAGGGCTTAGGGTTGCCGGAGGCCTATATCGGCCTTACCGTAGTCGCCGTGGGTACCTCGCTGCCAGAACTGGCGGCCTCGATTGTGGCCGCATACCGGCGGCAGCCGGACATTGCGTTGGGCAACATCGTTGGCTCGAATATCTTCAACGTGCTGGGCATCCTAGGGCTGACCGCTGTCATAATGCCGGTCCCTGTTGACCGGCGGTTTTTGGTGTTCGACCTGCCGGTGATGGCGGCGGCCTCCATCCTGCTGATGCTGGTCCTGCTGCGCGGGCAGCGCTTGGGCCGGAGGGGCGGTCTGTGCCTGATTGCGGGATTTGCGGTCTATGTCTGGAGTGCGCAGGGGTGACTGGAGAACGGCGATGTTCATAGATCCGGGCAGTTATGCCCCGGCGCTGTCGCTGGCCCTGACAGCGGCGGTCTTTGCGGCATTTGCCAGCGAGCGGCGGCCAGCGGATATGGTAGCTTTTGTCGGCGCATGCACCGCACTGCCGCTGGGGCTGGTGACCACAGAGGATGTGCTGGCGGCGCTGGCCAACCCGGCCCCGGCAACAATTGGCGTGATGTTCATTCTCAGCGCGGCGTTGGTACGGACCGGTGTTCTGGAGCTGCTGACAGGGATCATGGCGCGGCTGGCGAGGCGCCATGCTGTCCTTGCTCTTGGCGCCTTCTTTACCGCGGCGGCGGCGGCATCTGCGGTTCTAAACAATACGCCGGTGGCCATGGTGCTGATTCCGGTCGCCATCGGCCTCGCCCGGGATGCCGGGACAATCCCGTCAAAGCTGCTGATCCCGCTGTCCTATTCGGTGATCCTGGGCGGTACGATCACGATGATCGGAACCTCCACCAATCTGTTGGTGGATGGTATCTCGCGAGGCCTTGGGCTGGCGCCGTTCGGGCTGTTCGAAATTGCACCGCTGGGCCTGGCGGTGTCGGTGGCGGGGGGCGGGTTCCTTGCTCTTGCAGGGAGGCATCTGCTGCCAGGCCGCGAAACGGTGTCGAGCCTGACGGCGGTGCGGGGGGCAAAGAGCTGGCTGTTGGATGTTTTTATCCCGGAAGGCTCTCCCCTTATCGGCATGCCGCCTCTGGCGGCGCCGGAACTGACGAGGGGCGGCGGCCGGGTAGCCGACGTCGTGCGCGGAGATGCCTCGCTGCGCCGGGATCTGGCGGCAGTGCGGTTGGAAGCGGGCGATATCGTGGTGTTGAAGGCTCGCGACAGCGAGCTTCGTGCTTTCAGCGAAGGCATTGCGCGGGGAGCAGAGATTCCGGACCTGGAAAGCGGCCGCACACGCTTGTCGCAGACCGCCGAGTTGCTGGTCGGACCGGGATCTAGAGCGGCTGGGCGGACACTGGGCGGTCTGCGCTGGCGGCGGCGGTTCGGGGTTTACCCGCTGGCGCTGCACCGCAGGGGGGCCTCTGTAAGGGAGCGGCTGGAAAATACAGCGCTGAGGGCAGGAGATACGCTGCTGGTCGAGGGGGCGCCTGCGGATATTCAGCGGCTGGTGCGGGAGCAGAACCTAGTGCCGCTTGGGGAGAGGCAGGCCCGCGCCTTCCGGCACCGCAAGGCGCCTCTGGCCGCGGCGATCCTGCTAGGTGTGGTGGTGTTGGCGGGTCTTGATGCGGCACCGATACTGGCCCTGGCGCTGATTGGCGCAGCGCTGGTTTTGCTGACGGGATGCATCGAGCCTGACGAAGCATTTGCGGCGGTGGACGGGCGCCTGCTGATCCTGATCGTGTCGATGCTGGTGCTTGGCCGTGCGCTGGACAGGAGCGGGTCGATAAATCTGATTGTCGGTTCTCTGACCCCCTTGCTGGCGATGGTAAGCCCCTGGGCCGCCTTGGCGATCATGTTTACCGCCACGGCTGTCCTGACTGAAGTTCTGACCAACAGCGCGGTTGCAGTAATCATGACCCCGCTGGTGGTAGGGGTCGCGGTCAGCTTAGGGGTGGATCCGCGCCCTTTTGCAGTGTCTGTGATGTTTGCAGCGTCGGCCAGTTTTGCCACTCCGTTCGGGTACCAGACCAACACTTTGGTCTATGGGGCGGGCGGCTACAAGTTCATAGATTTTCTGCGGATCGGGGTCCCGATGAACATTGTCACAGGAACTGTTACCGTCCTTTTGATCCCGCTGCTCTGGCCGCTGAACTGAGTGGCGCGCGCGCCTGAGCCCCGCCGCGTATGGCAGGGGCAGAAAGGAAGAGGGGAGATTTGTAAGATCATGTTTTTAATAAGGTAGTTATTTTCACGGAGCACTTGCCTTTGCGTCAGTCCGTACCCATCTCAAAGGTAGGCGGTCCAATGTGGACCGCTGTCTCTCTGATGGAGAAGCAGATGAGCAGAGCAGCTTATGGCGCTCTTCTCGCGGCCTTGGCGGCGCTCCCGGCTAACGCAATGAGCGCCGGGATTGATGTCGATGGCGATGGAAAAGCGTCCCTCACAGAATTGCAGGCCGTCTACTCCGGTGTAACCGGGGAACTGTTCGCCGAAATCGACACTAATGGCGACGGGTTTCTGGACGATGAGGAAATGGCGGATGCGGTTTCCGCCGGGGTTCTGGAGGACCCGGTGATCGACTTGTAACCACTGGGGCGGAGTGCGTCCGATGCGTTTCCATGACATGTTCCGCTGGGGGTATGCGGTCCTTGGGTTCTGGCTGATACTATCCTCTTACTGCTGTTTGGCGGGCTGCCGCAGGCAGGCGGTCGGCTGTCCGGTGACACTGTCACCTTAATGGCCGCCGGGCTGGCGGCACTTGCCATTGCCGGCATTGACCGGAATAGGCATGAGCTGCTGGAGGCGAACACAGTATTTTTGCTTGGTGTGCTGCTGTTCGTATCGCCGGAACTGGCTGGCTTCAAAGGCACTCCCGCAGCTGTTTGGAATGCGGTGGCATCGGGGGCCATTCTGGTTTTGGGCGCCTCTTGCGAACTCTACCTGCATTGGCCTGACAGCAAGGCCTGAACGGACCTGACCGCCTTGGTCATGCAATTTCTCTGAGGTCGGCTTGAAAAAAGGAAGCAATGCCATGACAATCCGCAGGCTGTTCGAAGAGCTGGAAACAGATATCGAATGGATCGCTCCAGTCTCACCAGTGGACGTGGCCCTTGCCCTTCTGGCACAGGACGGCACATCCGCGTTGCTGGTATCACCTGACAAGCGATCAATGGCAGGTATTCTGACCGGCAGCGACATCGTTCGTTATCTCGAGGCGAATAAGAAGCTGCCTGGAAATCTTCGTGTGCAAAATATCATGACACACCCGGTCATCTCCTGCGACGCCCATCAGCCTGTGCAGCGCTTGGAATGGCTGATGTCAAAGCACAACGTGCGCCATATTCCGGTAACAGAGGACGGGGTGCCGGTTGCAGTGGTCGGCATTCTGGATGTAACCCGCTACCGGCTGCTGACGGTGGAACAGGAGGCCGAGGAGCTGCGCGAGTATGTCGCCGGGGCGCCCTGGCGCGGCAAGACAAACCCGCGGCGGCAATCCTGAACTGTACAGAAACCGCGCCCTGCATGGTGCAACTGAGGACAACCAAAATGGTCCTGGCCGGACACCCCAAATTGGCAGCCGCCAAACAAGCGGCATTGGAACTGACGGAGAAGCTTCTGCGCTTCATCCCGCAGCTTGGATCGCGCCCGCCATCGCGGTCCGGGGTTAGGCCAGAGCCACGCCCGGAAGCCGCGGTGGAGGACGGTTGGGAACCTGCGGAAACGTTGCAGCGGGAGCCGGGACCACGGCGGCACCATCTACCGGATTGCGATACTGGCTGCGATGAGATGGACAGCGGCGGTGCAGCACCTGGCCGCTACAACGGCGGCCATTACCGCGGATAATTGCCGGGGAGGATCAGTTCCCCAGGTTCTTTTCGTAGACGGCCTTTCCATCTCCGTCGCGGTAGAAGTCCGGGAACTCAGCGCACAGGGAATAGCCTATCTGCTCGTAGAACCGCCTGGCCGCCGCATAAGGCGGGCCGCTAGATGTGTCGATGTAGACCTTGCGGCCGTTTGCCTGCCGGATTTCCGCTTCGGCCCGTTTCATCAGCAGTCTGCCCAAACCGTTCCCTTGGTGGGCGGGGTCTACGGCAATCCAATAGAGATCCCAGCTGTGTTCGCTGCCCGGCACCGGGCCGTAGCAAGCATAGCCACTCAGCTCGGCACCCTGTTCGGCGAGGAGGAAATGGTAGCCTGAGGCCGCGCCGCTGGCCATCCGTTCCTGCGCCAGCTCGCCTGCAATTACGATCTCTTCGCCGGAGAACTTGCCGGTTTCAGCAACCAGACGCTTGATCCGGTCTGCGTCACCTGCCCTCAGAGTTTTGCGCCAGCGGCGTTTTGGCGTCGGGGCAAGGGGTGGCGGCACTGCAGGCTTTGGGTGCTGCGCAATCCCTTCAGCCAGTCCTTTGAAAAACGCCGCAGCGGTTTCGCCGAGGGTGCGCACCAGATAGCCGCCTTCCTGCACCACGAGGATGGGGCGGGGCTGCCGGCCGATGCTGACGCCGGCACGATGGAAATCACAGGGCCGGAGTTTCCAAGTGCCGGTCGGGTCGCCGCGGCCGGTGTCGAAGCCAAGGCAGAGAACCAGAAAACAGGGATCATGCTCCGCAACACGGAAGAGTGCCCTGTTCAGGGCGGAGTGGTAGTCTTCGGGTGATGCTTGTTCGGCCAGAGGGATGTTGAGGTTGTATCCCGCGCCGGAGCCCTGACCTGTTTCATCCCGGAAACCAGTGAAATAGGGGTAGGCAAAGCTGGGATCGCCGTGGATGGAAACTGTTAGCACATCGGCGCGGTCATAAAATATGTCCTGTTGACCGTTGCCATGGTGATAGTCGATGTCGAGCATTGCGACCCTGCCGTGCCGGGCCAGAAAATTTGCGGCAATGGCTGCATTTGACAGGTAACAGAAGCCGCCGAAAGTCTTGCGTTCGGCGTGATGGCCGGGCGGGCGGACCAGTGCATAGGCGGCAGCGGCGCCGTTAAGTACTTCCTCGGCCGCGGTGAGCGTGCAATCCACCGCGCGGCGGGCCGCGGGCCAGGCGTTGCGGTTGATTGGCGTGAAGGTGTCGATGCACCAGTATCCCGCCAGCACCGAGCGCTCGCGGGGGCGGCGGTCCGGATTGCGGACCGGAAAGACATAGGGGTAGACCGCGCCTTTTGCCGGCGCTTCGGCGCAGGCGCTGCGCAGATAGTCCACCAGTTTTGCATCATGCACAGCTTTGATCCAGCGATCCGGGAAACGCCGCGGCGGCAAGCGCGCGAACAGCCCGGTGGCCTCCAGCGCCTCGGTAATGGCGGAGATCCGCACCGGACTTTCGACATAGCCTCGGGCAGGGACGTGGTGGATGTCGTGCCGGTCGTTGATGACCATCGGCAACTGCAAACCGGTCGGCGGCGGCAGTGTTACGGAACGGGTGGTGTAACGCGGCGCCCGCAGCCTGTAACGGCCTTGAACAACGGACGCGGTGACCCGCCGGACATATTCCGGCGGGCAAAGTTCTGCGTATTTCCGTTCCAGAATGGCGCAGAAAATCTCTTTCAGCCGCTTTGCGTGCGGCAGCTCGAATTGGCCGAGTCCGTCAAAGACGAGATGCGGCATGTCGGTATCTTCTGCGGATAGTGGCAGCTCATAGCCGGTGCCGGTTATCGGGCGGGCGCCGTAGCGTTCGTAGAACTTCAGCCGCGCTGCGTTCTGGGCCGCTGTCTCCCGGTCCTGGAGAGAGGCTGTGTTGTCGGGCAGGCATTCGAAATACAGTCCCTCAGAGTCCATTGAAAGGGCTTCGTGACGCAGCCGCTGGTACAGCGCGCCGCCAACGCCTGAGCCGGGCGCCTCGCCTGGTGTTGTGGCAAGGATATCGAGAAAGGCAAAAGACAGCTCAGGATCAAATAGCATCAGGGCGGTGCCACGCACCTCTCCACGTCCGTTCTCGGCCACGAACAATGATGGCAGGAAGCGTTTGGCGAAAGGGTTGCTAAGATGGTCTGGAAGCGTGTCGATGTCGGCGGCACGCTTTCCAGGAAACTGGGCGCGCAGGATGGTCAGGACTTTTTCTATGACTGCCCGGCTGGCGGGGGCGTGGGCATCAGCTATCTTGCGGATGCGGAACATGGTGCGAATCCTTGTCCGGTGCGGTGAGCGCAATCTCCGCGAGATGCGCGATCAATGTGTCGAAACTGACCCTGGCCTGTTCTGCGGCAGCGGCAAAACCGGCGTCCGGAGCAAGGCAGGGGTTTGTGTTCACTTCCAGAACCCAGGGCTGGCTGGCATCATCTACGCGGAAATCCACTCGCGCATAACCCTTGATCCCGAAGACATGCCAGGCACGCCTCGCTAATGCTTCAAGCCGGTTCAGCAAAGCGTTGTCGCGGGCCGGGAAATCGAACCGCCTGGGCGTGTGGTGATAGCTGTGGGATGTTTCGTCCCATTTGGCGGCGTAGTCTACGATGCGCGGAACATCATCGGGGAATTCCTCGAACAGGATTTCCGCTGGCGGCAGGACCTGCACCCCTTCAGCGGTCTCAAGCAGAGACAGGTTGAATTCCCGCCCGCGGATGTAGGCTTCCGCAAAGAAGGCGCCGCCAAATCGGGCTTCCCGCCGCGTGATTTCCCCTGCCGCCTGCCCCCCAGGCACCACCGACTGGGCATCAATACCCAGCGAGGCATGTTCGGACACAGATTTGACGATCACCTGCTGGTGGCCAGCAAGGCCGGCTCCGGACTGCGACCAGGCCGGCGTTGGCAGCCCGTTCAGGGCCATCAGGCGTTTCTGGCCGGTCTTGCTGAGGGTTGCCGACTGCGCGGTGGCGCCACAACCGGTGAACGGAATGCCAAGGCGCTCTAACAGCAGGGGAACTTCCGCTGCCCGTGTTATGTCGTTGTCAATGGCCTCCACCATATTGAAGACAAGGCCGGGCCGGTCTTCAGCAACCCAGGGCAGGGTCAGCAAGGGACCCTTTACATGGGCCAGCCAAGCTCTGTGCCCCTGCCGTTTCAGCGCCCTGCAGATTGCCTTGGAAGTATCGCGGGTATCCCGTTCATCCGGGCTGTCTCCGTTTGCCCCATGCAGGACGGCAATGTTCAAGGGTTTCATAGCGCGTTGCGCAGGTTCACCGTGCTCTCCTCCAGGCCGATACGGCGGATGGCAGCCGAAGTGATTTCCGCAATCAGATTGCTGTAATCCAGGCCTGCCTTTGCCGACAGGATCGGTAGATCAGAATGGCTGGGGTGCAAGCCGGGCAGTGTATTCACCTCCAGGAAATGCGGCTGCCCCATGGCGTCGGAGCGCAGGTCGATACGCGCGGCGTCGCGGCAGCCAAGCGCTTGGTATGCCGCAAGTGCCGCCGTGCCTGCTGCACTGGCCTCTGCGTCGTTCGCGAGGCGGTAGCTGACGCGGCTTTCCCACTGTTCCTTGTTCTGGAAGCTGTATATTTCAGCTTCGGCCGTTTCGAGCAGCAGGATTTCCATCACCGCGATGACGCGGGCCTCTGTCCCGTTGCCCAGCAACCCGACCGTGAACTCCCGGCCTGGCAAGAAACATTCGGCCAGGACCGGTTGGCGGAACCGCTGGCGCAGGGAGTGGGCAACGGCATTCGCCTGCTGTCTATCTGCCGCTTTGGAGGCGTGCTCACAGCCTTTTCCGGTGCCCTCGGCCAAGGGCTTCAGGAAGACCGGAAAGCGAAGACACAAGCTGCAGTCGTCCGCTGAGGTTTCGAGCACCGCAAAGGGCGCGGTCGGGATGCCCGCGTCGCGCACGATCCGCTTTGCCATGGCCTTGTCCAGGCCTAAGGCTTGGGTCAGTGGATCCGAGAAAGTATAGGCGATGCCGAATGCCTCCAAGAGGGCTGGAACCTGTGCCTCGCGCGCGCGGCCGTGCAGGCCCTCGGCGATGTTGAAGACAAGGTCCCAGCGGTCCCCGGCAACCAGCCGCTGCGCCAAACTGCGGACATGGCCGATCCGCTGGGTCTGGTGGCCCAGCGATCGCAGCACGGTTTCGATGGCAGAAATGGTTTCCGGGCTGTCGAACTCGGCCATCGCCTCATTGCTGAGGCCGGAGCCCTGGTGGTCGTCGCGCAGGTCGTATGTCAGGCCGATCAGCATGGCCGGCGCCCCTTTTCTGTGCACGGGCTGCCGCACGGGTCAGGGTATCGGTATAGGCTGTTTTCGAAATTGCGCAGGATCAGATCGCTGCCGTCGCGCCCGGCCACATAATTTGGCTGCAGCGGGATCTTGCCGCCGCCGCCGGGGGCATCGATGACAAATTGAGGCACAGCATAGCCGGTGGTGTGGCCGCGCAGACCCTCGATGATTTCCAGCCCCTTCGAGACCGGGGTGCGGAAATGGGCCGAGCCGGTGATCGGGTCGCACTGATAAAGATAATAGGGTTTGATCCGCCGCATTAGCAGCCCGTGGTACATCGGCTTCAGGATATCCACGCTGTCGTTGACCCCCTTCAGCAGCACAGTCTGCGAACCGAGCGGGATGCCCGCATCCGCCAGCCTCCGGCAGGCCTCGGTGGCTTCCGGCGTCAGCTCGCTGGGATGGGTGACATGGATCGACATCCACAGCGGATGGTGCCGTTTCAGAACACGCACCAGATCGCGGGATATCCGCATTGGCAGCACGATCGGCACCTTGGTGCCCAGCCGGATAAATTCCACATGGGGGATCGCACGCAGGCGACCCAGCAGATAATCCAGCTTGTCGTCAGAAATGGTCAGCGGGTCGCCGCCCGACAGCAGCACGTCTCGGACCTCGCGATGCGCGGCGATATACTCAAGCGCCCGGTCCCATTGGCGCACCGAAAACTGGTACTCGTCGCCCGACTGGCCCACCATCCGCGACCGGGTGCAATAGCGGCAGTAGGTTGAGCAGGTGCTGGTGGTCAGAAACAGCACCCGGTCCGGATAGCGGTGGACAAGCCCTGGCACCGAAGTGTCGTGATCCTCTCCCAGCGGGTCGTCCGCTTCACCTGGCGTGCGCAGATATTCCTGTCCGACCGGGATATGGGTGCGCCGTAGCGGCTCAGCGGGGTCATCGAGCCCCATGAGGCTGGCGTAATAGGGCGTGATGCCGACAGGCAGCCCGCCCTGATGCCGATCCAGAGCCGCCTGTTCCTCCTCGCTCAGCTCGAAAATACGGCTGAGTGCCTCCTGGCTGCGTATTCGGTTGCGCATCTGCCAGCGCCAGTCGTTCCACTCGACGGCAGAGACCGCAGGAAAGAAAACCTTTCGGAAGGCCCTGGTTGCTTCTCCAACCGGAAACTTGGGCGGGTATGTGCGGCGGGTTCGGCTGGCCCCTTGGCTGCTGCGTGCATTTGGCGGGTTTGGCAATTGGAAATCTGCGCGGTCCGCGGTGGTCTCCGGAGGTTCCTGGCTTTCTTGAGCGCCGGAACCTGAAGCAAGGGTATGATCCATACAAGGTTTTCCCTGCGCCCAGAGTGCCGTCGCGCGCCAATCGTCGTTGCTGTCGCAGCTCTGGGACAAGAGATACCTGTGGCCGGCGCAGGTGAAATTCAAGCGGTTTCAGGGCCGGCGGGCAAAATTGGCGGCGGCTTATCGCGAGCGCCAGAGGTCAGCCCAGGGTAATGTCCTGACAAGGAATAACAATTTACTCATCCCTGGTGATACCGTCTCTTTCAGTTTGTCCAACCGTAGCGTTCCAGACCGGCACGAATACGGCGGAGCCGTTGCGCCAGACGCGCGCAAGGACGGACACTCCTTGGCCCGATTTCAGGCGGGCAGCGGCGGTATGGAAGGCTGCCAAATCGGGTAGCGGCAGACCGTCCAGATGAGTGATCACATCGCCGGGGACCAGGCTGCCGGGAAGGTCTGCACTACCGGTCCAGACCAGCAGCCAGCCTTCCTCGTCAGCGGGGACCGCAAGCTCACGGCGAGTTTCATTGTCAATTGGCACCACCGCAAGATCGAGGTCAAAGAGGGAAAACTCTGCCTCCCCGGACGTGTCCGGCGCTGCCATTTCGCCAGGAGCGCCGATGATCTTGATGGGCAGTTCCATCCGGGTGCCGTTGCGCCACAGCAATAGCTTTGCCATGCTGTCCTCCGGCAATTGCGAGATCAGGTCCAGCAGACCTTGCGATGCACTGATGGGGGTGCGGTTTACAGCCAGCACGATGTCACCCAGTCGCAACCCGGCGGCTTCCGCAGGCGAACCAGGATCGATTCTGGTGAGAAGTTCGCCGGTCAACCGGCTGGCCGCCACATCAGCACCGGAAAGGGAAGCAAGCGCGGGCGTCAGCGGCTGGGTCTGGATGCCCACATAGCCCCGTGGCACGCGGCCATGTTGCAGCAATTGTCCGGTAACAATCATTGCAAGGTCGGCGGGCACCGCAAATCCTATTCCAGTGCAGCCTTCGCACCAGGAAAGCATGGCGGTGTTCACGCCAACCACGCGGCCGGCAGTGTCGACAAGCGGACCGCCGGAGTCTCCGCTAACAACGGAGGCGTCAATCTGGATGAAACGGTCATAGGGGCTGGTCAGCAGGTCCCGGCCCAGCCCGGCTATGATACCTTCGGTCGCCGACAGCCCTAGGCCGAACGGGTTCCCCAGCACCACCACCCTGTGCCCAAGCTGCAGGCTGCTGGAATTGCCCCAGCTGACGGCCGGCAACGGCTGGCTGGCGGTAATCTTCAGCAGCGCAAGATCTGTGTGCTCGTCCATGCCGATCAGAGTACCGGCAAACGTCTGGCCGTCCTGCAGACGGACGCTAATGGCATCTGCATTTGCAATGACATGGGCATTGGTCACGATCAGCCCGTCCGGGTCGATGATGAAACCGCTCGCCATGGTACTGGTCATGTCCGGATAGGACAAGCCGGGCTGATGCGGGGGCGGTCCGGACGCTCCGTCATCGCTGGCAGAATGGCTGCCGTATGTGTTGATCATGACGGTTGCGGGCATCACTGTTGCAACGACAGGGGCGAAGGATCCGGTTGCATCCAGCATGGATGGCGCCGATGCAGGCTGCGCCCGGAGCGGCGAAGAAGAGGGCAGCAGGCAAGCGGTAGCAGCCAGCAGAACAGCAGTGCGGAAATTTGAAATTGGCATAGACCAAACATGCGGGACGGATTGAACACTGCGGCGTGAGAGTTTCCGTCTGTCCAGTGGTCCGTATACGCGTGCCGCGGTCCCGCAATGCGGCAGCACAGAGCAGACAAATAGACAATTGGGATGTATTCCGGGAAAGAAAAGATGGAGGTGAGAATATTCAGGCACGCGCCGGCGGTTTTATGGCGGTTCCGGCGGTAAACGGCCTCTGACGGCACAGCACAGGACAGTCGTCAGTTCCTGCTTCCCCTTGGAGACGGCATAGCGCCACGGGTAGCAGCAAGAAGCTAGTGGTGTTTCCAAGTGTAAGCCGGATGATAATTAGATGGTGAACCGCTCCGGACGGCCAATTCCGCGGCGACCTCCACGCTCTTAAGAGGCTCCGCACACTCAGCATTTCTGCGGATCAATGTCGGCTTCGCTGCTGAAAACATAACCCACCCCGCGGACAGAGCGGATCAGGACCGGGGCTTCGCCACCCTTTTCAACCTTCCGCCGCAGCCGTGCGACGTGGCCGTCGATCGACCGGTCCAAGGGTGCCCAGTCACGCCCGTACAGCACATTTGAGATGTCATCGCGGCTCAGTACCCGGCCCGGGTAGCGCAGGAACAACTCCATAAGCTGCAATTCCATGCTGGTCAGCTCAACCGTTGTTGTATCCGGGTGGCGTATGGTTCCGCGGCTCTTGTCTAGTTCGCTCTGGCCCAGCATGACCTTGCCGCCAGTCGCCGAAGGTTTCCGGTACCGTTCAAGGATGGTCTCAATTCTCAGGATGACTTCTCGGATGTGAAACGGTTTGACCACATAGTCATCGGCGCCGTTCTCCAGTCCTTGGACCCGGTCAAACGGTTCAGTTTTGCCGGAGATCATAAGGATTGGCACATTGCGCAGACGGCGCAGTTCCCGCGCCAGGCTGAGTCCGTCTTCTCTGCCCAGTTTCAGGTCCAAGGTGACAATGTCAATGTTGTGATCCCCGATGCCGGCAAACAGCGTTTTGCGGTTCCAAGCCTCGAAAACCATCCATCCTCGCGCGGCCAGCCCGGTGCGCAGCGTATTCCTCACATCGGGTTCGTCGTCAACGACAAGGACAGAAATCTGAGCCATGGGTACACAAATCGGGTTTTGGTTCAGTTTAGTCATTTCCTGCTTGTGAGGGAAGGTTTGCTGAGGCCTGCACCCGATAGTTGCCGGAGTTGCAGGCGCCTAGTGGCGCGGAGCCCGTCGGCGGCGGTCATTGCGGAAAAAGCGATACCGCCCATCATGCAGGAAGCCGTTGCCGCCTGTATCCGAATTCAAGGCCATTGCGCCGGATCCGGTACCTGAGCCGGCAGCAGACTGAAGCAGCTGCACAGGTCCAGGATTCCAACCGGTTGGCTGTACGGCAAAATGGGACAGTACAAGTTTTGAATACAAGTATTGCAAATGTTGACGAGCTTCCGTCCTGGTAGGGCGGAGGTGGGGTGTTGCCGCTTTGCGGGCAATGCACACAAAGCCGGCTGGAGAAAAAAACGGGTCAGAACAGCGTTTTGGCGGGAGGCTGAACTAATGGTCGTGGAAAATATCCCAGCCTTGGTCTCTCCGGTCTGCGGCGAGGAAGCTATCGGCCCGGAAACCGCGGCCGGGTTGAAAGGGATGCGCGGAAATGGAGACGGGAAAGCCGGTCTGGTCTCGCGTGTTATCGTGCCGGTTTTCGACTATGCGCTGATGATTTCAGGGGACGTTTGATTAGCGCAACACCGGTTTTCTTGTGCGGCCAATCGTGCTGGCCTTGCTGCACTCAAAAGGCAGGGTCAGTAAAGCAGCGGCCCTGTCGCGCAATCTGTGCAACAGGGCCGCAGGTTTTTGGCGGCTTATTCGGCTGCAGCCAAAGTTCCGGCTTCAGTCGCGGCGTCCATTTCTTCTTGATCGAGGCTGCCGTCCTCATTGGTATCCATCCCGGCAAACTGGTCTTCGGTGACATCGGGATAAGCCATCGTCAGTTCATTGTAGCTTGCCATGCCGTCTTCGTCGGTATCGATGTCCGACATCGCGGCAAAGGCAGAACCTGCTGCCAAAGCGAAGGCTGTCGCTGCAAAAACGTAAACTTTCATGGTAATCTCCTTTGCAAAACGGTGCGTAACTTTTACGGACCGGCTGTTGCAGAATAGGCATTAACGAGCGCCCCTCATTGACAGCCATCAAGGGAGGCGCGCGGGGGCAGCGTACATAGGCGAAAACAGGGAACCGTTTGTGCAGGAGCCTGCCGCCGTTGATGCCCGTTAATGTTATACCGCCCCGGTTTCTCTATCTGAATCCAAAGATGATCATGCAGAATACCAGAGCGATGCCCCATCCAGACAAAGTGCCGCCGCATCCTGCTCGTGACAATAGAGAGACTGCACCTGAGAGCACGCGCTGGACCAATCAGCTGGGCTGGGCAGGGAGCGGCTCCGGCCGACAGAAAGGCATTTGCGGAAAGCTGGAACCGGAGAAATCGGTGGGCGCGCAGGCTGATCTTGGGCTGAACTGTGCTGAAATCTCCCGCTATTTTTCAGTTAAGCACAGCTGCGTCCAGGAATTAATGTAGCGGAGTCAGGGGCTGCCAGAGATGGCAAAGCTGCGCGCCATTGCCCGGCTGATGCGGATTAAGTTGTTTCCAAGTTCGCGTTGAACCCGTAGCGGCCGCGTTTGCTCGCGTGATGAAAGTAAGGCCCCGATACTCATGGAAAAATTGCCGCGTCTGGCGGGCATACTTGCCGACACTGCCGACACCGAGCCGCGGAAAGTTTTTTGCCCCCGGTCAGGCGACGGCGCAGCAAAACACGCCGGTTTTGGTGCACTTAACCTGGCTGAAAGACCAAGGTTCTATCGGGTAAGAACTACTGTGCATTTTGTATGTCTCAGCACGAAGTCCGAGACGCCGTCACGCAGAAACCGCCGTGCCTGCCCCAGTCCGTTCCTGCCGATCACGATCATGCCGCAGCCTTCCAGTTCGGCGGCATTCAGGATTTCTTCGGTAAAATCCCCGGCCAGCGTGCGGCTGCGGATTCAGCTGGCCCCGCCAGCGCGGGCGGCTTTCTCCGCCTATCTCTGGATCTGGCTGCCTATAGCGGCGGCAACCTGTGCGGTTTCGCCGGTACGGCTGGTCTCGTGGAGCAACTGGCCGATGTTGCGAGGCGCATTGGCGAGTGACATCTGCCCGGCCACATGGTCCACGATATGCTCGACGTTTGCCAGATGCACCAAGTCTTCTGCGCGCCGCCAGTGCAGCAGGACGTGCAGGGTAATCAGCTCAGCCTCCAGGCCTGCGGCGAGGCCGACAGCAACATTAACCGCACGCTCTGCAGCTTGAGAGCCATCGGTTGCGACAAGGATTTTCCGGGTCATGGCAGATTCTCTTCCTGCCGCTGCAAAAGGGGCACCAGCCAGCTGCTGTTTGGCGTTGCAGGCTGGTGAATGGCAGTGTCAGGCGTGGCCGCCCCGGTAGACTTCAATGGCAGTCCAGCCGCTGAGCGTGGCGATAACGAGGCCGCTTGCGACCGCATTCACCGTTGCCGGCAGGGTTTCGTTAAAGCCGAGGGCCCAGGGAGAGACGATCAGCCAAGTACCGAGCGCAGCGCCAATCCATTCCTCCCAGTCGCGGAAGGCGAACAGCTCAAAGCCTGCAAGACCCGCGACAATGACACCGATGATTATGAAATTCCAGATTGCCGCCGGGAAGCCGGCCACAGGTTCCGGTGAGGTCTGCGCCAGGCCGAGCACCTGCGGCGAGAGGATCAGCCAGATCCCCGCTGCCAGCGTCGCCCAGTCCTGCCAGTGCCGCTTACTTATTGGCCGTTTCATTGGTCCGTCCTCATCTCTTGCACCGCGGCCAGATGCCGCTGGGATCAGATTGCCATGAAGGCGTGGTTTTTCATTGATTGCCGTCAATCCTTCTGGAAGCGCGGGAGCTGTCAGTGATCCGGCGCGCTGTGGTATGGTGAAAGGGCACAGGACGGAGCACAGATAATGGCCAAGCGGGAGCAGCCACTATCCGGTGAAGAAGACGGGTTTGCCCGAGCGGAGGGGCTGGCCGGAAAGGGCAGGCAGCTGGAAATGGCCGCCCAGGCTGCGGGGATTGGACTGTTCTTGGTGGATTTCGAGGCGGGAATTACAGTGCTGTCGGGGGGAGTACCGGGGATGTTCACCTCAAAAACCGGCAAGGCCTGTTCCTCCTTTGACGCATGGATGGACGGGCTTGTGTCAGCGGACCGGGCGGCGATGGATGAAGCGCTGGCTGCCGCTAGCGCTCCGGGCAGCAGTGGCCGCCTGATTGCGGAGGTCCATTCCGGCGGCAGCAACCCCAGGCCGGTTCTGATCCTGGGGCAGGTCCATTTCACCGGATCGGGAGACAGCCGAGAGCCTAGCCGGGTGAGCGGCGCAATGCTGGACCAGTCCGGCGAAGGGCTGGTGCAGGAAATGCTGTCCAAGCGGCAGGGGCTGGAAACCATCGGTCGGTTTGCCGGTGTGATTGCCCATGATTTCAACAATCTGCTGACGGTTATCCTGGCGAATCTCGAAATGGCTGCGTTCAAGACCCGCGATGAAGATGCGCGCGGCCTGCTGCGGCGGGCGGCAGAGGCAGCTGAAATGGGGGCAGGTTTCAATAAGCGGCTGCTGGCGTTGGCGGGCGTGGGCCGGTCTGCGCCGGTTGTAATTGCCGTTAACAGGCACATCACCGGCAATTGGCAGATACTGGAAAGGCTACTAAGCGAACACACCCGGCTGACTTTCCATCCCTGTGCCGATGCATGGCCGGTGACTGCCGACCCAAGCGAGCTGGATGGGGCCATTCTCAATCTGATTGCCAATGCGCGCGATGCGGTTGCGGACGGCGGCGGGGTCGCGATTGCCACGGAGAACGTCTGCTTGACGCCGGAGCAGGTCGCCGGCATGTCCGGTGCCGCGCCTGGGGAGTTTGTGCGCATCTCTGTCAGCGACACCGGCAGCGGGATGCCCGCCAGTGTCGCGGCGCAGGCACTGGAACCGTTTTTCACCACCAAGCCCACGGGTTCCGGCAGCGGGCTGGGGCTGACAAGCGTTGGGATGACGGTGGCCCGTGCGGGCGGCTTTTTGCAACTGGAGACTGCGCCGGGGGAGGGAACTTCCGTCAGCCTGTACCTGCCGCGTGCGCCGGAGGCGGCGGAATGCCTGGGCGGGGATCAAGATGGAGAGGTGCCTTTTGGCGACGGCCAGCTTGTCCTGGTGGTGGAGGATGACCCGCTGGTCCGGGAAGCGGTTCTGCAGCGGCTCGAGGTGCTGGGTTATGCGGTTATTGAAGCCGCCGACGGTGAGGCGGCGCTGGAGCTGCTGCAGCAGGGAGAGCCGGTAGATCTGGTTTTCTCGGATGTGGTGATGCCGGGCAGGCTGTCGGGTTACGATCTGGCGTTGCTGCTGCGCCGCCGCCATCCGGGCATCGCGGTGCTGCTGACCTCGGGCTATGCTTCGCGCGGGGTATCGCGGCAGCGGCAGCTGACCTCGCCCGTTGAACTGATTGCAAAACCCTATTCGCTGCAGGTTCTGGCCCGGGCAGTTGAACGGGCGCTGGCCGGAGCCGGACAGGGTGGCCGGTAAGACACAGGCCGGACAGCCTGGCTGTACCGGCCTGCCGGAATGCCCGCGGCACTGTTAGGAACGGGGTGCGGGGGCATTCACCGTGCCGCTTTGCAGATGCAGCGGGCGAAAGCAGTCTGGAATGCCGCGGGGGCTAGCCGCATTGACAGCCGTCAATGGGCGGGCAGGCAGGACGGTCAGTCAACCTGAAAGAGCCTCGCGGACCGCCGCAATCAGGGAATGATAAGGTAGTCGAACCAGATTTTTGGCGATTTCCCTGGCCACTTTCTGCTTCAGGCTGTCCGGCACTTCCTCACGCCAGACACCAAGAATGTCCGGCGAGGCAAACAGCACCAGTTTGTCGAAGTTCTGGTCACGCAGGGCCGGGGCCAGGAAACCGAACACATCGCGCAGAAACTCGCGCTGGTCGGCTCGCTGGGGTGAGTTATGCGGCTGCACCGAGGCGCGGCGGCCACTGCTTGCCGAGGCAATGGCGCGTTCAGTTTTGCCCGCTATTATGCTGCGGACATTCCGTTCGGGGGCCAGAAGCACCACTTCCAGCGCAGCTGGACTGTGCGGCTTCGGCAGGCCCTGAACAATCCGGGCACGATGCGAATTGATGATTATGTACCAATTGCGTTCCGGGTTCATGCGGTCCTCCAGAACCTGCGTCCCCTGAAGATCCGCGGGGACTTGGTGCCAGCGCGGTGTATCGCAGACCCCGGCATATCGCAGCAAAGTTCTCGATGCGGACGAGAAAAGCGGGGTCATCGCTGGCAAGGTGCAGTGTCCAGGTCAGCGTTCCGGCCGCCTGCAAAACGGTGCAATGTGCTATGCCGGCCTGTTCCGCAGCCTTGCCAATGCGCGGTTTTCTTTGTGCGGCCTCCTGCGGTAAGCAGTCCGGTTTTGCGAAACAGCCTGAGACCCGGCCTTGACAAATTACGGCTCCACGGTGAGGCCGTCCACGACGTTGCTGACACCGGGAACCGCCCAGACTGCGCGACGGGCGGTATCGCGCTCCGCCTTGGTTCGGACACTCCCGGTCAACGTCACAGAGTGGTCGTCGATAGAAATATGAATTCCTTTTGCCTCGCTGGCGGCATCCTTCCGCAGTGCGGTTTCAATGCTCATCCGGACATTTGTATGACTGACCGCAGAGGTGACCTTGATCAGGTTGATGACTTCCTTCACGCCCGAAACTTTCTGCACCGCCCGTTCGGCTGCGGCTTTCTCGTAGCTCCAGCCGGCCTGCCCGGTGAGGGTCAGAATTCCGTGCTCGGCCTCGACCCTGATCGTGTCCTTGGGCACAGAATCGATCCACCGCAGCGCCTCAATCGCGCGTTTTGCGATTTCATCGTCGGCGTCCAGGTGCTCGCCGATCGGGCGCACTTCGATTTCCATTACGATTCCGTGCACGCCGCTGACACGATTGACCGTTTTGCCGATCGCCTGTTTCTGTGCGCTGGCAGCAACATGGCCGGTGAGCGTTGCAATCCCGTCTTCCACCGAAACGCCGATGTTGGCTGCGTCGATGCTGGGAACGAGTTCCAGTTCCTCCAGGATTTCCCGTCTGAGTGTTGCGTCTTTCATGGCTGGCCTCCTGTTCTCGCCGCGGCGTCTTCCGCCGCGATGGCGCCAGTCTGAACCAATTGCCGGGCGTTTCATTGACGGCCGGCAACAGTTGCGCATCTGTTCTTCGGAGCGGCGGCAGCTTCTGCTATACTGGGCCGCCCGGTACTGGAGGTGATCGATGGACATCGAGCTGGCGCGGACCTTTCTGGCGGTGGCCGAAACCGGCAGTTTTCTGGAAGCTGCGGAAATGGTTCATGTGGCGCAGTCGACGGTCAGCCTGCGCATCCGTGCGCTGGAGCAGCAACTGGGCTGCAGCCTGTTCGAACGCAGCAAGGCGGGAGCGGTGCTGACAATTGCGGGGCGGCAATTCCAGCGCCATGCGCAGACCTTGGTGCGTACCTGGACACAGGCTAAGCTGGATGCGGCGCTGCCCGCCGGAGTGGCGGCGGTTCTGGCTGTCGGGGCACCCCCCAGTCTTTGGGACGGGTTCCTGACCAATGCTTTGCCAGGGCTTCGGCGGGCGCTGCCGGACGTGGCGGTTCGGGCGTCTTCGGCGCCCTTTGAAGTGCTGGCTGGACAGTTCGGCCGGGGCGGGCTGGATCTGATGGTCGCCTACCGGCCGCATGCAGCGGCGGGTCTGGCAGTTGAGCAGCTGTTTGCGGATGAATTTGTACTGGTCAGCAGCAACCCGGATCCCGGCGTTGACCCATTTGGTAAAGACTATGTGTTGATTGACTGGGGACCGGAGTTCCGTGCTGACCACCTGCTTACCCTGCCTGAAGTCAGCACCCCGCGGTTGCAGCTGGACATCGGGACGCTGGCATTGCAGCACCTGCGCAACGTGCCGGCTTCGGCGTATTTTCCCAAACGGGTGATCGCAGCGGAGCTGCGGGCCGGCTGGCTGCGCCAGATCGGGGACGCGCCGCGGTTCGGTTATGCGGCCTATGCGGTCATCAGCGAAAGCCAGCGCGGCGGGTATGCTGGGCAGGCAGCGCAATTTCTGCGCCAGAAGGCCCGCGGTGGCGGAGCGGGGGTGGGCTAAGCTGCGGGGAGAAGCGTGCAGAGCGCTGAAAAGGCGGGTGTATTTAGAAACCCGATAACACCGAAGAGAAAAAATCATTTCTGAAACACCTTCACACGCCTGCCTAGTGGGTACACTTTCGCGAAACATAACCACCTTTGGCTGGATCAATCCGATGACTGCAAAAGACATCATTCTTTCCGAAAACGCCCGGCGCCGGATGCTGGGCGGTGTCAACATTCTGGCCGATGCGGTGAACGCGACGCTGGGGCCCCGCGGCCGCAACGTGCTGATCGAAAGAAGTTTCGGCGCGCCGCGCTTTACCAAGGATGGGGTATCAGTTGCCAAGTCAATCGAGCTTGCTGATCCAGTGGAAAACGCCGGCGTCCGGCTGATCCGCGAGGTTGCGGAACGCACCGCCAAGCTGGCTGGAGATGGCACGACAACCGCAACTGTGCTGGCCCGCTGCATCCTGCGTGAGGGCTGCAAGGCGGTTGCCGCGGGGATGAACCCGATGGATGTGAAACGCGGCATCGACCGTGCTGCGGCGGTGCTGGCTGGCGAAATAGAGAGTATTTCCAGGCCGGTCGGCACCAGCGGGCAAATCACCCAAGTGGCGACCATTGCCTCCAACGGCGATATCGAGGCGGGGCAGATTTTGACCGAGGCGATGGAACGCGTCGGGCGGACCGGGGTAATCACCATTGAGGAGGCTAAGTCGCGCGAGACCCAGCTGGAAACGGTGGAGGGGATGCAGTTCGACCGCGGTTACCTGTCGCCCTATTTCATTACCAAGACGGATACGCTGAGCGTGGATCTGGAAGAGCCTTTCCTGCTGCTGCATGACAAGAAGATATCGAACATGGCGCCGTTCATCCCGCTGCTGGAGGCGGTGATCAAGCAGGGCAAGCCGGTGCTGGTGATTGCCGAGGATGTGGATGGGGAGGCGTTGGCGGCGCTGGTTGTCAACAAGCTGCGCGGCAGCCTGCAATGCGCAGCGGTGAAGGCGCCCGGTTTCGGCGACCGCCGCAAGGAGATGTTACAAGACATTGCGGTGCTGACCGGCGCCACGGTGATTTCCTCCGATCTGGGTATGAAGTTGGAGAATGTCACGCTGGACATGCTGGGGCAGGCCGCGCGGGTCACGGTCAGCAAGGATGACACCACGCTGATCGGCGGGGCCGGCGCAAAACCGGATATCGAGGCGCGCTGCAACGCGATTCGCCAGCAGGCTGAAGAGGCGAAGTCGGACTATGACCGCGAGAAGCTGGAGGAGCGGCTGGCGAAACTGACCGGCGGGGTAGCGATTATCCAGGTCGGCGGCGTCAGCGAATCCGAGATGAAGGAGCGCAAGGACCGGATCGAAGATGCTTTGCACGCAACCCGCGCGGCAACAGAAGAGGGGATCGTGCCCGGCGGCGGCGTGGCGCTGCTGTATGCGGCGCGGGCGCTGGACGGGCTGGAGGCCGCAAATGAGGATATTCGGGCCGGCATTTCAATTGTCAGGAAGGCTGCGGCAGAGCCGATGCGCCGGATTATCCGCAATGCGGGAAAGGATGGGGCGCTGATCGTTGGCAGGCTGCTGGAGAAGAACAATACCGCCTGGGGCTATGATGCGCAGAACGATTGCCTGTCCGATATGTTCGATGCGGGCATTGTGGATCCGGCCAAGGTGGTGCGGATCGCCTTGCAGAACGCTGTGTCGATAGCTGGGCTGATGATGACTACGGAGGCAGTGGTGGTGAACCGCCACAAGGCGGCATCGTCATCCGGTTATCCGGGTAGCTTGGAGGGTTTGGACTTGTAACAGGCTCTTTGGCGGCAGGCGATGCCAGAAGTGCGCAGCCGTCTCGGGCGGCAGCGGGACCATACCTGAACATATAGCGCAGCGATGAGGCATCCCATGGTCGATAATTTCCTGCGCCGCGCAGAAAGGTCGGGAATAGCATGGCAGATGGCAAATTGTCTTCCAGCGCGGCCATGGAAGCAGATGGACGGCTCAGCCGGGCACTGGCAGATCAAGATAGTGTGGCGCTTGCAGACTTGCTGGAGCCGCTTTCGCTTAGCGACGTCCTGCGCGAGCTGACAAATCTTTCGCCTGGCGACCGGAACTTGGCGCTGTCTTTGCTTCCATCGGCGCGGGCTGCGGAAATCGTCGGGGAAGCCCCGAACGAACTTGCCGTCAATCTTGTTGAAGGATTGGAGACCGCAACCGCGGCAGGGATCATTGAGGAACTAGGCTCAAACATCAAGGCCGATGTGATCGGTGAACTTGAGGATGCGGAGGCGGAGGCAATTCTGGCCCGGATGAAGCCCGGTGATGCCGCTGAAATTCGGCGCTTGTCTGAGTACGACGGCTATGTTGCTGGCGGCCTCATGGCCGCAGAAGCCTTCACTTTCCAAGAAACCGATACGGTTGGCAATGTGCTGCGGCGCTTCGTTCTGGATGACGAGGATTTTGAACGCTACCGCGGCCAGCACCCTTATGTGGTCAACGCCAGCGGCTCGCCGGTCGGGGTGGTTTCATTGCGCCGGCTGCTTACAACCCGCCGGGGGGCAAGCCTGACGGCGATCATGGTGCCGCCAGTGACCGTTCCTGCGGGCATGCCGCTGGAGGAGCTGCAGGATATATTCAACGAACACCCGTTTCTGGGGCTTCCGGTTGTGGACGCAGACGGGGTGCTGGCGGGTGTTGTGTCGCGGTCTGCGGTGGATGACGCCTTGCTTACGCGGGCTGAGACAGAAAATCTGAGGCGGCAAGGGGTGTTCGGAGATGAGCTGAGATCAATGCCGCTGAAACTGCGCGCCCGGCGCCGGTTGCAGTGGCTGTCGGCAAATATCGTCTTGAACGTTATTGCGGCGAGCGTGATCGCAGCCTACGAGGAGACCCTGGCAGCAGTGATCGCCATCGCCGTCTTTCTGCCGATGGTTTCGGACATGAGCGGCTGTTCCGGCAATCAGGCCGTCGCCGTAAGCATGCGAGAACTCTCTCTTGGTCTGGCCCGTCCGGCCGATGTGTTTCGCGTATGGAAGAAGGAGGCGGGGATCGGATTGAGCAACGGGTTTGTTCTTGGTGTTCTGATCGGGCTTGTTGCCTGGATCTGGAAAGGCAATGCCTTTTTGGGGCTCGTCATCGGCGGTGCGCTTGGCCTGAACACCTTTGTCGCGGTGTCGATCGGCGGAATTGTCCCTCTTGTCCTGAAACGTGCCGGTCAGGATCCCGCGACCGCCAGCGGGCCGCTGCTGACGACGATCACCGACATGGCGGGTTTTTTTCTTGTCCTCAGTCTTGCAACCGCGATGATGCCGTTTCTGGTCTGACTGCGGCTGCAGGCCAGGGTGAATTTATGCCGCTGTTTCAGTCCTGCGGTGTTCTGCCGTGGCGTGCTGCTGTATGCCGTTCGCGAATTGCGGCGTTGAATGGGCCAAACCGTCCAGGCTGAGCATGCCGCACAACCGGCCCTTAGCAGTCCATCACGGGCATCTGCCGGTACCGTCCCAGCTCCATAAGGAAGACGGTACCGTCCTGAGGCTCATCGGCGCTGCAATAGACCGGGTTGCGGGTCATCAACTCTCCGGCGGTCTCCGTTGCAGGATCGCCGCAAGCGGCCAGCACCCGAAGCATGATGTCCCGGACGGTTAGAATGCCAAGCAGGCAGTCCCTACTGGGGAGAGCAGTCCGCACCAAGGGAGGCGGTGGTCTGCTGCCTGCTGCGGATCACGAAAATTTTCCGAACTGCATTTCCTGAAGCATTGGGGGCTGTGCGTACAATTCTTTACAAATTACCCGCTTTCGCAAAGCCGTGTGCAGGCGCAAACTGCCGTTTCGCTGGCGGCGCCGCATTGAAGCTTCGACCCGCGCCAGCCTGGTTCATCCTGTCTGGAGAGAGAGCCTGCATGCACTTCGGAAATGCCACTGCCATTATAACTGCCGGGCGCTGTCAGGGTTGTCCGGCAGAGCGTCTTGGGATCTGCGGCGCTGCAGGAGGACATGCCTCAACAGCTTTTGCAAAACGTGCCCGGCTAGCCAGGTTCCGGTCAGGGGACACGATTCTGCCTCAGGGTGAAGAGGCTGGTCATGCCGGAATCATCATTGATGGCACTGTGAAGATTGTGAATGTGACCGAAGGCGGCTCTGCGCATGTGCTGCAGCTGCTTCAACCAGGTGAATTGATTGGTACCCTGTTTCCAGGCAGAACCAGTGTCGCCTGGGAGGCTGCGAACGAAGTTTCATTGTGCTGGATTGCATTGCCGGCTCTGAACGCGCTGATCCAGCAGGAACCGATGCTGGGCCAGGCGCTGCTTGCCTCAGCCAGCCGTCAGCTGAATGCGCAATGGGAATGGGCGGTGCTGCTGCGCGGCGGCAGCACGTTGCGACGGATTGCCAATTGGATACTGCGCCAGGCTGGAGAGGCCGCGGGGGCCGGCGACTGCGGAAGCCAGGTTTCGGTTGTGGTCATTGAATTGCGGCGGCGGGACTTGGCCTCGCTGCTGGATATGACGGTGGAGACACTGTGCCGGGGGTTGCACCAGCTGGAACAACACCGCGCCATTGTCATGCTGACCCCGAAACAGGCGGCCATCAGTGATATCGGGACTCTGCAGATGCTTGCTCAGAGTGAGCACTGACACCTTAATCGGTGCAGGCTTGTACCCGCATCGTTCCCGATCGGAAATACTTTGCCTGCCTTTGCGGCACAGTACCCGGCAGCTGAACATCAGCCAGAACTTGCCGGACCCGGACCGGAAGGGTGGGAACCGGGTCCGGCAGTGACTGCTGTCAATGACCCGCTGCCTAGGCTGTGGTTTGGGTAGCCTTATCCATTCTATTGCGAGGTCACGAAAAGGAGAGTGTCATGAATGTACCCAGCCACAAAATACAGAAAGAGCATCCGGCCGCAGCGGACGAACTCCCTTTCCAGATGCCGCTGATGCAGACAATGCAGGTCTGCGTCGAGATATGGGGGGAGGCATGCAATTTCACCATTTCCCGGCTCGATGCCAACGTCAGAACGCAACGCAAAATACTGGATAGCGGCAGCCTGGACGAGATCCAGGTGGTGCAGTGGCGCCATGTTGAGAAGATGATGGACGACTACCACGATGAAGTCGGCCGCATGATTAAGTACTGCCAAGGATTGCCGGAAACGGCGCAATTTCCGCCTGGGGCAAGCGGTAATCAGACGGCCGGGCACCGCGCCGCAGGGGATTCCGGGAAACGGCCAGGCGGCCAGGCGGGATAGGGCTAGGCGCCCGCGTATTGACAGCGGTCAATGATCTCCGGTGCCAGTGCTGCAGACCATCTCTGGCGCACTTTGCCGCCGGGTTTCGGGAAAGGGAACGCCGATGGTACGTACACATTGGCAAAACTGGGTATTCGTCGCTCTGGGCTGCTTACTTGTCGCAATGCCCTGGTATGAGAATTCGGTACTGTCTAACGGCGGTTTGGCCGTTTCGGCGAGCTGGAGTTTCATCGCCGCCGGATCGGCCGCCTCCATCCTGGCAGCGGCTGTCCAGAACACCGGTAACACCTGCGAGGAATGGGGCTGCGTGGCAATCGGCCTTTGGCTGCTAGCCACACCTTGGGTGCTTGGCTTTTCCGGCAACTTGCCGGCCGCCTGGACTGCGGTTCTATGCGGCGGGAGTATTACGGCACAGGCGGTCTCGTGCATTGCTCAGGGCCCTCCTGGCGGCGGAAAACCTGACCCTGCGTCTGACAGGCAAATGCGCCAGGGCCTGCGGCAATAGCTTTCGGGCAAAGAATTCTAGGACTTTTCGTTGGTGCAGCATGGATAATCAACCCCCCGAGAACATAATGCTTTCCGAAGCGATGGCACGGCTCGCGGCGACAGAGAAATTCTGCCGCCAGCTGTTTCTGCTGAGCTCGCTGCAGGACGGGCAGCCGTGCTGGGAGCCGCCGGTAGACCTCTTGGAAACCGACAGCGAGTTGCTTGTCTATTTGGTGCTGCCCGGGGCCAAGGCTGATGAGGTCGATGTGCACGTCGGTAATGGCGAACTGATCATCCGGGGCCGACGGGAGCCGCCTGCCGAGCTGTGCAATGCCACAGTGATCCGGCTGGAGCTGCCGTTTGGGAGGTTTGAACGCCGTATTGCAATTCCCCCGGGCACCTATGCGATTAAGCGGCAAACGGTGCGGGGCCACCTGCTGATCCGCCTGTGCAAAACGGAAGGGGGAGCACTGGCATGAATGAGGCAAGTGGTGGAGATATGTCCCAGTTGCCGGACATGAAGACCGTGCCGCTGCCGGACGACGGCCTGATTTTGCTGCCGGTGCGCGACTTAGTGCCCTTTCCTGGGACTGTCTTTCCGGTCTCTACAGGACGTGCCAAGTCGATTGCCGCGATCCAGCAGGTAATCCGTCAGTCGCGGCCTGTGGGTCTGTTGTTGCAGCGCAATCCCGCGGTCAACGATCCAAAGGAAGGAGATCTGCACCTCATCGGCTGCACAGCCAATATTCTCCGGCTGATGACCTCACCAGACGGGGCGCATCACATCATCTGCCAGGGGGTGGAACGTTTCCGCCTGATCGAGCTGCTGCAGGGGCCGCCGTTCCCGGTTGGCCGGGTCCAGACCCTGCCGGATGTCACCAGCCGTTCGCCGCAGGTCGAAGCGCAGTATTTGCATCTCAGAAATCAGGCCGCCGAGCTGCTGTCGATGCTGCCGCAATCGCCTTCCGGCTTTGAGGAGGCGGCGCAGGCAGCCACCGAACCGGGAACGCTCGCGGATCTGGCGGCGGCCTATTCCGATATTTCCATCGGCGAAAAGCAGGAGATCCTGGAAACCATCGATATCGCGGTGCGGCTGGACAAGGTGTCGAGAATCCTAGCCCGGCGGCTGGCAGTGCTGCGCATCACTCGCGAGATCAGCGAACGGACACGCGCCGCGTTTGACGAGCGCCATAGGCAGGCGATCCTGCGCGAACAACTAGCGGCGATTCAACAGGAGTTGGGCGAGGCCGACGGCAACGCCGAGGAAGTTGCTCAGCTGGGCGCGGCGATCACCCGGGCCGGAATGCCGACCGAAGCCGAGACAATGGCACGCAAGGAACTGGGTCGCTTTGCCCGCCTGTCTGAAGCCGCCGGGGAGGGGGCGGTGCTGCGGAACTGGCTGGACTGGATGATTGAACTACCCTGGCAGCTGCCCAGCAGCCGGCCGGTCAGCCTGATCCAGGCGCGCAACATACTGAATGCGGACCATTACGGGCTGGAGAAGGTCAAAGCGCGGATCGTCGAGTTCATGGCGGTGCACAAGCTGTCGCCGGAAGGCCGGGCGCCGATCCTGTGCTTTGCCGGGCCGCCGGGTGTCGGCAAGACATCCCTGGGCCAATCGATTGCGCGCGCTCTGGGCCGGACCTTTGTCCGGATCAGCCTTGGCGGTGTGCATGACGAGGCCGAAATCCGCGGCCACCGGCGAACCTATATCGGAGCGCTGCCGGGCAGCATTCTGCAGGCGGTGCGACGGGCGGGCAGCCGCAACTGCGTGCTTATGCTGGATGAAATCGACAAGCTGGGGCACGGCATCCAGGGCGATCCTTCGGCGGCGCTGCTGGAGGTCCTGGATCCGGAGCAGAACAGCGCTTTCCGGGACAATTACCTAGGGGTGGATTTCGACCTGTCGCAGATAGTGTTCCTGACCACGGCAAACATGCTGGAAGGTATTCCGCGACCGCTCCTTGACCGGATGGAGGTGATTAACCTGCCGGGCTATACCGAGGAGGAAAAGCTGGAGATAGCCAAGCGCTATCTGGTGCTGCGGCAGCTGAGGGCCTGCGGGTTGCAGAATGAGCGGATACGGTTCACCCCGGCGGCGCTGCGCTTGATTGTCCGAAGCTACACCAGGGAAGCCGGGGTGCGGCAGCTGGAAAGCCAGATCGGGGCGGTGCTGCGCGCGGCGGCGGTGCTTCATGCCGAGGGCAAGCCTGCAAAATGCAAGATCGGGGTGAAGCAGGTGGAGACGGCGCTGGGGGTGCCGCGATTTGAAAATGAGACCGCGCTGCGCACCAGCCTGACGGGAGTTGCCACCGGGCTGGCCTGGACGCCCGCCGGCGGCGATATCCTGTTCATTGAGGCCAGCCGAGCACCAGGCAAGGGCCGACTGATCCTGACCGGACAGCTGGGCGAAGTGATGCGCGAGAGCGCCCAGACCGCGCTGTCGCTGCTGAAGGCGCAGGCCGGGCAACTGGGGCTCAAGACTAAGAGCTTTGAGAGCGTGGACATCCACGTCCATGTACCCGCAGGTGCCACCCCCAAGGACGGGCCCAGCGCCGGGGTGGCGATCTACACTGCGTTGGCCTCCCTGTTCTTGGACCGGACGGTGCGCAGCGACACTGCGATGACCGGTGAGATTTCGCTGCGCGGGGCGGTGCTGCCGGTTGGAGGGATCAAGGAAAAGATGCTTGCTGCTTCTGCTGCCGGTGTCACGCGGGTAATGCTGCCTTCCCGCAACCGGCGCGAGTTGGAGGATCTTCCCGAGAGCACCCGCAAACAGCTGGAATTCATCTGGCTGGACGCCGCCGATGAAGCGCTGCTAAAGGCGCTGCAGCCAGAGCCTGGGGGGCGAACTCCTCAATGAAGAGCTGTTCGATACCTTGGACGAACCCGCGGCCTGCGCGCGGGTGTGCTCCAGCAGCGCTACGGCGGTGGCCGGCGCTTGCTGGGTGCTGCCCACGGCGGCCAAGTTTTCGATGCTGGCCAGAGTGGCAGTATTTTCTGATTTTGGGCTTCTTTGGTCGCAGGTAAGCGAATATGAAATGCACTTATCTCAAGCTTTTCTTGTAGGTGCTGCGATGGACATCAGCCTGATCCGAACCTTCCTTGAAGTTGCTGCCACCGGATCTTTTGTGAATGCGAGCGAGAGGCTGTTCGTGACCCAGTCAGCGGTCAGCCTGCGGGTGCAGCGGCTGGAGGAAGCCCTTGGTAAGCAGCTGTTCACCCGCTCCAAGGCGGGTGCGGAGCTGACATCGGCGGGGCGCGAGTTTGAGCGTTATGCACTGTCGCTGGTCAAGATCTGGGAAGAGGCACGCCAGCAGGTCGGTGTGCCTGAAGGCTATACCAAATCGCTGACGATCGGCGCGCAGTATTCGCTGTGGCCGCGGCTGGGGTTCCGCTGGATCGACACCATGCAGCAGGAAATGCCGTCGCTGAACATCCGGGCCGAGCTGGGCATGCCGGACCGTATTGTGCGTTTTCTGATCGAAGGCGTGGTGCAGATCGGGCTGATGTACAGCCCGCAACTGCGGCCCGGCCTCACCGCCCGCAAGGTGATCGAGGAGGATCTGGTGCTGGCGGCCTCCTGGCCGGCCTCCTTTGACGAGATCGTTCCCCATTATGTCTTTGTCGACTGGGGGCCGGAGTTCGTCCACGCCCACGCAATCGAACTGCCCGAGCTGACCAATCCCGGGCTGAGCCTGTCGCTAGGCGCCCTTGCTGCGGAATACATCGTGTCGCGGCGTGCCGCCGCCTATCTGCCCGCGCGCTACATCAAGAAATACCTCGACGAGGGCCGCCTCCACCTGGTTGCCGACACGCCGCGGTTTCCCTATCCGGTGTGGTCCATCTGGCGCAATGACCTGGACCCCGAGGTCCGGGCTAACGCCGAAGCCACACTTGTGGCGATAAAGTCACGCATTGATGCCGAACAGGATGCCGTCATCGCCGAGCTGCGCGACATCAGCACCAATGACATTGTCGAAGTGCTTGGAAACACTGAAAACAGCTTTTAAAGCGAGAAATACTCGCTTTATCTATAATTATTTCAAATTTCTCCAATACATCTGCTATACCTATTTTTCTTTTCATACAGTGATGCCCCCGGCTCATCCGGGATGGATCACTTGATTGGGAAGGAATGACCCATGCAAGCACGCAACACTCTGGCCGCGTCGATCCTGGCTTTGCTCGTGGCTGCTCCAGTTTTCGCGCAAGGCGCAATTGTTGGGATCGAGGATCTGGACGACCGTATCGACGACATTCAGGAGGACGTCGACGAAGAACTGGCAGAAGGCAGCGACAAGGACCGCTTTGGCACAAACCAGTACGCCCAGGGCTGGACAGGTAGCGCCGCACTCGGCTTCTCCGGCACCACCGGCAACACCGATACAGCCGACCTCGATTTTGCCGGACGCCTGCGTTACGGCAACGGCCCGTGGAACCACACACTAGGCTTTGCCGGCGAGTTTTCGGAAGACAACGACGTGCGCAACAAGGAAGAGATCTTTCTAACCTATGAAGCTAACCGATACCTAACAGAGCAGTTCTACTTGTTTGGCCTGGGGTCGGTGCGCTATGACGATTTCGACTCCAACAGGCTGGACAGCTTCCTGGGTTTTGGCCCCGGCTACCGGGTGATCAACACCCCCACCCAGACCTGGCGGGTTCAGGCTGGCCCCGGCGTCCGCTATATTGAGGACCAGCTGCGCAATGACAGCACCGAAGTGGCAGGCATTGCTGCGTCGCGCTACTACTTCGCTTTCAGCGGCAATATCTTTCTGACCATGGACACGGACGTGCTTTTCTCGGATGAGGATACCGTGGTGACCAACGATCTGGGCGTGAATTTCAGGATGACCGACCGCCTGGCTACCCGAGTGTCCTTTCGGACCGATTGGGACAGCGATCCGCTGCCGGGCCTTAAAAGCACCGACAACAAGCTGGGCGTGTCTCTGGTCTACGGCTTCTGACGAAACCTGTTTATCCCTCGACGACTTGGGGCGGAGCAACCCGCCCCCTTTTCCAAGTTGGCCAATGCGGAAAGGCCTGCCCATGTCGAGTGAAAGCAGCTGGTGGAAGCAGGCTTCGGCTATGACGAAGCCTTGAGCGCAAAGTCTACCGCATCGGTGTTTGGTTGCCGGCTTGTTGGCTATACAGCGGGCCCACAAGTCGTCGTCGCGGGTCTCTGCCCATCGTCTACGCATGGTTTTGACAGGCTGCTGTCCATCCCGGCCTTGCCCTGGGTGCGGGGAAACCTGGCGCTGATCCGGATTGGTGCCCTAGACAACCTGCTGTGCGATCTGCCACGGTGTCAGTCCTTGGAGAAATCGACAGAACGCTTGTGCTGCCCTTCTCAGCTACAGACACAGCTGATGAGAGGATCACCAAGCGCTGTTACCATCAGGTGCTCCGCGCCTGTGCAAGCCTCGGCATGATTTCCAGATGCTGTATGCCGCACGGCAGTAAGGGCTGATCCGCCGCGCTCATTCCTGATTTTCCCCTCGAAGTAGCACCAAGGAGTACGCAAAATGAAAATCGCAATGCTGGCACGCAACCCCAAATTGTATTCCCACCAGCGCCTGAAAGAGGCCGCTGAAGCGCGCGGACACACGCTCGACATCATTGATACTCTGCGCTGCTACATGAACATCGCGTCGCGTAAGCCTGAAATCTACCACAACGGGGAAAATCTTACGGGGTATGATGCGGTCATCCCGAGAATCGGGGCGTCGGTCACCTTCTACGGCACAGCGGTTCTGCGCCAATTCGAAATGATGGGTGTGTACCCGTTGAACGAGAGCGTTGCGATCGGCAGGTCGCGGGACAAGCTCCGCTCGATGCAGTTGATGGCACGCGACGGGATCGGGCTCCCGGTCACCACTTTCGCCCATGACCCGAAGCAGACCGAGGAAGTGCTTGCCCTCGCTGGCGGGGCTCCCATCGTCATCAAGCTCCTTGAGGGCACCCAGGGGATTGGCGTGGTGCTGGCCGACACAAACCGTTCCGCCAAATCGGTGGTGGAAGCGTTCCGGGGCGCAGGTGTGAATATCCTGATGCAGGAATTCATAAAAGAAGCCGGCGGCACAGACATCCGTGCCATCGTCGTGGGAGGAAAGGTTGTCGCAGCTATGAAGCGAACGGGTGCTGAGGGCGAGTTCCGGTCTAACCTGCACCGCGGCGGTTCCGCCGAGCTGGTGAAGCTTTCGGCCGAAGAGCGGGCGACAGCAGTCCGAGCAGCTAAAACCATGGGTCTCAATGCTTGCGGCGTAGACATGCTCCGGGCAAATCACGGCCCGGTCATCATGGAGGTCAACTCATCACCGGGACTGGAAGGCGTGGAGAAAGCCACCGGCCTGGATATCGCCGGCATGATGATCGAATATCTCGAAAAGAATGCCAAAAGAGGTGCCACAAAGACGAAGGGCAAGGGTTAGCGCCTCGCACTGACTTCTGCATCGGGGATTTCCGGATTGCTGCGGGTAAGCTTCGGCCACCGACGGGTGAAACACCACCGTGTCCGGGGCAGGGCTGAACAAGACATTGCAGCGCAGGGCCTGCGTTCAGTTTTCTGACGTCCTGTAGGAACTGGGAGTTACGCCGGTCCACCGCCGAAAGGCGCGGTGGAAATTTGCGGGACAGGAGAACCCGACATCCTGAGAGATTTCTTCGATGCTCTTACGTCCGCCTTGCAGGCCGCGAATGGCTATGTCCCGGCGCAGCCCGTCTTTGATCGCCTGGAAGGAGGTGCCTTCCGCGTCCAGCCGTCTCATCAAGGTTCTTGGGGTTACATTCAGGCTGCGGGCTGCGCCTGCCAGGTGGCCACCCTCCCAGCTTGTCCGATAAAGATACTCCCGGACCCTCAGAGACTGCTTATGTTCTCTATACTCCGTGAATATCCAGTCGCGGGGGGCCCGGTTCAGGAACTCCTTCAGTTCCGCAGTGCTGCGTTTATTTGCCGGCCCCAGTTCTGCCGCTTCAAAGGTAATTGCCGAACACGGAGCCTTGAAGCTGACCTGCGCCGGAAAGATCACCGAGTAATCGTCTGAAAACCCGGGGCGTTCAAAAGCAAATTGAACAGCCTGGACAGGCACTTCATATCCTGCAAGCCAGGACAGCAGCCCATGTGCCAATTTCAGCATCAGCATATGGCCAAACTGCTGACAGGGCAGCGTTTCCCGCGGCATAAGCCGCAGACTGATGCTGCCATATCCGGATTCGAGTTCTAGCTGGTAGTCGTCCAGCAGAAGGTTCCAGAATGTAGAAAACCGGTGCAAGGCCGAGGGAAGTGAGCTGGCTTCACGGACCGTGGTCAGGAGATGCTGCAGAGCTCTGGCCCGGATCGGGCGGCTCCAAAGCCCCATCATTTCATCTTTGGTTTCGATGGCGGCAATTTGATAAAGCCGGACAATCTGATCCAGGGTAATGCGATGGGCAAGGCGACCCTGCACCGTATGCATCCCCGCACGCTGCAGAAAGGATGCTAGCTGGGCATCCGTGCAACACTGCCTCAAGGCCATGATCCAATCCTCGGCGAACTGCGCCGAGACCGTGGCAAGGCTTGAAGGATCCGAAGCTGTCATTTCCTTGGGTTCCAGCGCCGTTTGTCATTATTGGAAAGCATGCCATCTTTTCTGACCGTGAAACTTATGAGCTGCAATACACATTCGGCGAAGGGAACATCAGCCCAGAATACCGGAAATGGCTTATCACACAGCAACCCGCGGTCTGTATGTTCTGTATCGAAGCATTGCCGGCCTGGCCGTCTGCGCGCCTGTCCGTCCGCGGCCAGAATGCCTGCGCCCAAGCTGGAATGCCTGTTTTTGCCGGTCTCATCTTAGAGGCGTGTCATCGTGGTTTCTGGCTGCGGCGAACAGCCCCTTTTGACTCTGGGAGCTGACGCGGCAGATGCGGTGCAGGGTGTGTGGGTGGAAATTTCCCCGGGTCTTGATCAGCATACGCGGTAACCAGGCCGGATCAGACGATACCCAACTCCTGCTCCGTGGCTGGGCGGGCCGGGTGCCCGCCTTTCCTCCAAAACAGAACGATGACCCATGTGGCGGAAATCTGGGCAGCGGCAAAGAGCGCCATTGCAGCCAGCAGTCCCAAGGTGTCGGCCAATGCGCCGCTTGCAATGACAGGCAGCGAGAACCCGCAATAGGCATAGACGAAAAGGCCAGCCGTCGCCCGCGCCCTGTCATCAGGTGCGCGCAGTGAAACCTCCGCCAGGGAAGCAAGATAGGTAAAGCCATAGCTTGCCGCGCTGGTGATGCAGGTTCCGGCAAGGACCAGCACCAGTGATGTCAGCCAGACTCCGGCCAGAAGCACGAGAAAGCCCAGCGGTATCAGCACAAACCCGAGTGCCAGTGCCCGGCCGTTGGACATGCGCCGGGCGACAGGCTGGCAGAGAAACCCGGCGAAGATCGCCAGAAAAATGACAAGCCCGGTCCAGCCTCCAAGCGCATTGGCAGCCAATTGCAATGGCACAACGGCAATGGTCATGCCGGTTGTCGACCAGGCCAGCGCCATAGCCGCGCCGAACACCCATGTGCCGGACGGAAAGGCCGGCAGCCGCAGCGGTGTGACGGGTTTCGGACAGTCCGCCTTGGGCAGGGCGAAAGCGGCTGCGGCCAGAACCGGAGCTGTTGCAAGCAGTGCCGCGTAGCTCAATGGCAGGAACGTCGGCCCTTGCAGGCTAAGGCTAAGACCTGTTGCCAGCGCGCCGCCGCCGAACCCAAGCGATGTTGCCGATGTAACAATCAAGGCCGCGCTGCGTGCCCGTCCGGCGCCCAGGATTTCCGCCATATACGCATTACCCGCGGTGGTCGCCAGCCCGGTCCCGATGCCCAGGAAAACCCGTGCCGTGACAAGGCTTGTCCAGTTTGGGAACTGCATCAGAACTGCCGTCGCAACCGCGCCGAGGATCAGGGCCAGCGCAATCGGAATACGCCGCCCGATCCGGTCTGACAGCCCGCCAAGCAGCAATAGCGTCGGCATCAGGCCGCCAGCGTAGGCTGCAAAGGCGATTGTGACGGCGGTGGCGCCGGCATTATCCTGCGCGGCATAGGCTTCATACAACGGCGCCTGAAGATTCACGGCAAACGTGACAGTGAACAGAATTACGGCAAGCAAAGCAGCAGACAAGAAACGGAGCATCGGGCGGACCTCGCAGGTTGACTCGCCTCCGCAATGCCATGAAGTTTCGCTGTATGACAATTTTTGGATTGTACTAAGGACGCCGGGCGCATGACGAAATCCAGATACACCCGCTTTGCCGACATGCTCTCAAATGCGATCCGGGAGGGCAAATTGGCGCCGGGCTCCAGACTGCCGACGCACCGGGCTTTCGCTGAAAAAACCGGCATCGCGCTGGCGACCGCAACCCGTGTTTACAAGGAACTGGAACGTAGGGGACTTGTCAGGGGAGAAGCCGGGCGCGGGACTTTTGTGCGCGATCCCGAGGTGCCGATGACACTGGGAGTGCATCAAACCGCGGCCAAGGGGATCACGGATCTGGTCTTCAACATGCCAGGCGGTCCCGTGGACGCAGACATTCTGCGGGCCGGCCTGCGTCGGCTTGCGGCGGCCGGCGACCTGGATGCGGTGCTGCGCTATCAGCCCCACGGCGGCCGCATACACGAACGCCGGATCATCGCCGATAGACTCAGGCGGTGTCTGGGCCGGATAAACCCCGAGCACCTGCTGGTCGCCTCGGGCAGCCAGCATGGCCTGGCGGTCACCTGTTTGGGGCTGTTTCAGCAGGGGGATGTGATCGCGGCTGACGCGCTTACATACCCAGGGTTCAAATCCGCTGCGGCACTGAATGGTCTGGAGCTTGCCCCGGTCGGGATGCAGCACGGTGTCATGGACCCGGACGATCTGGACCACCAATGCCGCTTGCGGAACATACGAGCGGTTTACCTGATGCCGACGGTCCAAAGCCCGCTGGGAACCGTCATGGATGAAACAGTCCGGCTGCGCCTGCTGGATGTGGCCCGGCGGCACAACCTGCTTATCATCGAGGACGCGGTGTATGCGTTTTTGGAACCTGATCCGCCGCCCGGTTTCCTGTCGTTGGCACCAGAGCGGACGGTGCATATCAGCGGCTTTTCCAAAAGCTTTGCAACCGGATTGCGTCTGGGGTACGTGATCGCGCCTGCAGACCGCACCGCAGCTCTGCTGGAAGTGATCCGCGCGACGACTTGGAACACGCCCGCATTGATTTCCGCATTGGTCACAGGCTGGATCGAAGACGGGACACTGGAAAAATCCGAAGAAACCCGCAGGCAGGATGGCGCTGCGCGTCAATCGGTGTGCCGGGATGTCTTTGGCGCGTCTCGTGTCATTTCGCATCGCAACGCGGGTTTTGCCTGGCTGCCGCTTGAAAAAGGCGCCCGTGCGCAGCCCATCGTGACGCGTTTGAAGGATCAGGGCATTTCGGTGTCCGGCGCAGAGCCGTTTGCAACATCCGCCGCAGCGCCACAGGCCTTGAGATTGGCGTTTGGCGGTTTGCCGATGGCAGAGCTGCGCGGCACGCTGGAAACGGTGCGCGACGCGGTTCACGCTGAGCGGACAGGCTAAGGCAGCGCTCCTGAAATGCGGCCCGCCGGTCAGGTGTTCCTCAGCCGCCGCCGGCTGTGCTCAGAACCACTGTCCCGGCTCCATCAGTCCCAGATCCAACAGTTGGCGCGAATGCCATTCAAACGGTGCGGAGTTGTGCCACCGGAAGGTTTCAATGTCGAAAGTTGAGCCAGGATTGCGTTTCAGCGCCTTGGCGGTGCGGAATGAACAGACCGCGGCAGTCAGGTTATGATGCCAGGGGCAGGCATAGGTATTGTATTCCTGGTCGTTGAAAGTGTGATCCTGCTGCAGTTTCAGCCCAGGCTTGGCCTTGAACAGAGAAATCCGGTCGATTTTCCGGCTTTTCTCTGGGATATGCTCTTCAAACCGCCAGCGCACCCCGCCGAAAAAGTCCAGCTGCCGCTCGCGCGGATGGCCGGTTCCGGGATCTTTGCGCGACTGGGCGTAGTAACCGGATTTATCGAGATAGGCCGCCTCCAGGGAGACAGCGCCAGGGCAGCTCTGAAGATCGCCGGCATAAAGGTCGATAACATAGCTGAGCACTGCATCACGCCGCTCTTCGGAATGGAAGGTCAGCATTTCTCCAACGCTGCGCGTCTCGCAGAACGGGTAGAACAGATACTCCGCATTGTAGCAGTAATAGAGCCAGCATCCGGGCTGCGCTGCGGCGATCACCGCATTGATTGCGCCTGGCAGCGCCTCTTCAGGGGCGCAGTCAAACGGCACCCGGTGCACCTTGGCGCGCACATCCGGCGGCAGATCAAAGGCGTCCGGCATCAGGGCCACAACTGCCTTGAAACCGCTTTGCAGGTGATGGCGCAGAGTGGTGGCGATCTCCACCTCGTCCTCGACAAAGATTAGCGCCACCGGTCCTTTGGCCAGCAGCGCCTTGCCCTTTTTCAGGAAATTCTGCAGCGAAGAATACATCATGCCCGTCTGCCCTTTGCCTTTCTGGCCTTTGCGGCCAAAATCGGGTAAATCCCGCCTCATTGCAAGCGGCGGCATTTGCCTGTAAGGCAGGCCGCTGTTCACCCACCTTGGCTGGAAGGCTGACCCGCATGAGTGCCCCGAAGAAGCTGTTTATCAAGACCTATGGCTGTCAGATGAATGTCTATGACAGCGAACGCATGGCCGAGGCGCTGGGCGGTGAAGGCTATGTCGAGACCAAATCGGCCGATGACGCCGACATGATCCTGCTCAATACCTGCCATATCCGGGAAAAAGCAGCCGAGAAAGTCTATTCCGAACTGGGCCGTTTTAAAGGACTGAAGGCGGAAAAGCCCGACCTCAAGATCGGCGTCGCCGGCTGTGTCGCCCAGGCCGAGGGCGAGGAGATCATGCGCCGCCAGCCGCTGGTGGATCTGGTGGTCGGCCCGCAAAGCTATCACCGCCTGCCCGAAATGGAAGCC
>NZ_JAXMOX010000008.1:0-41115 GCF_034669605.1 Leisingera sp.
CCAGCAACGCGGTGTTCGGACTGGATGAGGCGCAGGCGGCCAAGGGTGTGGCGACGCATTCCTCGGGCAACCATGCCTCCTGCCTGTCCTACGCGGCAATGCGGCGCGGCATCCCCTGCAACGTGGTCATGCCGCGTACCGCGCCGCAGGCCAAGAAGGACACCGTGCGCCGCTATGGCGGCAAGATCACCGAATGCGAGCCCTCGACCTCCTCGCGCGAGGAGACCTTTGCCAAGGTGCAGGCCGAAACCGGCGGCGACTTTGTGCATCCTTACAATGACCATCGCGTCATTGCGGGGCAGGGCACATGCGCCAAGGAATTCGTCGAACAAACCGATGGCCTCGACATGGTCGTGGCCCCGATCGGTGGCGGCGGCATGATCTCAGGCACCTGCCTGACGCTGTCGACGCTGGCTCCCGAAACCAAGGTGATCGCTGCGGAACCGGAACAGGCCGACGATGCCTATCGCAGCTTCAAAGCGGGCTACATCATTGCTGACGATGCGCCCAAGACCGTGGCCGACGGGCTGCTGGTGCCGCTGAAGGAGCTGACCTGGCATTTCGTCAGCAACCACGTCAGCGAGATCTACACCGCCTCGGATGCCGAGATCATCGACGCGATGAAGCTGATCTGGAAGCACCTGCGCATCGTGATGGAACCGTCCAGCGCGGTGCCGCTCGCCACCATTCTGAAAAACAAAGATGCCTTCGCGGGCAAGCGCGTAGGCCTGATCGTCACCGGAGGCAATGTCGACCTCGACAAGCTGCCCTGGATGAACAGCTAAACTGGGGAATACTGATATGAACGCACAGACCAAATTTGACGACCTCGAAGTCGGCTATGATGTCCCGGCAGTGCCGGGCATGGACGAAGCCGACATCCAGACCCCCTGCCTGGTGCTGGACCTGGACGCGCTGGAGCGCAACATCAAGAAGATGGGTGATTACGCCAAGGCCCACGGCATGCGCCACCGGGTGCATGGCAAGATGCACAAATCGGTGGATGTGGCCAAGCTGCAGGAACGCCTCGGCGGCGCGGTTGGCGTCTGCTGCCAGAAGGTCTCCGAAGCGGAGGTTTTTGCCCGCGGCGGCATCAAGGACGTGCTGGTCTCTAACCAGGTACGCGATCTGCAGAAAATTGACCGTCTGGCCCGCCTGCCCAAGCTGCGCGCCCGCACCATCGTTTGTGTCGATGACATCGAAAACGTGGCCGATCTGTCGGCGGCGGCGCAAAAGCACGGCACCGAACTGGAAGTCCTGATCGAGATCGACTGCGGTGCAGGCCGCTGCGGCGTGACCACCACCGAAGCGGTTGTTGATATTGCCAAGGCGGTGAACGCGGCTGAGAACCTCAAGTTCACTGGCATTCAGGCCTACCAAGGTGCAATGCAGCACATGGACAGCTATGAGGACCGCAAGGCCAAGCTGGACATCGCCATCGCGCAGGTTGCTGATGCAGTTGAAGGCCTGAAGAAAGAGGGCATTGCGTGCGAGCTGGTTTCCGGCGGTGGCACCGGCTCCTACTACTTCGAGTCGAACTCGGGCGTTTACAACGAGCTGCAGTGCGGCTCCTATGCTTTTATGGACGCGGATTATGGCCGTATCCTCGACAAGGACGGCAACCGGATCGACCAGGGTGAGTGGGAAAACGCGTTTTTCATTCTGACCCAGGTGATGAGCCACGCCAAGGCCGACAAGGCCATCGTCGATGCCGGTCTCAAGGCGCAATCGGTGGACAGCGGGTTGCCCTTCATCTTCGGCCGCGACGACGTGGAATATGTCAAATGCTCGGACGAGCATGGCGTGGTTGCCGACCCTGAGGGTGCGCTGAAGGTCGGCGAAAAGCTGCGCCTGGTGCCCGGCCACTGCGACCCGACCGCCAACGTGCATGACTGGTACGTCGGCGTGCGCAACGGTAAGGTCGAAACCGTCTGGCCTGTCTCGGCCCGCGGCAAAGCATACTGATCCACCAATCCCCGAACTGGCGGAGGTGCGCTTGCCGCCCTCCGCCTATTTTTGTTTAGGAGAAACAAATATGTACATCGTTCCAGAACAGGAAATCGCCGCTCTGATGACCCGCAAGGCGGCGTTTGACGCGGTGGAAAATGTGTTTGCCGCCATGGCAGCTGGCGACGCCTACAACTTTCCCGTTGTGCGTGAGGCTATCGGCCATGAGGACGCGCTTTATGGCTTCAAAGGCGGCTTTGACCGCGCCGGGCTGACCCTTGGTCTCAAGGCTGGCGGCTACTGGCCGAACAACCTGGAAAAGCGCGGGCTGATCAACCATCAGTCGACCGTCTTTCTGTTCGACCCGGACACCGGCAAGGTCAAGGCGATGGTGGGCGGCAACCTGCTGACTGCGCTGCGCACGGCGGCGGCGTCCTCGGTGTCGATCAAGCATCTGGCGCGCAAGGACGCCAAGGTGATCGGCATGATCGGCGCGGGGCATCAGGCCAAATTCCAGCTGCGGGCAGCCTTGGAGCAGCGCGAGTTTGAAAAGGTCATCGGCTGGAACCTGCATCCGGAGATGCTGCCGAACCTGCAAGAAGTGGCGGATGAGGCGGGGCTGCCGTTTGAAGCGGTGGAGCTGGACGGCCTGCGCGAGGCGGATGTGATTATTTCGGTCACCTCGTCCTTTGACGCGATCCTGAAGGCGGATCAGGTCAGCCCCGGCACCCACATCGCCTGCATGGGCACCGATCCCAAGGGCAAGCAGGAGGTCGATCCCCAGCTGCTGGTAGCGGCAGACGTGTTCACCGACGAGGTCGCCCAGTCCATCGCCATCGGCGAGGCGCAGCACGCGGTGGCGCAGGGCCTGATCACGGAGGCTGACGTTGCCCAGATCGGGGCGGTTATCAATGGCACCAACCCGGGGCGCACCTCGGACGAACAGATTACCCTGTTCGACGGCACCGGCGTGGGGCTGCAGGATCTGGCGGTTGCTGCCTCTGTCGTGGAACGCGCAGTTGAGGCCGGTATCGCCATCGAAGTCGATTTCTGAACCGGTTAGAATAGCAAATGAAAAGGGCGCCGCATTGGCGCCCTTTCTGTTTTCAGGATCCCCGCGTTTCAGGCGCGGTCTTCATGCGGCAATGATCCACGGCCCTGGCCGCTCATCCCGCCGGAGACTTCTTCGGTTGCTTCCCCCGTCAGTTCGACTGGCAGAAGCAGGTTCAGCACGATGGCAATCAGTGCTGCTGGCAGCAGGCCGCTGGTGAGCAGAATGCGGGCTGTTTCAGGCATATGCTGCAAGGCACCGGGTTCAAGCTGCAGGCCGAGGCCGATGGACAGCGCAATGGCAAAGATCACCATGTTGCGGCGGTTCCAGTCCACGTCGGACAGCATTGACACGCCGGCCGCGACCACCATGCCGAACATCACGATCACGCCGCCGCCCAGAACCTCGATCGGAACTGTGCGGATAACCGCACCGACTTTGGGCACCAACCCGCAGATGATCAGGAAAATGGCGCCGCAGGTCACCACATGGCGGCTCATCACCCCGGTCATTGCAATCAGGCCGACGTTTTGACTGAAGGAGGTGTTGGGGAAGGCGCCAAAGAAGCCCGCAAAGGCCGTTCCCACACCATCGGCATAGGTTGCGCCTGCAATCTCCTCCACGGTGGCTTCACGGCCTGCGCCGCCCTTGGTCACGCCAGAGACGTCACCCACGGTTTCCACCGCAGAGACAAAGCTCATCAGGCAGAAGCCGATGATGGCCGCGGCAGAGAACTCAACCCCGTATTTGAACGGCTGCGGCAGGGCAAAGGCCGCTGCCCGCTCCCAGGAGCCGGAGACCGCCTCAAATGTCAGCATGCCGGTCATCAGCGCATAGATGTAGCCCACGATCAGCCCCAGCAGCACAGCCGAGACCGACAGCATCCCCTTGGAGAAAAACTTCAGCCCCAATGTCACCAGGATCACGACCAGCGCCGCCGACCAGTTCAGAAGCGAGCCGTATTCCGGCGTGCCAATGGCCGGAACCCCGCCCGCGGCGTACTGAATGCCAACCTTGACCAGCGCCAGGCCGATCATGGTAACCACCAGACCGGTTACCAGCGGCGGCAGGGCAAAACGGATCTTGCCGATCACCGTACCCAGCAGACTGTGGAAGATACCGCCGACAATGACGCCGGTGAAAAGGGCTGCCAGCCCGTCCACGCCCTTGCCCGCGACCAGCGGAATCATGATCGGCAGAAAGGCGAACGACGTACCCTGCACAATCGGCAGCGCCGAGCCTATGGGGCCAAGGGTAAGGGTCTGCAGCAGCGTCGCGATGCCGGCAAACAGCATCGACATCTGGATCAGGTACAGCAGTTCGGGGAAATCCGGCGAGTTGGAGCCGAAGCCGAACCCGGCGGCACCGGCAACAATGATCGCCGGTGTCACATTTGAAACGAACATCGCCAGCACATGCTGGATGCCCAGCGGCACCGCCTTGTGCAGGGGCGGGGTGTAGTTGGGATCGCGCAGCTGTTCTGGCGTCCCGATGGAAGTATCAACCATGTGTTCTCCTGTTGGTCATGGGGATCTTGCCGCTTCTTGTTTTTTTTGCTGGCGGCTTCTGGGAGTGGTCAGTCCGCGACCACAGTGAATGGCTCCTTGAACCAGTGTTCCTCAAGGTTCGGCGAGGTGCCGATCCGGTCGACAACAATGTATTGGCCGGGCGCACCCAGCGGCGCGAGTACCCCGTGCCAGGTGCCCTGGTGCAAATTTATGGATTGGCCCGGCTGGCTGATAAAGGCCTGCAGGTTGACCGGCACGCCGTTGTCGTCATCCGCCACCACCACCAGCATCGGCACGCCGCTGACTGGCACGAATGCCTGGCTGCCTTCCGGGTGGCGTTCCACCATATCGACCTTGTGCGGCAGGTGGCGGGCCTTGGCATCAAACAGGCTGATGCCGGCCCGGCCGTCCGGGCCGAAATCCAGGGCTGCGCGATCGTGGTGACGGCCGCACATGCCCTGATTGATCATCTTGTCGGGCGCGCCGGCGACCTCGATCACGTCGCCATAAGGCGCAAAAGCCGCTGCCGTCAGCGTCTTTGCTGTCAGCAACCTGCTCACGGCAGCAGATCCTGCAGACGGAACTGGGCAATACGCTCAACCTGGCGGCAGGCCTCGTCGAACTCGGTCGCACGGTCATTGTGGATGCGGCGGTAAAACGCCTCCATGATCGACACCTTGTTGTGGTCGCGCACCGCGATGATAAAGGGAAAGCCGTGCTTCTCCACATATTCGGTGTTGAGCCGGGTGAAACTCTCGCGCTCCTCATCGGTCAGCATATCAAGGCCGGCACTGGACTGTTCCGAGGTGCTCTCAGCAGTCAGACGGCCGGCGGCGGCCAGCTTGCCCGCCAGATCCGGGTGTGCGGTCAGCACGCCCAGGCGCTCTTCCTCGCTGGCGGTGCGGAAGATGCGGCACAGCGCATTGTGGACACCTGCGGCGCAGTCATGCGCCGGGCCCAGCTCCAGATCAAAGGCGCGGTCGGCGATCCAGGGCGAATGCTCGAAGATCGAACCGAACTTGGTGACAAACTCTTCGCGGTCCATCCGGCTGGGGCGCTCGCCTTTCACCGGCGGATGGGTTTCGGCCCAATGCTTGGCAATCTCGATCCGGCGCGGGCACCAGACGCCCTCAAAGCCTTGGATGTAGTCGATAAAACGCTTCAGGCCCGCAACCTTGCCCGGCCGTCCGATCAAGCGGCAATGCAGCCCGATGGTCATCATCTTCGGTGCACCGGCCTCGCCTTCGGCATAAATCACGTCGAAGGCATCCTTCAGATACTGAAAGAAATGCTCGCCAGTGATCCAGCCCGGCGAATTGGCGAACCGCATGTCATTGGCTTCCAGCGTGTAGGGAATGATCAGTTGATCGCGGCCGCCGGTTTTCAGCCAATAGGGCAGGTCGTCGTCGTAGGTGTCGGAGATATAGTCAAACCCGCCTTCTTCGGCCACCAGCCGCACCGTGTTGGCGCTGCAGCGCCCGGTGTACCAGCCGCGCGGGCGCTCGCCTGTTACTTCGGTGTGCAGGCGCACCGCCTCGGCGATGGCGGCGCGTTCCTCCTCCTCGGCCATGTCCTTATGCTCGACCCATTTCAACCCGTGGCTGGCGATCTCCCAATCTGCATCCTTCATCGCTTGCACCTGCGCGGGCGAGCGGGCCAGCGCGGTGGCGACGCCATAGATGGTCAGCGGAATGCCGGCGCCGGCAAACAGCCGGTGCAGCCGCCAGAACCCGGCCCGCGAACCGTATTCATAGACCGATTCCATGTTCCAATGGCGCTGGCCGGGCCATTGTGCGGCGCCGGGAATGTCGGAAAGAAAGGCCTCCGAGGCCGCATCCCCGTGCAGGATGCAGTTCTCACCGCCTTCTTCATAATTCAGAACAAATTGCGCGGCGGCTTTGGCCCCATTGGGCCACTGCGGGTCAGGTGCGTCAGCACCGTATCCGCGCAAGTCACGAGGATAGCGCGTCACGTCAGGTCTCCTGTCTTTTCATTATCTATATAACAAAACAATCACGTTCGGCTTTCAGTATATTTTTGAAAGAACTTTTTGACTCTTCCTTCTGTATGCAATGGGCTGAACAGCGCATACCTATGGAAACAGTTTAAATAGGAGGCTGGCATGACCGGATTTCTGACCACCCATGTGCTGGACACCGCCCGCGGCTGCCCGGCGGAAGGGCTGAAGATCGATCTCTACCGGATCGAGGGCAGCGAGCGTAGCCGTCTGCGCAGCCTGACCACCAATGATGACGGGCGCACGGATGAGCAGATCCTGCCTGCGGCTGAGTTTGCCACCGGCACCTATGAGCTGGTGTTTCACGCGGGCGGCTATCTGCGGGCCACCGGGCAGGCGGGCGCCGACCCGCTGTTCCTCGACGAAGTGCCGCTGCGCTTTGGCATAAGCGAGGCGGACAGCCACTACCACGTGCCGCTGCTGCTATCGCCCTACGGCTATTCCACTTACCGCGGCAGCTGAGTCGCACTCCCCTAGATACCTCTCCTCCCGCTCGGCATCTGCCAGCGGTTCCCGCCCCAAGCAATTGGGGCGGGCTTTTTCAGTCTGAGGGGAGGGAGGCCTGGATGTGATCAACCATGAAGTCCATGAACAGCCGCGCCTTGGGGTCCTGGTGGCGGCGGTGCACATAGAGGCAAGCCATCTGAATCGGGATCGGCGGCTCCTCTGTCAGCACCGGCACCAGCCGGCCGGAGGCGAGGTGCTCTGAAATCTCGAACACCGGCTTCAGGATAATCCCGTGCCCGTCCAGCGCCCAGCTGGTCAGCACATCGCCGTGATCCGATTCAAACGGCCCCGTAACGGTCACCCGCTTGACCCCGTCCTGGCTGCGCAGCGGCCACTGAAACTCCGGCGCGCCGGGATAGCGGAGGTTCAGGCAGTCATGCGCGTCGGTCTTCAGCTCCTCACTGTTTTTCGGCTGTCCGCGCTGCCTGATATAGTCGGGTGAGGCGCACAGCACCCGCCGGCAGTCAGCGATCTTGCGGATACGCAGGTTGGAATCCTCCGGCACGCCCAGGAAAAACGCCGCATCCAGCCCCTCCGCGGCCAGGTCCAGCTTGCGGTCCGACATCCGCAACCGGATCGAGATCAGCGGATAGGCTTCCTTGAACATCGGCACGGCGGGCGCAACCAGGCGCTGCCCCAGCCCCAAAGGCGCCGCCACATAAAGGGTGCCGCGCGGCGTCTGGGTCACGCTGCTGATATCGGCCTCAGCCTCATCCACCGCTTCCAGGATCTTGACCGCGCCGTGGTAAAACAGGTTGCCTTGCTCGGTCGGGTTAAGCAGCCGGGTGGTGCGCTGGAACAGCCGCACGTTCAGGTGATCCTCCAGCTGCGAAATCCGCGACGACGCAACCGCCGCTGAAATCCGCATGTCCCGCGCCGCGGCGGACATGTTGCCAAGTTCATAAACCCGGACAAAGGTACGGATGTTGTCGAGATAGGCCATTCAAGTATTCTTTGCGTTATTTTGAAACAGCTTGGATTTTTTACCTAATACATGAAAATAGCGGCATGCTCTAGTCTTGGGTCAAAGCTTATGAGGAGAGAACAATGGAAGAGCTTGTGATCATGTGGGACTGGCTGGGCTTTGCGGTCCGCTGGCTTCACGTCATCACCGCCATTGCCTGGATCGGATCGTCCTTCTACTTCGTCGCGCTGGACCTAGGCCTGCGGAAGGTTCCGCATCTGCCGGTCGGCGCGCACGGCGAGGAATGGCAGGTCCATGGCGGCGGTTTCTATCACATCCAGAAATACCTGGTGGCGCCGGAAAACATGCCGGACCATCTGATCTGGTTCAAATGGGAAAGCTACGCCACCTGGCTGTCAGGTGCTGGCCTGTTGATGATCGTCTATTGGGCCGGCGGCGAGCTGTATCTGATCGACTCGACCAAGGCCGATCTGGCCCTTTGGCAGGGCATCCTGATTTCCGGCGCCTCGCTGAGCATCGGTTGGCTGGTCTATGATGCCTTGTGCAAGTCGCCCCTAGGGGAAAAACCGACCTTCCTTATGGTGCTTCTGTTTGTGCTGCTGGTCGCAATGGGCTGGGGTTACAACCAGATCTTCACCGGCCGCGCCGTGATGCTGCATCTGGGCGCCTTCACCGCGACGATCATGACGGCAAACGTCTTTTTCATCATCATGCCGAACCAGCGCATCGTGGTGAAGGACCTGCAGGAAGGCCGCACCCCGGACGCGAAATACGGCAAGATCGCCAAGCTGCGCTCGACCCATAACAACTATCTGACGCTGCCGGTGGTGTTCCTGATGCTGTCCAACCACTATCCGCTGGCCTTTGCCACCGAGTACAACTGGCTGATCGCGGCGCTGGTGTTCCTGATGGGCGTGACCATCCGCCATTACTTTAACAGCAACCATGCGGGCACCAGCAACCCGACCTGGACCTGGCCGGTAACCGCGATCCTGTTCATCGGCATCATGATCCTGAGCCAGGCGCCACTGCAGCAGGACACCTATGAAGAGTCCGAAGCACGGGAGCTGAGCAAGAGCGAGCAAGTCTTTGCCAGCAACCAGCATTTCGAGGATGTGATGAATGTGGTGCCGGGCCGCTGTGCGATGTGCCACGCGCGGGAGCCCTATTATGACGGCATCCGCCGTGCGCCCAAGAACGTGCTGCTGGAGACACCGGCCGATGTGGCGAAACACGCCAAAGAGATCTACCTGCAGGCCGGCGCCACCCAGGCGATGCCGCCTGCCAATGTGACCTATATGGAGGACGAGGAGCGCGCATTGATCCGCCGCTGGTACGGCAGCGCTTCTAAGGATCTGCCGTTCGCGCTGGCTGCGAACTGAAGCAGAACCGATTTGCAATCCAAATGGCTCCGCCCCCGTGGCGGGGCCATTTTTACTTCCGGCACCACGTGTGCACTTCCCATGCAGCAAGACCGTAGAAGCAAACAGCCCCGCCATGTGTTATACTGATGCAGGGTTTGCCCAATTGCGCCGGATAGCCAAGGCTGGCTGGCTTGTTCTGCCACAGCGCCAATCCCTTTCGGGCATCCTTCCCCAGGCGGTACAAGCCGGGAACTAGCCGTTGGGACCGCGGCAAAACTGCGGGATTTGGACGTTGATGGAGGTAACACAATGCTCAGGAAGACCATCGCTTTTGGATTTGCACTCTGCACCACCCTTGCTGCCTGCGGTGACACCACTGGCGAGCAGCTGGTCTATGGCGCGGGCGCCGGTGCGGCTGGTGCTGCCGTGCTGGACGGTAACCTGGTGACGGGTGCCGCCGTCGGGGCTGCCGCAAACCTGGTTTACTGCAAGGAAAACCCGCACCGCTGCTGAGGCGCGGACATTTGACTGAAGAAGGCGGGCCAATGAAGCCCGTCTGTTCGCTTGCTAATTTCCCGCCTCGCTCCGCCGGAAGGCAGCCAGCCCGTGTTTCACTGCATGGTCAACAAACAGGCGGATCTTGGGGTCCTGCAGTTTCCGGTGCGGATAGAGGCAGCCGAAAATGGTCGGCTCCGGCGGCGTTTCCCGCAGCACCTCGACCAGCGCGCCAGAGCGCAGATGCGCAGCCACGTCAAACCGAGGCTTGTTGACAATGCCGTGCCCCTCCAGCGCCCAATTGGTCAGCACATCGCTGTCGTCGGCATCGTATTTCCCTGACACCTCCAGCTTGCGCGGCCCATCCGTCGTGTCCAGCGTCCAGAAATATTCCGGCGAGCGCGGGTAGCGCAGCAGCAGGCAGTTGTGGCCGACTAGCAGATCCTCCGGCATCTGCGGCGTCCCGTGCCGCTCAAGATAGGCCGGCGCGGCGCACAGCACCCGCGCGCAATTGGCGATCTTTCGCATTTTCAACGTGGAATCATGCGGAGTGCCGATGAAGAACGCCACGTCCAGCCCGTCGGCCAGAATGTCGACCTTGCGGTCCGACATCCGCATGCGGATTTCTGTGGCGGGATACGCCTCGACAAACCCGGGCACCAACGGCGCGATGATACGGCGGCCGACACCCAGCGGCGCGGTCACCCGGATCACCCCGCGCGGCGCCTCGGAGAACTGCGAGACCACCGCTTCTGCGTCCTCAATCGATTCGAGGACTTTCTTCGCCTCGGCATAAAACAGCTTTCCAGCCTCGGTCGGGGTCAGCGATCTCGTGGTCCGGTTGAACAGGCGGACGCCAAGGTGCTTTTCAAGCTCCTTGATCCGCTTGCTGGCCACCGCCGGAGTCAGTCGCAGATCGCGCCCGCCGGAAGTGATGCTGCCCAGCTCGACGACTCGGGTAAAGACCCGCAGGGATTCCAGATAAGACATGGTTCACAGTCCTTTACGGGGCGCCTTTGCTGCTTGCCCTTTGCGGTGGCAGGGAGCAAACACACCGGTTCCGGCTACCACTAGCCTAACCATTTTCAACAGAGTGTTGAAAGCCTTTCGCGATTGCAGCCGTTAACCGTGGCAGTCGGACAAGGTAAAACAGACACAAGCGGGCCAGCTCGGCCCAAGAGACATTCGGGAGGCCCTATGGCACATCAAACCGGCATACGCTTTCTTCTGAACGGCCAGGACATTGTGCTGGAGGACGTGAAGGCGACCACGACCCTGTTGGATTTCCTGCGGTTGGAGCAGCGGCTGACCGGCACCAAGGAAGGCTGCGCCGAGGGCGACTGCGGCGCCTGCACCGTGCTGGTGGGCCGTCTGCATGGCGGCGCCCTGCGCTATGAAGCGGTGAACGCCTGCATCCGCTTCCTGGCGTCGCTGAACGGCTGCCATGTGGTGACGGTCGAGCATCTGTCCGGCCCCAAAGGCCGTCTGCACCCGGTGCAGCAGGCCATGGTGGAGTACCACGGCAGCCAGTGCGGCTTCTGCACCCCCGGTTTCGTGATGTCGCTTTATGCGCTGTGGATGGAAAACGCGCAGCCGACCGAGACGCAGGTGGAAACCGCCGTGCAAGGCAATCTCTGCCGCTGCACCGGCTATGAGCCGATTGTGAAGGCCGCGCTGGCGGTGAACCAGTACGGCACACCGGCCAATGATTACCTGACCACTGAGCGTGAGGCCCTGACCGCCAAACTGAAGGCGATTCAGCCGCAGGCCCGTGTGGTGACCGGCCCCGGGGACGACCGCGCCATCCTGCCGCTGGATGCCGCCGACCTGGCGCAGGTGCTGGCCGAGAACCCCAAGGCGACAATTGTGGCGGGCTCCACCGATGTCGGCCTCTGGGTCACCAAATTCATGAAGCCGATTTCGCCGGTGGTGTTTGTTTCCCATCTTGAAGAGCTGAAAGCCATTGAGCTGACCGACGAGGCGCTGATTATCGGCGCTGGCGTCACCTATACCGAGAGCGAAGCGGCGATCCGCGATGCCTTCCCGCATCTGAGCGCCTACTGGGACCGCATCGCCGGCTGGCAGGTGCGCAACATGGGCACCATCGGCGGCAATATCGCCAACGGCTCGCCCATCGGGGACACCCCGCCGGTGCTGATCTCGCTGGGAGCCGAGGTGACGCTGCAGAAAAAGGGCGGTTCGCGCACCCTGCCGCTGGAGGAGTTCTTTATCGATTACGGCAAGCAGGACCGCGAGCCGGGCGATTTCGTTGCTTCGATCCGCATCCCGCTGCGCCGGGACGGGCAAATCGACGCCGCATACAAGATTTCCAAGCGCCGGGATGAGGATATCTCCTCGGTTGCTGCCGGGATCAGCGTAGAAGTAGCGGACGGCGTGATTACCGCGGCCCGTATCGCATTCGGCGGCATGGCGGCAACGCCGAAACGCGCTGCAGGCGCCGAGGTCGCGCTGGTTGGCCAGCCCTGGGGCGAGGCCGCGTTTGACGCGGCGGCAGAAGCGGTGAAGCAGGACTTCACCCCGCTGAGTGACTGGCGGGCCTCTGCCGACTACCGCGCGCTGTCGGCCAGCAACCTGCTGCGCCGCTTCTATTTGGAACATGATGCTGCCACCGCCGGTGCTGTCCGGCTGGCCGTCGCTTGAGGAGGATTTGAGATGAAAGACCATCAGACCATCAGCGGCGCCGTGCACCATGACCGCCAGCATGACAGTGCGATCAAACATGTCACCGGCCGCGCCGAATACACCGACGATATCGCCGAACCTTATGGCACGCTGCACGCTTATCTAGGTGTCTCCACCGTGACGCATGCCAATATCAAGGGCATCGACCTCAGCGCTGTCCGCAACGCCCCCGGCGTGGTGGATGTTCTGACTGCTGCTGATGTGCCCGGCGTCAATGACATCAGCCCCACGGGCAAGCATGACGAGCCGGTGTTTCCGACCGAAAAGGTGGAATTCCACGGCCAACCGATGTTTGCGGTGATCGCTGAAACTCGCGACACCGCCCGTCGTGCCGCCGAACTGGCACAGGTAGATTACGAAGTGCTGCCGCACGCGCTGGACCCGGTTCAGGCGCAGGAAGCCGGCTATCCGATGGTCACCGACCCGCTGAAGCTGGAGCGCGGCGATGTGGCAGCGGGCCGCAAGGGTGCTGCCCACCGCATCCAGGCGCAGATGACCGTCGGCGGCCAGGACCACATGTATCTGGAAGGCCACATCGCCTTTGCCATACCCGGCGAGGACGAAGACGTGACCGTGCATTGCTCCACCCAGCACCCGAGCGAGGCGCAGCATATGGTGGCGCATGTCCTGGGCGTGGCCAACAACGCGGTCACCGTCAACGTGCGCCGGATGGGCGGCGGTTTTGGCGGCAAGGAAAGCCAGATGAACCTGTTCTGTGCGGTGGCTGCAATTGCGGCGAAGAAACACAACCGCCCGGTTAAGATCCGCCCCGACCGCGATCAGGACATGACCGCCACCGGTAAGCGACATGATTTCGTGATCGATTATGACGTGGCGTTCGACGACGCGGGCCGCATCCAGGCGGTCGAGGGCGGCTTTGCCGCGCGCTGCGGCTATTCCTCGGACCTGTCGGGGCCGGTCACCGACCGGGCGCTGTTCCATGCAGATAACGCCTATTTCTACCCGAACGTGCTGCTGAAAAGCCGGCCGATGAAGACCAATACCGTCTCCAACACCGCCTTCCGCGGCTTTGGCGGCCCGCAGGGTGTGGTTGCCGCCGAGCGGATGATCGAAGAGATCGCCTATGCCCTGGGCAAGGACCCGCTGGATGTACGCAAGGCGAATTTCTATGGCGAAGAGGGCCGGGACCTCACGCCCTACCACCAGAAGGTGGAGGACAATATCCTCGACCGGCTGATCGGGGAGCTGGAAGAAAACGCCGAGTACCGCAAGCGCCGGGAAGAGATCATCGCTATCAACAAGGAGTCGAAGATCATCAAAAAGGGCATCGCGCTCACTCCGGTGAAATTCGGCATCTCCTTTACCGCGACGCACTACAACCAGGCCGGTTCGCTGATCCATGTCTACAATGACGGCTCAATCCACCTGAACCATGGCGGTACCGAGATGGGGCAGGGCCTCAACACCAAGGTGGCGCAGGTTGTGGCCGATGCCTTCCAGGTGGATTTCGAGCGTATCAAGATCACCAAGACCACGACCGAGAAAGTGCCGAACACCTCGGCCACCGCGGCTTCGTCCGGATCGGACCTCAACGGCATGGCGGCGCTGGATGCGGTGGAGCAGATCATTGCCCGGCTGACCAAGTTCGCGGCTGAGAAGTATGAAGTGTCCGAGGCGGAGGTGGAGTTCCTGCCCAACCGCGTGCGCGTCGGCGGCGAGGTGATCCCCTTCGATACGCTGGTGAAACAGGCCTATATGGCCCGCGTCCAGCTGTCGGCGGCGGGGTTCTACAAGACGCCGGAAATCCACTGGGACCGCGCGGCGGGCAAGGGGCAGCCGTTCTTCTACTATGCCTATGGCGCGTCCTGCTCCGAGGTGTCGGTCGATACGCTGACCGGCGAATACCGGGTGGAGCGCACCGACATCCTGCACGATGTAGGCCGCTCTCTGAACCCGATTCTAGACAAGGGCCAGGTGGAGGGCGCGTTCATCCAAGGGATGGGATGGCTCACCACCGAAGAACTGTGGTGGGACGGCGCAGGCCGCCTGCGCACCCACGCGCCCTCGACCTACAAGATCCCGCTGGCCTCTGACCGGCCGCGCATCTTCAACACCGGGCTGGCCGAATGGTCAGTGAATAAGAAGCGCACCATCAAGCGGTCCAAGGCCGTGGGCGAGCCGCCGTTCATGCTGGGCATCTCAGTGTTCGAGGCGCTGTCGATGGCGGTGGCCAGCACCGCCGATTACAAGGTCTGCCCGCGCCTGGATGCGCCCGCAACACCGGAGCGTGTGCTGATGGCGATCGAAACCCTCAAGGGGCGGGGCTGAGCAATGCCGTGCCGCGCTTCCTTTCAGGACTTTCTGATCAGTCACAGCCGTGTGGTCCAGGTGCGCCTGAGCCGCGTTCGCGGGTCCTCCCCGCGTGAGGCCGGCACCTGCATGTTTGTGGCGGCGGAAGCCTCATGGGGCACCATTGGCGGCGGCCAGCTGGAATATATCGCCATTGACCATGCCCGGCGGATGCTGAAGAGGCACGTGCTCAGCGACACGCTGGATGTGCCGCTGGGGCCGGAAATCGGCCAGTGCTGCGGCGGCCGGGTGGAAATGTCGCTGGCGCAGATGCGCCAACCCGACCGAGCGGCGGCCGTCTCCGCCGCCAAGGCCGAGGAACAGGCGCTGCCGCATGTCTATGTGATGGGCGCGGGCCATGTGGGCCGGGCGCTGGCGGATCTGTTCCAGCATATGCCGTTGCGCTGCATCCTGATCGACCAGCGCTCCGAAGAATTGAACTTATGCCAGGCGGATGTGGAAATCCGCCAAAGCGCCATTCCCGAGATCGACATCGCCACTGCCCCGGCGGGCAGCGCCTTTGTTGTACTCACCCACGATCATGCGCTCGACTTCCTGCTTGCCTCCGCTGCCCTGCAGCGCGGCGATGCGGGCTATGTCGGCCTGATCGGATCGGCCACCAAGCGGGAGAAATTCCGCCGCTGGTGCCGGGACCATTGCGACGGTCTGGGAACCGACCGTCTCATCTGCCCCATTGGGGCAGGCGGCAGCCGCGACAAGCGGCCCAGCGTCATCGCGGCCTTCGTGGCGGCGGAAGTGATCGCTGATTTGACCTCTGAAACTGCCGCGTCCGCTCCAGCACGGAGCATTGATTTGCCTCAAACGGGCAAGCAACCGGACGCAGAGGGAGACACGGCTGGGAAGATCAGCCGTTAAGGACTGCGTCCTCTGATAGGAGGAGGCCGCCATGACCACAGGGCGGAGCTATACGTACAAACTGTTCGCGCGGAATGACTTCAGTGCATTCTGGGCGCTGTTCACCGACAACCTGATCAACCTGATCGTGCTTTCGGGCATCTGCCAATTTGTGTTTCAGATGCCGGCGGACATCGTGTTCGGCCGCATCGTGCCGGGGGCGGCGGTGGCCATTCTGGCGGGGATCGCGGTCTACACCTGGCTGGCCAAACATGTGGCCGAAAAACAGGGGCGCGACGTCACCGCACTGCCCTATGGCATCTCGACCCCGGTGATGTTTGTCTATCTGTTCGGAGTGATCGGGCCGATCTACTGGTCCACCAATGACGCCATGCTGGCCTGGCAGGTGGGCATTGGCGCCGGCTTCATGGGCGGCATTGTCGCTGCATTGGGTGCCATCGTCGGCCCCTGGCTGAAGAGGGTGACTCCGCGCGCCGGCATGCTGGGCACCCTCTGCGGCATCGCGCTGGTGTTCATCGGCACGGTGCCACTGGCAACGATCTTTGAAAATCCATTTGTCGGGTTTGCTTCGATGATCATCATCCTGTGGGGGCTGGTCGGCCGTCACCGGCTGCCGTTCAACATCCCGGCGGGCCTGCTCGCGCTGATCGTCGGGACCGTTGTAGCACTAGGAATGGGCAAGGCTTCGGTCTCCTTCGAGGGCGTCGGCGTCTACCTGCCGATCCCCTACTTCGGCGACCTGATTGCCGGTATCCAGCATCTGTTTGCCAACCCGGAGCTGTTCCTGGTTCTGGTGCCGGTACAGATCTACAACTTTATCGAGACCATGAACAACGTCGAAAGCGCCGAAGCGGCGGGCGACCATTACCCGGTGGGCCTGTGTCAGGTGACCGATGGCGTCGGCACCATGATCGGTGCGGTCTTCGGCTCTCCGTTCCCGACCACCGCCTATATCGGCCACCCGGCCTATAAGCGGATGGGCGCGCGCTCAGGTTATATCATCGGCGTTGGTCTGGTGATCCCCTTTGCTGCCTTCTTTGGCCTCTTGGCGTTCCTCAACAACCTGATCCCCGTAGCTGCTGCCGCGCCGGTGCTGGTGTTTGTGGCGCTCAGCCTGGTGACCAATACCGCGCATTCGGTGAAGACCGACCATATTGCCGCGGTGACCATTGCGATGATGCCGCATGTCTCCGCCTTCCTGATGGTGAAATGGGGCGCGATGGCCGGAGCCCTGGGCGCACTCGGTGCCACTGGCATGGCGCAATTGGGCGATCCGGAGCTGACCGCGGCGCTGCTGCAGCAAGGCGCGCATTTCGAAGGCCACCAGGCTCTTAGCCAAGGCGCCATCCTGACTGGCCTGATCTGGGGTGCCATCGTCGCCAGTGTGATCGACGGTGATTTCCGCAACGCGGGCGGCTTTGCCCTGGCAGCAGCGGCGATGTCGCTGATCGGCGTGATCCATTCTGCCAGCCTGCATTGGCCGGACTTCAGCGGTGTCGCGATGGGCTACCTGATCGCGGCCGGTTTCCTGTTCATCTACCCGATCTTCCACAAGGCGGATGGGTACGAGGAAGCTGAAGACGACAGTGCCAAACCTCATGTGCCGCACCTGCCGGCAGGCGAATAACCTTAACGGACAGGGCAGGGGGCATCGCGCCCCCTGCCAGCAACCAAGGACAACACAGAAATGACAACGAAACAGACGCTGCTGCGCGGGCGGGTGCTTTCCTTCACCGCCGAGCCGCAAGGCGCTGAGGACACCAGCGCCTATGAGTTCATCGAAGACGGCGCGCTGCTAATGGCGGATGGAATGATCCTGGCCAAGGGCAACTACGGCGACCTCGCTGTACAGGCCGCAAGTGCCGAGGTGATCGACCACCGTCCGAACATCCTAATGGCCGGCTTCGTCGACACTCATCTGCATTTCCCGCAAGTGCAGGTGATCGCGTCCTGGGGCTCGCAGCTCTTGGAGTGGTTGAACAATTACACTTTCCCAGAGGAAACCCGCTTTGCCGATGCGGGCCACAGCGCCAAGATGGCTGGCCACTTCCTTGACCTGCTGACCAGCCACGGCACCACCACTGCGGTGGCCTATTGCTCGGTCCACAAGGCATCCGCCGAGGCCTATTTTAACGAGGCCGCACAGCGCAACATGCGGATGATAGGCGGCAAGGTTCTAATGGACCGCAACGCGCCGGAGGGCCTCTTGGACACGCCCGTGACCGGCTATGACGACACGAAGGACCTGATCGCCAAGTACCACGGCAAGGGCCGCGGGCTTTATGCGGTCACGCCGCGCTTTGCGATTACCTCCACCCCTGAACAGATGGAAATGGCCGGCGCCCTGGTGAAGGAACACCCCGATTGCTACGTCCAGACCCATCTGTCAGAGAACCATGATGAGATCGCCTTTACCGCGGAACTCTATCCGCAGGCGCGCGATTATTTGGATGTCTACCAGTCCTATGGGTTGCTGACCGAAAAGATGCTGCTGGGCCATTCGATCCACCTGCAACCGCGCGAGATCGATGCGCTGGCCGAAACCAAGGCCAAACCGGTGTTCTGTCCGACCTCCAACCTGTTTCTGGGCAGCGGGCTGTTTGACGACGCAGGCCTGCGCGCGCGCGGCATCACCAACGCAATTGCGACTGATATCGGCGCGGGCACCAGCTATTCCATGCTGCAAACGCTGAACGAGGGCTACAAGGTGCTGCAATTGCAGAACCAGAAACTGCACCCCTTGCGCGCCTTCGACTGGATCACCCGCGGCAATGCGGCTGCGCTGGGGCTGGACGACAAGATCGGCACGTTGGAGGCCGGCACCGAGGCTGATATCGTGGTGCTGGATTCCCGCGCCACCCCGGCGATGGATCTGCGGATGCAGCGGGCAGAGACGCTGTCCGAGGAGCTGTTCATCCTGCAGACCCTGGGTGACGACCGCTCCATCGCGCAGACCTATGTGGCCGGCAAGCCGATGAAACTCTAAGAGCCTGATTGGAAATGAGTTTGGTGAATCCAGCAGGTTATGATCTCTGTTCTGTTGCGAAACAGAACAGAGATCGAGACAGCCTGCACGCCGTTGGCAGTGGCAATATGGCTTTCTCCGGTGCCTGGTCCGCCGATCAGGACGATATTGTGGGCACCGTCGAGGAATTCGCAGCGGTGCAGCTGGCGGACCAGGGCCTCGTTCACCTCACTGGACGCAAAATCGAACTCGGAAGCGCGCATTGATCTGGCGGTTCTTGCCTGTGCCGACCCGGTCAACCGCTGTGCGCGCGGTCATCGGCCATGAACCAGTGCAGACAATCTTCGCTGTCATAAATCCCGCGCCGGGGCACGCCGCCGAAGACCCGGAAAGCATGCCAATGCGCGTCAAGCAGCATCTTGTGGGTTTGCAGAAAATAGGCCCTGACCTGGAATGCCCTGCTATGCGGCAGTTTGATATGCGCAACCTGGCGCTTGGTGCGCTCACCACCGAGGATCGCCTATCCTTCGCTCCAGTCGAATTGGAAGGCTTCGCCCGGCTGGAACGACAGAGGAACAAACGTCCTGGGGCCTGTCGACTGCTGAATGGGTTGGGGCACCGTACAGTTAACTGGATAGGACCGAAGCATGTACCCCGGGAATCTCGGTATGAGAGTGCAATTCAGGGCAGGACGGAGCGTGAGGAAATCAGCAACCCCGCTCTGGCGGATTGGTTCGCGTGGCCGAAAGGGTTTGACGAATACGGCCCCGCGGCCGAAGGCAGAGCCAGTTAAAGTCGAATGGCTGCAGTCTCTGACATGGATGCCTCCCTCGCCTTGGCCCCTGCGAAACCGTTATGGCACATTTGATGCCGCCGGCTGGGCGCATCCAGCGCATCAGTTCAATCCTTCTTTGTTAATAATCTTGTTGAACATGCGGCTGGATTAAGGCCCCGTCGAAGGCGCCACTCATCGCCTGCAATTGGCAGGCATTGATGATTGCGTCGCAGACCGGCTGCAAGGCCAAGCCGCGTCTGACCATGATACCGACGCTCGGGCATTCATGGTCTCCGGCCAAGGGCAACTCCGATATATCGCCGATGACATAGGTCTGTTTCGTCATCGGGCGGATATTGAAGATTCCATAACCCATCCCGGCGGCGACCATGGCTCGTATCATGTCGGTGGAGCGGGCAGAAAAAATCACATTAGGCTTCAGCCCCTTCGCCTCGAAAAGGCCCAGGAGATATTGCTTGGAAAGTTCGAGTTCCAGCACCACCAATGGCTCGGGCTCAAGCTGCTCAAGCGTCACGAACCGGCCCGCCGCGAGCGGGTGATCGGCCGAAAGGGCAACGTAAGGTGGAGCGCGGAAAAACGGAATAAAACTGTACTTCGACGTGTCCAGCATGCCGTAGCAGAGGGCAAAGTCGGCTTCGCCGCTGTCGATCACCTGCGGGATTTCAGTGGTCGATACGTCCATGATCTCGATCTTGAGGTTTGTAAAACGCTCCCGGACATCCTTGAGAATGGTGGGCAGCAGGATCGGTGCCAGCGGTGTGAAACAGGCGATGCGGGCAGTGCCGTCAAGAACAGTGTTGAGCTCGGTGACGCGCATGTCAAAGCGGGCCTGCGCGGCAAGTAGAGAGCGTACCTCATCGATGAAGGTGCGTCCGAATTGCGTTGCGCGGATGCCGCGCGATGGCGTGCGCTGAAACAGCGGCTGGTCTGACTGGCCTTCCAGATGATCGATCGCGGCTGCGATCGACGAAGGCGAAACAGTAAGGGCGTTGGCCGCATGGGTGATTGACTGGTGGCGTTCAGCAGCCTCGACATAGTGCAAGTGTTTTAGCGTGTAATGCATCCTCTTCCTCATATTTTTAGAGGAATTACCGCATGATAATACATTTTAGAATGGAAGTTGTCACGTGTATCTTCTCTCCAAGTTTGTAGGACCGGAGAGACAAATGCCCACGACCGTTTACTCAGCCCGCCGCATCATCACGATGGACCCGACGCGGCCCGTGGCCACCCATGTCGCGGTAGCGGCCGATGGGACTATCCTCGGGGTCGGTACCCTGAACGACATGAGCCACTGGAGCGACACGGTGCAGGACGACCGTTTTGCGGACAAGGTGCTGATGCCGGGTTTCGTCGAGGGGCATGCGCACCTCATGGAGGGGGCGATCTGGGAGTACACTTATCTTGGTCACTTTGGCCGCACCGCGCCGGATGGGCGTCATTGGCCGGGTGTGGACACCACCGAGGCCCTGATTTCACGTTTGCAAGACCGCGCTGCTGCGGCGCCGGACGGGCCGGTGGTCGGCTGGGGGTTCGACCCGCTCTTCGTGCCGGGCAAGCGTCTGACGCGGCAGCATCTCGACCAGGTATCGCAGGAGCGTCCGGTCATCGTGTTTCATTCGAATATGCACCTGATCACCGCGAACTCGGCTGCCATGGACCTGGCCGGTTACGGCAGCGGCACCGATCTGCCCGGGGTGATCCGTAACACGGACGGGTCGCTGCACGGCGAATTGCATGAAATGGGCGCGATGTTCCCGGTGATGCGGCGGATCGGCACCAGCTTTAGCCAGTTGACCGGCGGGCGCGATGCAATCTGGAACTTCGCGCGATCGGCCTGCAGGGCGGGGGTGACCACCTCCACCGACCTGTTGAACGAACTGGGTGACGACGCGGTGAGCGATTTGCAAAGCGTCACAGGCGCAGAAGGCTTTCCGCTCCGCCTTGTGCCGATGCTGTCGGCAATGTCGATGCCAACCGATCAGCTTGCCGGCCGGGCAAAGACGCTTGCCGCAGGGTCGACGGACCGGCTGCGCCTGGGCGGGGTCAAGATCGTCACCGACGGATCGATCCAGGGTTTCACGGCGCAAATGAAAGCGCCCGGGTACTACCGCGGTACGGCACAGGGGATCTGGAACATCGCGCCGGACGCACTGAACACCATGGCGGCGAACTTGAACCGCGCCGGCATCCAGATGCATATCCACGTCAACGGCGATGCCGCCAGCCTTGCGGCCATCGAAGCCCTCGAGGCGGCACTCTCAGAGCATTTTATGCCCGATCACCGGCATACGCTTCAGCATTGCCAGATGGCGGACCGGGCGCAACTGCGGCGGGCGGCGGCGCTGGGTTGCTGCGTCAACTTCTTCGCCAATCACTTGTACTACTTCGGCGACAAGCATCACGACATCACCATGGGTCCTGAGCGAGCCAACCGCATGAACCCCTGCCGCAGCGCGCTGGATCTGGGCTTGCCGCTGGCAATCCACTCCGACGCACCGGTGACGCCGCTGGGACCGCTCTTCACCGCCTGGTGCGCAGTCAACCGGCTGACCGGCAGCGGGCGCCGTCTTGGCGCAGCAGAGCGCATCACGCTTGACGAGGCGCTGCACGCGATCACGCTCGGCGCGGCCTATACGCTCAAGCTGGATGGGGAGGTTGGCTCCATCGAGGTCGGCAAGCGTGCCGATTTCGCGGTGCTGGAAGATGATCCCTACGAAATGGGCGGCGAGGCGCTGAAGGACATTGGCGTCTGGGGCACCGTATCGGGCGGCCGGGCCGTTGAAGCGGGGTCGTTTTGAGCACCCGGGCCCCGCTTCCGGTCAACGTGATCTGCGGCTACCTGGGTGCCGGCAAGACCACACTTCTGAACCGTCTGCTGACGCAGAGCGAAGAACGCATCATCGTGATGGTCAATGATTTCGGGGACATTGCAGTGGACGCAGCGCTGGTCTCTGCCCGGTCCGCCGACACGATTCAGCTCAGCAATGGCTGTATCTGCTGCTCGATGGCGGGGGGCATGTTCGACGCTTTCGAGCGCGCCTTGTCTCTGCGCGAAACGGCCGACCGGCTGGTAATCGAGGCAAGCGGAGTGGCGGAGCCCGCGCGGCTGACCGCCTTTGCCCGGGCCGAGCCGGATCTGGATTGCCGCGCCGTGGTGGCCGTGGTCGATCCGTTCACCCTGGAGCAAAGGCTGCAGGACGGCCGCATCTGCGGTGTGGTGCGACGGCAGATCGAGGGCGCGGATGTGGTATATCTTTCGCGGTCCGACAGGCAGCCCGATGAGCGGTCCCGCAAGGCCTGCACGCGGGTGATGCTGGCGAACCCGGCCAGCGCGATCCATGACGCGATGGGCAAGGCCTTCCTCAAAGCGATGGACGCACCCCACGTGGACATGACGGTCAGCACCCTGCCAGCCCACGCCCATGCGGACCTGTTCAGCCGTGCAACTCTGCTCCAGGACGCCGCGCCGGAGCGCGAAGGCTTCCTTGACAGGCTGCGTGCTGCCGCACTGTCGCTGCACCGGGCCAAGGGCTTTGTCCGCTTTGCGTCCGAGGAGGCTCCGTCACTGGTGCAGCTGGCAGGCGGCGAGATCACGGTTTGCAAGCCGCCCAATGACCCGGGTCCCGGACCCGCGGTGCGTCTGGTACTGATCGGCACCGATGACGCCGCACTGCGCCGGTTTCGAACCAAACAGGCAACACTCGAACCCCTGCCGGCACGGTCAGGGACGACATGATATGACGCGCGGTGGTAAGGGAGGAGACCCGGAGGAACCACCGCACGGCAACGCTCGACAGCAAAAAGGGAGAGAGAGCATTGGCTTGGTATCTGACATACACCATCGCGTATTTTGCGGTGATGTTCGCAATCGGATTCTACTACTTCTTCAAGGTGAAGACCTCGGACGAGTACTTGATCGCGAATTGGAACATGGGGTTCTGGTCGATCACCGGAACCATCATCAGCACCTGCGCGGGCGCTGCCGTCTTTATCGGCTGGGTGGGCATGGGATATTCCGTCGGCATTTCGGGCTTCGTCAAATTCGCCTTGCCCGCAACCATTTTCAGCATGATCCTGATCTATTTCTTCAGCAAGCCGCTGCGGCGGCAGCGTCTCTATACATTGGCTGACCTATTTGCCGAGCGCTTCGGGGCAAGAGCCGGGCTGATCCCGTCGATCTTTTCCGCCTTCGTTTACTCGGTTCCGACTGCGGCGCTTCAAATAGTGGGGATGAGCACGCTGTTTACCACGGTCTTCGGCATTCCCCATGAAGGGGCAATTTTGCTGAGCTTCGCGCTGATTCTCGGCTTCACCATCCTCGGCGGCCTTGTCGCAACCATCGTGACGGATGCATTGCAGAGCGTCATCGTCATTGCTGGCATCGTCCTGCTGTTTTTTGCGGCGATCCGCTTCGCCGGCGGTCCCGAGGCCATCATCGCAAATTCCGATGCAGGGCATCTCAGCCTCTTCGGCGCGGACGGTGTGACGGAAGTGCTTGTCTTCGCCCTGACCGTCGGCCCGTTCTATCTTGTCTGGCAGTCCATCTGGCAGCGGATTTTCGCCTCGCGCACCGAAAGCATCGCGATCCGCGCGGGCCTGACCGGCTTCGCCATCTTCACGGTCATCGCGCTTTTGCCCTATCTGATTGGCCTCAGCGCAGTGCAATTCGTGCCCGAGGGCATGCGGCCCGACCTGATCTTTTCTTACCTGACGGTGGAACTGCTGCCGCCGGCGCTCGGCGGGATCGTGGTCGTCGGTCTGCTGTCGGCCCTGATGACCGGCGCGGACTCATTCATTCTGCAAGGCAGTTCCAACCTCGCGGAGGACTTGTACCGCCGTTTATTCAAGCCGCAGGCGACTGACGCCGAGAAAATGAGAGCTGCACGGCTGAGCGTTGTGATCATCTCCGTTCTGTCCCTTATGGTGGCCTTCCTGATGACCGACATCATCAGCGCCTACCAATGGGCGCTGCGGATCTCGACGACCACGCTGGTGATCCCCTTCCTGGCGGTGATGTTCTGGCGTCGGGCAACGTCGAAGGGATGCGCGTCGGCCATGCTCTCGGCCATTGCGGTGACGATTATCTGGCCCCTGTTGGGGACCGGTATCGACCCGGTGATCCCCGGGATGCTGACCTGCCTGATCGTGCTGGTGCTGGTCAGCCTGATGACAAACCACTCGGCGCTGGAGTGCCCCCGCGCGGTCTACTGGGAAGATCTCCCCACAGCCGAGCGCCGGGCCGAGACTGTTCCGGCCGCCGACGAAACAGTCGCAGTGGTCTGAGGCCTCGCCGGTCGCGATCCATCTATCTTCGGGGCGAGTCTTGCTTTGCCCCGAAGATTTCATTCCGCCATTTCAGGGGCGGTTGAGTTTGAACCGCCCCGGCTTGCCCGAGCGTTTCGTTCAACGCGTTACGCGACCTTATCTATCGCTTCGATTTGTTCAGCTGCTGGATGTACTTGATGGACAGATATTGGGCGGATTCAACCAGTCGTCGCGACACCCCGTTCTTGGAGGTGTAGGTGATGACAGAAAGACGGAAGTCCAAGTGCTCGACGCGGCGTAAATTATCCTCGTCAGGACGGCCCCCAGTTCGGCAGCGGGAGAATCCATGCCGGTTCAGGCAGGGTATCGCAGCAGGCCTTTCCAGCGAAGGGGCGGCCGTAGAAGCCGGTATTTTTGCACCTGTCGGAAGCCGCTGGTTTCGGAGGTCTGGCGGAAGGCCTCCCACTGCACCCGGAAAAATCCAGCTTATGGTGGCCCAAAGTTGGGGAGCAGCGCGCAAACCCGCAGACTCGCATCATGAAGGAGGGACCAGCGGGGGGCAGGTCATTGTGGACATGCCGTTGATCCGCGTACGGTCGAAAGCAGTGCAGAACAAACCGCGCGGGATATTGGAGCGCAGCAACAGGGGCGATTTGGAACAGTGCGTGGTGACGAGCAAAAGCGTGAACAGGCCGCAGCTGGGACATGGATCACGCAACGGGAGCCAGCTTGTAATCCGAAACGCTGGTTGGCCGCGGTATCCAGGCGGATGTTACAGGATCTAGGAGTGAAGCATCGTGATCCCGAGAAGCACAAAGCCCGCGATGAAGACGGTTTCCGCCACCACCAGGGTGATGGCCTGGCCGCCAACTTCCAGAATGCGTTTGAGCGATGTTTTCATGCCGACCGCCGCAATCGAGATCAGCAGCGCCCACCGGCTCGCTTCACTCAGCACGCCGACGACAGGCGCCGGGATGAAGCCAAGCGAATTCAGCGTGGCAAACCCCAGAAAGCCAACCACGAACAAGGGGAGAATTGGCGGGCGTTTGCTTTCGCCGGACGCAGCCGAGCCGCCCCGCATCAGCAGCGAAATCACCAGAACGATCGGGGCCAGCATTGCAACGCGGAACAGTTTGACCAGCGTGGCGACCTCTCCGGCCTCTTCAGACACGGAAAAGCCGGCCCCGACCACCTGGGCAACATCGTGGATCGTGCCACCAAGGAACACTCCGATCGTCACATCGTCAAATGCAAAGGTATCGCCAAGGACCGGATAGAGGATCATCGCGGCGGTCGACAGCATCGTGACGCTGAGTACTGTGAAGATAAGGTTCTGCTCGGAATGTTCGTTCCTGGGCAGAACAGCCGAGATTGCCATGGCCGCGGAGGCGCCGCAAATTGCCACCGCCCCCCCCGTCAGAAGGCCAAAACGCCATCCGCGCCCCAAGAAGCGGGAAGCCAAAAGGCCGAAGCCTATCGTCAGCAGCACCCCGGCCACAAGCAGACCGATCAGGCCCAAGCCCAGACCCGCCAGCAACTCAAGGCTGATCCGCGCGCCCAGCAGCGCTACGCCGAAACGCAGCACGCTGCGCGCGGTGAATTCCACGCCTGCGCGACAGGTCTCTTCCTCGCTGAGGAAATGCAGCGCGATGCCCAGAAGCAGCGCCATCAACATTGCAGGCGCACCATAGTGTTCCGAGATGAATTGCGCAGCGACCGCTATGACAAGAGACACCAGAAACCCCCGCGCGCGGGTTCGAAGGCCCGGGAGCGGATTGAGGCATACAGGTTGAATAACTCTCTGTAACATAAGCGAATTTTCCGGCTTCATGGTGGCAATAAAAAACTGTTCGGGGACGCCGGTTCAGGGTGACGTCCCCGTTTTCGCGGTTCGCTGGCCTGAAGGGCGCGGCGAGAGTGTCAGCTCAGACGCAGTTCCGCCGCCCGGGCATGCCCCTCCATGCCTTCCATCCGGCTGATCCGCGCTGTGCGCAGCGCCAACTCATGGGATGCTGCGGCATTGCTGCGCTGCCAGGTGACGGTCTTGGTAAATTTGTGCACCGACAAGCCGCCGGTATAGCGCGCCGCGCCGCTGGTGGGCAGGACATGGTTCGGACCGGAGGTCTTGTCACCGAAGGACACCGTGGTCTCCTTGCCCAGGAACAATGAGCCATAGGCGGTGAGGCGGTCCAGCCACCAATCGAGATCTTCGGCCTGGACCTGCAGGTGCTCGGGGGCGTAGCGGTCACTGACTTGGGCCGCTTCTTCACGACTGTCGCAAAGGATGACCTCGGCGCGATCCGCCCAGGCCTGGCGCGCGGCCAACTGGTTGGGCTCCGGCAGCTGGCTGATCAGGCCCTCTGCCCGGGCCATGACACCTTCGGCCAGGGTCTGGCTTGTGGTGACCAGCCAGACGGGGCTGTCGGCACCATGTTCCGCTTGGCTGACCAGATCCCAAGCAACCGTTTCAACCTCAGCAGTGTGATCTGCAATGACAAGCGAGTCCGTCGGCCCGGCGAACATGTCGATCCCCACTTCTCCAAACAGCATCCGCTTAGCCTCGGCAACATAGGAGTTGCCCGGGCCGACCAGAATATCGGCGGGTTTGGCCCCAAACAGGCCCTGCGCCATGGCAGCAATGGCCTGGACCCCGCCCAGGTTGAGGATCAGATCCGCGCCGCACAGATCCATCGCATATATGATCGCATCCGGTATGCCGGTCTCCGGCCGGGTCGGTGAAACTGCCGTGATATGTTTTACACCAGCCACTTTGGCGGTGGTGATGGTCATCAGGGCGCTGGCAATGTGGCTGTAGCGGCCTCCGGGCACGTAACACCCCGCGCTGGAGACCGGTATCTGCTTCTGCCCTGCGATCAACCCGGGGATGACCTCGATCTCGCATTCGCCCATGGTGGCCTTTTGCGCCTCTGCAAAGCGGCGGATATTCGCATGGGCGAACTGGATGTCGTCTTTCAGGTCCTGCGAAACGCGGGCACAGGCAGCTGCCCGGTCTGCACCGGAAAGCACGATGCTGCCAGCCCAGCCGTCCAATTTCTTCGCGTAGCGCCGAACCGCCTCTTCCCCCTCACGTTCGATATTGGTCAGCATGACCGAGACGGTATCGCGGATGTCGCTGTTTTCTGCTGAGGGCCGGGGCGCGGCCTTTTTGAGATAGGTGATTGCCATTGGATCAGCTCGCTTCTTGGGTGGTGTGGTCATGGATAGCAGTGGCCAGAACATCGACAGTGTCGACAATCGGCACCTGCGCGACCAATTCTTGTGACATCAGGGAAAACTCGGAGCAGGCGACAAACAGCATGTCGGCGTCTCCCCGAGTCAATTCGGTTGCCGCATCGGTCAGGATATCCAGGGCATCCGGCGTGGGTCCCTCTGCCTTGATCCGCTTGATGGCGGTCAGCATCCTGTCCGCATCGGCAGGCCAGAGCGCCGACAGCCCCGCCTCTCTGAGGGGCTCATCAAACACTCCGGCCATTTTGACGGCAGGCGAGGCCAGAATTCCGACTTTGGCCCCTTGCGGCAGGTTTTGGCGGGCCACCGCCACCGAAAGCGCCACCATGTCGAGGAAGGGAACGGCGGCTGCCGCCGTAATGAAGGGCGCATAGTGGTGGGCCGTATTGCAAGGCATGGCCAGGGCTGTGGCGCCAGCGGTTTCCAGCCGCCGCGCCATATCGGCAAGAACGGGGCCGGGATTTTCACCGTTTCTCTCGATCAAATGCGCAATCCGCGAGGGAACCTGCGGGTTCATGTCGATCAACAGGGGCAGGTGATCTGAGTCATCGCGGGCCTCGACTTTTTGCAGCACGCGTTGTTGCAAAAGGATTGTGGCCTCTGGTCCCATCCCGCCCAGAACACCGACTACGCGACGGGTCATGACGCCACCTCATCCACGGCCTCGCAGATAAGCTCTGCAACGAAGGCACAGTCCTGTTCGGTGAAGGGCAGCGGCAGACGCATGTCAAACAGCGTCGACAGCACGCGATCGGTGCGCGGCAAGGAGTGCGTGTCCAAGTAGCGCCAGCTTTGATGGTTGGAGGTGAAGCCCCTTGGTTCGGCCGCGCCAAACCACTTCAGCTCGACTCCGCGCGCATCGGCAGCGGCCAGCACGGCCTCGCATTGCGCTGCGCTGAAACCGGGCAGACGGAATTGGATTGACGATCCCACCGGCGTTTCCGAAGCAGGCCTTGCTATGGTGCGGATCCGGTTCGATGCGGCGAGCCCGCGATCGGTAACGGCATAGAGCGCGTTCCAGGCGCTTATGTTCTCTTCGAGCCGGACCAGCTGCGGGCGCAGGATCGCCGCGCGCAGGCTGTCCATCCGGGCAGAACAGTTCGGCATCTGATAGCGGGTTTCGGCAAACGCCTCGGGTGCGGGGCCTGCTCCGTGTCGTTCATACAGCATGTAACTGCCCGACAGAATCGTCGCTCGCGCGGCGATCTCGGCGTCATCAGTGGTCAGAAACCCGCCTTCGCCCGAGTTCATATGCTTGTATGTCTGTGTCGAGAAACAGGCGACCTTGCCAAAGTTCCCCGACCGCCTGCCGTTCCAGCGCACGCCCATCGTGTGAGCACAATCTTCGATCACCGTGACTCCGGCACTGTCGCAGATGCGCATCAGGGCCTCCATGTCGCACAGATGCCCGCGCATGTGGGACAGCAACAGGACCCGTGCCCCGGTGTCAGCAATCTTCTGTTCAAGATCGCCCAGATCCAGACGCAGGTCTTCAGTGATCTCGACCAGTGCGGCGCGGCCGCCGACGGCGGCGATGGCCCCCGGCACCGGGGCCAGCGTGAAGGCATTGGTCAGAACAACATCGCCCGGCGCGGCGCCGCAGGCGCGCATGGCGATCTGCAGCGCCTGACCGCCCGACGTCAGCGCAAGGCAGTAAGAACTGCCTTGCCAGTCGCGGAACTCGGCTTCCAGCGCGGCCACTTCGCCTGTTTCGCCGGGCACCAGATTATAGCGGTGCAGCCTGCCGCTTTCCAGAACGGACATCGCGGCCTGCATCGACTCGGCAGGCAGGGGCGCCTGTTGCGTGAACACCCGGGTGAACTTGCGAGCCACGATGTCCTCCATCTTTACAGGTTGACCCAGCGGTTGCCGTGATCGAAGGCGAAGTCATAACCGCCAAGGGCCGCAGCCCCGCCCGTGTGCAAAAACACCACTCGCTCGTCCTTGAACTCACCCTTGCGGGCCAGATCAATCAGCCCGGCCGCGCCCTTGGCAGAATAGCAGGGGTCCAGCAGGATGCCCTCCAGCTCGGCAAACATGCGAATTGCTTCGATGCCGCTTTTGGTCGGCAGGCCATAGCCCTCACCGACGTAATCGGTATTGGCCATCACGTCTTCACGCTTGACTATACCGGGGCAGCCCAGTTTTTCAGCGGTTTTGCAGGCCAGATCATAGACCATCTGTTCCTGTTTCGGCTGCGGCGCCCGGGTTCCGATGCCCAGCACGGGGATCTGGCTGTTCATGGCACACATGCCGGTTACAAGACCCGCCTGGGTGCCCGACGACCCGGTCGCATGAACGACTCGGTCGATCTTGAGCCCGGAGTCATTGGCTTGCGCCAGCAGTTCAAACGCGCAGTTCACATAGCCAAGCGCGCCGGTCGGATTGGACCCGCCACCGGGGATGACATAGACTTTATGCCCCTGGGCACGCATTTTCTCGGCTGCGCGTTCCATCTCGGCGGGCATGTCGTGGCCTCCGGGGAACTTTTCGGTCGTGGCGCCATGCAGGTGATCCAGCAGCACGTTGCCGTTGGTGTTGTAATTGCTGTCCTGATACCCGGTCCGGTCCTCCAGCAGGATATGGCATTTTAGCCCCAGTTTGGCGGCAAAGGCTGCGGTCTGACGCCCGTGATTCGTTTGGGTCGCGCCTTGCGTCATCACCATATCGGCACCTTGTTCCAGCGCCTCGGCCATCAGGAATTCCAGCTTGCGGGTCTTGTTGCCACCCGTAGACATGCCGGTGCAGTCATCACGTTTGATCCAGAGATCAACCCCCAACTCCTTGGACAGGCGTTTCATGGGCTCCAGAGGAGTGGACAAATGAGCGAGATGTACTCGGGGAAAGCGGGAGAGATGCATAGCTTGTTCCTTGATGTTCAGAGGTAAGTTGATGCGGGTGCGAAGCGGTCGACAGCTGAACCCGTCGTTTGGAAGGGGAAACCCCAAATTCCTGCGTGTATTTCTTCGAGAAATTCGACAGGCTGGTAAAGCCGCAGGCCACCGCGACTTCGGAAATGGGCAGAATGGTCTGTTCGATCAGCGCCTTGGCACGACGCAGGCGCAACGACCGGTAGAATGCAGCCGGGCTCTGGCCCAGCTGCGATTTGAACTTGCGTTCCATCTGGCGGATGGAAAAGCCAGCGATTTCAGACAGCTGCGCCACCGTCAGCGGGGTCTCCAGCGCGTTCTCCATCGCTGCGATCACAGGTTCCAGCTTCACGAGGCGCAGGGCCATCACATCATTGGCGCTGCGCGGCTGCTGGATGGTTCCGTCACGGATTTCCCCCATCAGCAGCACCTGGGCCACCGATTGCGCCAAATGCGGCGACAGCGGCGCCACGATTTGCGACAGTACCAGATCCGCAGTAGAGGCCATGCCCCCGCCCGTCATGATCCGCACCTTCTTCGCAAACAGCGGCAGCGGCTGGTCCAGCGAATACCCCGCATCCTGATCCAGCTGCTGGATTTCCCAATGGGTGGTCATCTCATCCGTGTCCGGATGCAGCCGCTTCCATTCCGCAGCCGCGTCGGACAGCAGCGTGATGCTGACGCCCAGACGTTCCAGCCAGCACAACCGCGGCTTCAGCTTGCGGAACGCCGGCCGGATGCCCGCACCGCCCAGCACCAGAAGGTGATCGGGCAGCGCGGCGCCGTCGGGCTGGAACGGAGCTGCGCGCACCAAGCTGCCCCCCATTCCCTCGACCAGCGTGTACTCCTGTGTTGTGCATACCTGGTGAGCAAACCGGACCTCCGAACTCAGCCGCGTGGCGATGCGCAGGACATCAAGCACCAGTGCCAGCTCTGTCGGGACATATCCCTGCTCAGCCAGAATTATGACCACAACGTTTTTCATGACCGGCTCAGCTCCGCATCAGGCCATAGCTGGGATCATAGGGCGACGGCGCGATGACCTCGGCCTCTACCGCGTCGCCATACATATCCAGCTGCATCCTGGTGCCTTCGCCCGCCAGCTCCGGATCGACAAAGGCATAGGCCAGGTTCATACCCACCCGGTGCCCCCAGTCGCCCGAGGTCACGGTGCCTACGACCTTGCTGCCCTGCATCAGCGAGGCCCCGCCGTGGGCCGGCGCATCGGTTGCGTCCACCTTCAGCGTCACCAGCTTCTTGGACGGACCCTGCGCCTGGCGTTTCTGCAGCGCCTCGCGGCCGATGAAATCGCCCTTGTCCATCTTCACGAACCGGTCCAGCGAAGTCTCGAAAGGGTCGAATTCGGTCAGGATATCCGCCTTCCAGTGCAAGAAGCCCTTCTCCATCCGCATCGATTCCACCGCACGGGCGCCGAACAGCTTCATCCCATGCGCCTCGCCTGCCTTGCGCAGCGCCAGGTAGGCCGCGTAGAGCGAGGCATTGGGTACGTGGATCTCATAGGCCAGCTCGCCCGAGAAGCTGACGCCCAGGACGGTCGCCGGCGAGAACCCGATGAAGCATTCGCGCACCGACAGCCACGGGAACGCCTCTTTAGACCAGTCGCCGCGGGAACAGGCTGAAAGCACATCGCGCGCCTTGGGACCTGCCAGAACCAGAATGGTCTGCTCATTGGTCAGCGACCGGATCTGCACGTCCTCATCCGCACGAACATGCTGCTGCAGCCAGTCCATGTCGTGATATTCACTGGCCGCCGCAGACCCGTACCAGACCCGCGCCTCGCCCCGGTCGGATGCCGGCAGGTTGGCAATCGTCGCCTCGCCCTTGACCATGCCGTGATCGTTCAGCAGATAGCCCAACCCCACCCGGCCGTCGCGCTTGGTCACGGCGCCGCAGAACATGCGGTCCAGAAAGCTGTGGCGGTGGCTGCCGGTGATCTCAAACCGGTTGAAGCCGTTCACTTCGCACAGGCCGACGTTTTCCTGCACGTTCTTCACATCCTTTGCCACGATGCCGAAGGCCTCGTCGAAATTGAAAGTCAGCGAGGGGTGGAAATCCGGCGCGGGCTTGATGTAGTCCATCCGCTCCCAGCCGTTTACCACCGTGAACTCCGCACCCTCGGCTGCCAGCACAGGTGTCAGCGGCGTGGTCTTGGCCGGACGCCCGGCGGGGCGGTGCTCATGCGGGAAATGGAAACGGAATTCGTTCTGGTAGTCCTCGATCGCTTTCAGCGCAGTCAGCTCCACATTGGTGTGGCCGGTAAAGCGGCGCGGGTCGATGCACCAGGTGTCATAGCAGGCCTCGCCATGCACAATCTGCTGTGCCAGCAGCCAGCCGTGGCCGCCGCCTTCGCCCAAGCCCGCACGCAGGCCGATAGCGCAGAAGGCGTTGCGCTTGCCCGGGATCTGGCCGATTAGCGGCGCGCCGTCGATGGTATAGGTGATGGGGCCGTTGACAATGGATCGGATTCCGGTTTCGCGCAGCGCAGGCATCCGTTCAAACGCGCCCTCCAGAGGGTCCATCACACGCTCCAGATCATCGGGGCACAGGGCGTTCACGAAGTTCGGGTCGATCCCGTCCATGCCCCAGGTTTTGCACTCCTGCTCGTAGAAGCCGATCAGCAGACCGTTCTTTTCCTGGCGGCTGTAGTAGTCGCTGATCGGGCAGCGGATCAGCGGCATCCGGTGGCCCGCGTCAATGATGCCGGGGATGTCTTCGGTCAGGAAATACTGATGCTCCATCGAGGCGACCGGGTGGTGCACCCCCATCATCGCGCCAACCTCGTTCACCCGGTAACCGCAGGCGTTCACCACGATGTCACAGTCGATGTCACCGTGTTCAGTGTGCACGGTCCAAGTGTCGTCCTTGTGCTGGGTAAGAGCGGTGACCGGGGTATTGCGGTAGACCTCGGCACCTGCCTTGCGGGCGTGGTAGGCGAGCGCCTGGCACAGTTGCGCAGGGTCGATATCGCCGTCCAGTGGGTCCCAGAGACCCCCTATCATGTTGTCGGTAGAGATTAGCGGATGGCGGCGGGCGCATTCCTCGGCGTCGATCACTTCGAGATGCACATCCATGCCGCGCGCCATAGAGGCGAAGTGGCGGTAGCCCTGCATCTGCTCTTCGGTATTTGCCAGCCGGATGCCGCCGTCTGCATGGTGGTAGTTGATCGGGTATTCCGGGTTTTCAGCCAGCTTTTTGTACAGGTTGATCGAATGGGTCTTGAGCCCGACCATGGTCTGGTTCATGCCAAAGTTCGTGACCTGTGCAGCGGAATGCCAGGTGGTGCCGCTGGTCAGCTCATTGCGTTCGACCAGGACGACGTCAGTCCAGCCTTCCTGGGTGAGGTGGTAGAGGGTGGAACAGCCGGCGATGCCGCCGCCGATCACTACAACTTTGGTACGGGATTTCATAGAAGAGCGCCTCCGAAACAATTTGACCCAGATACACCGTCACATTGCCTTTCAGCGCAATTGCACGGCTCCATCTTCATACAATTTCGAAGTTAGAGTTCTATTTTTTAGTATATATCGAGAGACTATTGTGCCAGCGCTGCCAAGGCCCTTGGATCGCACCCGTAGCACCTGCTTCAAAGGACTTGATATGGCTGTACAGCGTGGAAAGAGAGGCGGGCGCCGGGAGCGTCTGGCACAGCGAGCGGCAAAGCCTGCAGTGGACCCATGCCCCCCTGGTCAGGCCGGCGGCACATACAAACCACTCAGCGATTCTGATTTGCGGCGCATATACGATACTGCGCTCGACTTGCTCGAAAAACTGGGGATCGGCGAAGTGCCGGACAGGCTGCACGCCGATCTGCTGGCCATCGGTGCCATCGACAATGGCAACGGACGGGTCCTGTTCCCGCCTGTATTGGTCGAAGAGGCAATTGATCAGGCCGCCAAGACCTTTATCCTGCATGGCCGCGACCCGGAGCGCTCGATCGAGGTCGGTGGCAACAAAGTGTACTTCGGCACTGGTGGCGCGGCTGTACAGACGCTGGATATGGACAGCGGGATCTACCGCCCGTCGACCCTGCAGGACCTTCATGATTTCACACGGCTCCAGGACACGCTGGCCAATGTCAGCTGGTTCACCCGCTGCTGCGTGGCGACTGACGTGCCCGACAATTACGATCTGGACGTCAACACGGTTTTTGCGCTGCTGAAAAACACCTCCAAGCCAACAGCAACCTCGTTCACGCTAGCCGAGTATGTTGCCCCGATTGTCGAGATGCTGGATATCGCGGCAGGCGGTCCGGGAGAGTTTTCCAAGCGCCCCTTTATGAAGGCCCATATCAGCCCGATGATCTCGCCTATGCGCTATGGCGAGGATGCGGTGGATGTGGTGTATGAGTGTATCCGGCACAACATTCCGATCTCCTGCATCACTGCGGCGCAGGCCGGCGCGACCGCGCCTGCCACATTGGCCGGCTTTCTGGCGCAATCGCTTGCAGAAACGCTTGGCAGCTTGCTGATGGTACACGCCATCCAGCCCGGCTATCCGATGGTGTTCTCAAATTGGCCGCTGGTGATTGACCTGCGCACCGGTGCGTTCTCCGGCGGCAGCGGCGAGACGGCAGTGCTGAACGCGGCCTCGGCGCAGCTGTCGAACTGGCTGGGCCTGCCGTCGGGGGTGGCCTGCTCGATGACGGACGCCAAGGCCATTGACGCTCAGTACGGGATGGAAAAGGGCATCACCTCGATGGCGGCGGCGCTGGCAGGCGGGAACCTGATCTATGAAAGCTCGGGAATGACCGCATCGCTGTTGGGGGCAAGTTTCGAAGGGTTCGTGCTGGATGACGAAATGCACTCGAATACCTACCGCGCGCTGCGCGGGATTGAGGTGACGGATGAGAATCTGGGGTTCGAGGCCATTTGTGGCGCTGTGTTGGGAGAGGGCCATTTCCTAGGCGGTCAGCATACATATGCCGCGATGGAGCGCGACTACTTCTACCCTAAGCTTGCAGACCGCGACGAGCCGCGCACATGGGCTGACAACGGGGCGCAGGATGCCTGGGGGCGTGCCAAGATTAAAGCCCGTGAGATATTGCGTGGCCACAACCCGGCCTATCTTACCCCAGAGCAAGAGCAGGAAATCCGGTCGCGGTTCAAAATCCTGTCGTCCTGACGCAGAAGTCAGTCCACTAGTTTAAAGCTGTCAGCAAGCCATGGCGTTTGCTGATGCTGCGTTGAGATGACATGGTCCCGGATTAACGCCCGCATTTTGCTGTCTATCAGTTCCATCACGGACCTTGAACAATCGGGGGTGGCGACAATGGCCAGCGTGCGAGAAAAGCTCTTGCCCGGGAACCGGTGTATAGCAAGTTTCGGTTGAAACCGCTTGGCCCGGGAGAACAGCAAGGGGGTGGTGATGGTCCACCCGGAGCCTGCCGCAACCATCGCCATCAGCGTTTGGTTGTTGCTGCATTCAAAGTTGGAGGGCGCTCTAAGTCCTATGCGCCGCATTTGGGATTCTATTTGTCTTGCTATGATCAGGTTACTTGAAAACCGCAAGAACGGAAGTTTGGTGCGGCCTTCGACAATATCCGCCAATGACTGTTCGCTGAACCGGGGCAGCACCACAACAAAAGGGTCGCGCAGCAACGGGCGGTCCTGCAGGTCGCGCAACCTTTCATCCGGGGTGGTCGTGATCCCTAGATCAAGATGACGGTTGCGCAGCAGTTCGATGATCGCGTGGCTGGAATCCGTTTGATACATGAAGTCGCAGGACGGCATGTTTCCCGATAGAAAGACCGCCAGTTCCGGTATGATATCGCTGTCGAAGTCCTCAATCGTACCGATCCTCAGATAACTTGCGTCTGCAATACTTCCAGCCGAGGCCTCGGCCTTGGCTTTGCGGATTGCATAAAGAGCGTCATCTATATTGCGTAGAAAAACCTGTCCCTTGGGGGTCAATACCATGGGCCTGCGGGAGTGGTTGAACAACTCGACCCCAAGATGATCTTCCAGATTGCGCAGGTGATGTGACACGGTACTGATGGTCAGACCGGTTTCTTCGGATGCCGCCTGAAGCGACCCTTTCTGTGCACATATCTGAAAAATCTCCAGCCATTTGAGACTAAGATCCTTGGGGGCTGGTTGACGGGGCATGTGATCTTTCTTTCTTAGGATCCGCATCGGATAACTTTTAAATTATGATACTATTGATCAGATATCATCCTATCAATCGAATAGTTGTCCTCCGTATCAGGAAGCTGTGGGAGCTTTGCAAATCATGCAGATTGGGCTTCTGGCGGTGCCAAGCCAAAACTTGGAAGGTAGAAATGAAAAGACTGCTTTTGACATCCGCATTTGCCATGGGCCTTGCTGCACCTGCTTGGGCCGAAAGTTGCGGTGACGTGACCATCACGCAAATGGACTGGGCTTCAGCCAATGTCGTGACTTCAGTGGCCAAATTCTTGATGGAACAGGGGTATGGGTGTGACGTCACGACCGTTCCATCCTCGACACCGACAGCTTTGACATCAGTTGCCGAGACCGGCACCCCTGATATTTTGACCGAACTTTGGGTCAATACTGCCCCAGCCTATGCCGATCTGGTTGCCGACGGTAAGCTGGTCGAACTGGCCGACGTGCTGTCAGATGGCGGTATCGAAGGTTGGTGGGTGCCGCAATATGTGGTCGATGCGCATCCCGAAGCGGCCACCCTGGACGGTATTTTGGCCAACCCCGGCCTTGTTGGCCGCCGGTTTGACAATTGCCCCGATGGCTGGGGGTGTCGAACTGTCAATGACAACATGAACCGTTCCATTGATATGGAAAGCAAGGGGATCGAGGTCTTCAACCATGGATCGGGCGAAACGCTGGCAACCGCCATCGCCTCGGCCTATGCGGACCAGAAACCCTGGTTCGGCTTCTACTGGGCTCCGACCGCTATTCTGGGAAAATATCCGATGGTTCTGGTCGATGTCGGCGCGCATGATGCTGAACAGCATACCTGCAACAGTTCCAAGGACTGCGCGGAACCCGGTGTCTCGGCCTATCCGCGTGCTGCGGTCAAAACGGCTGCGACGACCGATTTCCAGCAGCGTGAACCCGCGATCGCCGAATTGATGTCGAACATTTCTTTCACCAACGACCAGATGAACGGGGTGCTCGCCTGGATGGAAGACAACAATGCCTCTGCCGAGGAAGGCGCTGTGTACTTCCTGACAAACAACAAAGATCAGTGGAGCGACTGGCTGAACGACGACGCCCGCGCAAAGCTGTCCACGATCCTGAATTAAAGCAACGAACGAGCGCGTTCCGGCAACCAGTGCCCCGGGGCGCGCTCATATGAAGATCAGTTAAGGGGCCAAAGCGTGACGAGCTACGAGAAACTGTTTGACCGGTTGGGATTGCGTGACTGGTGCGATGCCGATGCGGCGGATTCGCCGATGAGCATGGCCCAATTGCTAGCCCAGACCAATGAAGGCAATGCGGAGAGTTCCGGGACACTGCCGTTTCCTTCGTTGGACGCCCTTCACGAGGCTTGCAACGCTTTTCCCCAAACCCGGGACATGACGATCAGCGTCGAGCAAGGTTTCCTTTCCATCAAGGACAACCTCAAGTTCATCCTTGACCCGCTGACCCAGCCGCTGTCGTGGATACTGGAAGGGGCGCTTTTTACCTTCATGGCAACACCCTGGTGGATTCTGATCCCGCTTCTGGTCTTGGCGACTTGGCTGGCCACGCGCGCACTTAGCATCACGGTATTTGTCGCGGCTGTATTCCTGTTCTTTGGCGTGATCGACCATCTTGATGTCGCCTTGCAGACGCTGTCGATCATATTTGTCTGCACCGGGTTCAGTGTTTTGTTGGGTGTGCCGATTGGCATCATGATGTCCCGGTCCGACCGGATGCAGCAGCTTATGCTGCCCATCCTCGACATGCTTCAGACCCTGCCGAGTTTCGTCTACCTGATCCCGCTGATCTTTCTGTTTTCCGTTACCGAGCCAAAACTGTATGGCATCGCGATCATCCTCTACGCGATTGTGCCCGTGATCCGGCTGACCGATCTGGGCATCCGGCTGGTCGACAAGGATGTGATCGAGGCCGCCGACGCCTTCGGAATGACAGATCGGCAAAAACTGTATGGTGTCCAACTGCCACTTGCCCTGCCCAATATCATGGCCGGGGTGAACCAGACGATCATGATGAGCCTTGCAATGGTGGTGATTGCGTCACTGGTATCTGCACCCGGTCTCGGCGTGCTTGTCCTTCGGGGAATACGCAACCTGGAACTGGGCGTTGGACTGGTCGCCGGCTTTGGTATTGTTTTGCTGGCCGTGGTGCTGGACCGCTGCTCCAAAGCAGCCCTGCAACGCATTGACCCAACGCACAAGACGGATTGACACAAATGACGACACCCAAAATTCAGATCCGGAACTTGTACAAGATCTTTGGTTCCAACCCGAAAGCCGTTCTGCCCTTGGTGCGGGATCAGGGCCTTGGTAAACCGGAGCTCCTGGAACAGCACCAGCATGTGCTGGGGCTGCGGGACATCAGCATTGACATGCAGGCCGGGGAAATCTCCGTCATCATGGGGCTGTCAGGATCTGGGAAATCCACTCTAATCCGGCACCTGAACCGCTTGATCGAGCCCACCGCTGGAGAAATCCTGTTGGATGGGCAGGATGTCACGGATCTGAACCCGGTTAGCCTCCGCGGCATACGGCGGACGTCCATGTCCATGGTGTTCCAGAAATTCGCCCTACTGCCACACAAGACTGTGCTGGAAAATGCGGCAACCGCTCTGCGCATCCAGGGGGTCGAGCAGGAAAAAAGAGAGGCGGAAGCGCGCAAATGGCTTGATCGTGTTGGCTTGTCCGGGTTCGAAAATCGCTATCCCAATCAGCTTTCCGGCGGGATGCAGCAGCGTGTGGGCATCGCTCGGGCGTTGACCGCAGATACCGACATCATGCTGCTGGACGAAGCATTCTCGGCGCTTGATCCGCTGATCCGAACAGACATGCAGGACCTGCTTCTTGAACTTCAAACTGAACTGCACAAAACGATCATCTTCATTACGCACGACCTGGATGAGGCGCTGAAGCTTGCCGATCATCTGGTGATCCTCAAGGACGGCGCTGTTGTACAGCAAGGCTCTCCGCAACAGATTGTGATGAACCCGGGCGATCCTTATATCGAAGCCTTTGTTGGTGACATCAACCGCGCGCGTGTTCTGCGGGCCGGAACAATCGCCGTTGCGGGGGCTCCGGCGGGAACCGTTGTCGGAGAAGTCGACTGGCAGGACACTCTGGAAACTGTCATCAAAACAACAGGCGGGCGCGCGGATGTCTCGGTAAGAGTCCTCCGGGAGGGACACGTCGCAGGTAGTATCGAAATGCGTGATTTGATGCTGGCTTTAGTGCCCTATGCCTCCAACAGAAACAGCCCGGAGGCCCAGAGTACGGCAAGCGCATCAAGCGTAGCATAGCTGGGGCGTTCAATTTTGAGTTGGTCCAGACGGTTGCTTTCTTGTCGCAGCCGGAAAAGTCACCAAACACTAAAAACGAATGTGCTGCCCCCCAAGCGAAACTGTGTTTGATTTTGTCACGTTACGGATTTTGTCCACAGAACCCGACATTCATTCAAAACGCAGTATTTGGCAAGTTGGGTTCTGTTCCGTCATAGGCATGTTATCGAGTGGGATTGCCAACTTGTTTGCGGTGCGGTGCTTGGTTAGGGGTTGGGCATGAATATGCCATCTTCCATGCCACGCCTGAAAGGCGACCGTTTTCCTAGTGAGATCGTCGCATGTGCGGTCTGGGGGCATTGCCAACTTGTTTGCCGGTCAGCTTTCGCATAGGCAACCGGGATGAAAATACCTAGCACGATGCCTGGTCTGAAAGGCTACCGTTTTCCTCGCGGGATTGTCGCCAATGCGGTCTGGGCATAACACCGATTTGCACTCAGCACGGCGGATGTCGAGGATCGGTATTGCCAAGTTGCTGGCGTCAGCTTGTGAAGCTTGGCAAAGGCAGGAGCATGCCACCATTTCCGCAGAGTAATTTGCCCAGAGGCTGAAGGCATCGGAGCGGGCGTGGCGGTATGAAGTTGCGTTCAGTTGTGTGAATCAGCAGGCGCAATTTAGATCAGATAGGCTGATCTATTTAACATAAACAGGATTATGGTGCGGAGCGCTGTAGCTGCAATTCTAAAATGTCACCCATGAGCAATTCAGAAGTGTCACTCTCGCCTGCAATGATAACAGGCAGAGAGATCGGGCATGGGATGGGTGATGATGA
>NZ_JAXMOX010000009.1:0-40710 GCF_034669605.1 Leisingera sp.
AGCAATGGCAGAAACTGCTGAAGCGCTACCTCAGCGGCCGCCAGAACCTGCGCCGCGCCTTTGTGCTGATCGACAGCCGCCATGGGGTAAAGGCAGTGGACGCAGAGATCATGAAGCTGCTGGACAGCTCTGCCGTCACCTTCCAATGCGTCATGACCAAGGCCGACAAGGTCAAGGAAAAGGACCGCGCCAAGGTGCTGGAGCAGGTCAAGGGCGCGCTGGCCAAACACCCCGCCGCCTACCCTGAGATCGTGCTGACTTCCTCCGAGAAGGGCGACGGCATCGCCACCCTGCGCACGATCATCGCCGGGCTCTAAAACAATGCTGCGCCGCCTGCCCTCCATGCTGGTTGTGATTGCCCTGGCCGTGGCCGGGCTGATCCCGTCCGGCTGGATGCCGGCATCGGCGCAGGACGGCAAGGTGCTGCTGGTGATCTGCACCGGCACCGGCCCGGTGGAAACCTGGGTTGATCTGGACGGCGGGGTTGACCACGTCCCCACGGAGCAGATGGAGGACCGCAGCTGCCCCTTTGCCGCGCTTGCCGCGGTGGCGCTGCTGCCGGACCATCTGATCGATCTGGGTTTGAACGCCCCGCTGGAAGACCGCTGGTCGCGCGAGGCGTTCACCCATCACAGCGCCGGTTTCCACTGGCGCTATGACGCCCGCGGCCCGCCCGCGCTCTCCTGATTTTCTGAACAAACCTGAAAATTTTTGCCGGCGCCCTGCGCGCCCGGCCCTGTTCCGATATGGAGAGACCCAATGGCGACCAGCCAACCGCAATCCGCGGGCCAATCGCGCCCGCTGTCCGAGAAATTCTACTTCGCCGCCTGGCGCTGGCACTTCTATGCCGGCCTGTTTGTGGTGCCGTTCCTGATCATGCTGGCGGTGACCGGCCTGATGATGATGTTCATCACCCAGTTCGATGGCCGCGACGGCGAGACAATCACCGTTGCCCAAGGCCCTGCCGAGCTGAGCATCGCAGACCAATCCGCCGCCGTTCTGGCCGCCCAGCCCGGCACCATCGCCGAATGGATCGGCCCCAAGGCGCCGGATCTGGCCGCGGTGTTCCGTGTGAAAACCGATGACGGCCAGCGTCTGGTGGCACTGGACCAATACACTGGCGAGGTGATCAAGGTCTGGGACCGCCGCGCAGGCTGGTATGATCTGGCCGACAACATCCACTCCACCCTCTTGATCGGCGACACCGGCGACCGGCTGATCGAGATTGCCGCCGGCCTTGGCATCGTGCTGGTTCTGACCGGGCTCTACCTGTGGTGGCCGCGCGGCAATGCCGCCAGCGCCTTTATCCCGAACTTCCGCGCCCGCGGCCGCGCCCTGTGGAAGAACCTGCACGCGGTGACCGGCTTCTGGATGTCGGCGCTCTTGGTGGTGTTCCTGATCTCCGGCCTCTCGTGGACCGGAATCTGGGGCGCTCAGCTGGTGCAGGCCTGGAGCACCTTCCCGGCGGCGAAATGGGACAATGTGCCCCTGTCGGACGACATTCACGCCAGCATGAACCACGGGTCCACCAATGACGTGCCCTGGGCGCTGGAACAGACCCCGATGCCCGCTTCCGGGTCTGAGGCCGGGATCACCGGGGTGCCGCAAGGCCAGGCGGTGGACGCGGGCAGCGTTATCGCCCTGGGCCGCACGCTGGGGATGGAAGGCCGCTTCCGCCTCGCCTATCCCGGCGGCGAAAATGGCGTCTGGACCATCAACCGCGACAGCATGAGCGGCGACGGCGATGACCCGTTCCTCGACCGCACCATCCACGTGGACCAGTACAGCGGCAAGATCCTTGCCGATGTGAAATACCAGGACTACTCCCTGGCCGGCAAGGCGATGGCTGTCGGCATTCCCTTCCACATGGGTCTGATGGGCACCTGGAGCTTTGTGCTGAACGTGGTGTTCTGCCTGGCGGTGATCTTTGTCTGCGTCTCCGGCCTGGTGATGTGGATGAAGCGCCGCCCGGCCGGGGCCAGCCGCCTCGCCGCACCGCCGGAACCGGCCGGGATGCGGTTCTGGAAAGGCGCCGCGCTGATCGCCGTTCTGGTCTCGCTTGCCTTCCCGCTGACCGGTCTGGTGCTGCTGGCGGTGCTGGCGGTTGACGTGCTGCTGCTGGGCAATCTGCCGGTGCTGAAACGCGCGGTGAGCTGACCGCGCTCAGGGGCGCAGGCCTTAGACGTGCTGCGCCCCGTTCACCTCGATCTCGGTGCCGGAGATATAGGAGCTTTCCTGGGAGCACAGGAAATAGATCGCCGAGGCCACCTCCTCGGGCTGGCCCAGCCGCTGCATTGGCAGCTTTTCGACGATCTTGTCGGTGCCGGGCGACAGAATCGCGGTTTCCACCTCTCCCGGCGCAATCGCATTGACCCGCACCCCCATGGGGCCGAAATCATGCGCCATTTCCCGCGTCAGCGCCGCCAGTGCCGCCTTGGAGGTGGCATAGGCCGCCCCGGCAAAAGGATGCACCCGGCTGCCCGCAATCGAGGTCACATTGACCACCGATCCCTTGGCCGCCGCCAGCTCATCCTTCAGCCCGCGCGCCAGCACCACCGAGGCAAAGAAGTTCACATGGAACACCTTGCCCCAGTCCATCAGATCGGTGTCCAGCGTGCTCAGCCGCTCCCCCTCCGGCCCTTTCGGCGAAATCCCGGCATTGTTGACCAGCGCATCCAGCTTTCCGTCCAGCAGCTCCTGGATCTGGCCCACCGCGTTGATCGTGTCGGAAGGATCCGACAGGTCCAGCTGCACATGGTTTTCCCGGCCGCCGCCCCAGGGGCATTCCGCAGGGAACGGCTGCCGCGAACAGGTGATCACCCGCCACCCTTCGGCGTTGAAACGGCGCACCGTGGCATGGCCGATTCCGCGGCTGGCGCCGGTCAATAGCAGGGTCTTCTGACGCATCTGATGATCCTCACAGGAGATTTTCAGGCTGACCCTACCACCGGCACAGGCAACCGCAATGGCATCCTGCAGGCTGCGCCGCCCGGTTTGCCGCAGGCAATGCTTGGCAGCGGCCCCGGAACCGCCTAAACCCTTCGCTCAAAGGAATGATGACAGCGATGAAAACACAGACCATGAACCGCGACTGGATTGCCACTGCCGAGACCCTCTCAAGCGCCCTGCCCTATCTGCAGCGCTATGACGGGGCCATTGTTGTCATCAAGCTGGGCGGCCACGCCATGGGCAGCGACGAGGCGATGGAGACCTTTGCCCGCGACATCGTGCTGATGCGCCAGGTCGGGGTAAACCCGGTGATCGTCCACGGCGGCGGACCGATGATCAATGCGATGCTGGAAAAGCTGCAGATCCAGTCGGAGTTCGTGGGCGGCAAGCGGGTCACCGATGCCGCCACCATGGAAGTGGTGGAAATGGTGCTGTCCGGCGTCGTCAACAAACGCATCGTGCAGGCGATCAACCGCCAGGGCGGCCGGGCCGTCGGCCTGTCGGGCAAGGACGCCAATCTGATCACCTGCGATCAGGCCGACCCGGATCTGGGCTTTGTCGGCGCGCCCGCCGAAATGGACCCCAAGGTGCTGCACGGGCTGTTCGAACAGAACATGATCCCGGTGATCGCCCCGATCGGCGGCGGCCGCAATGGCGAGACCTACAATATCAACGGCGACACCGCCGCCGGCGCTATCGCCAAGGCGTTGACCGCCGACCGGCTCTTGCTGCTGACCGATGTGGCCGGCGTCAAGAACGCCGACGGCGACGTGGTGACCGAGCTGACGGCGGCCGATGTCGAGGAGATGACCGCCAGCGGCGTGATCGCGGGCGGCATGATCCCCAAGACCGAAACCGCGCTGGATGCAGTCCGGGGCGGCGTGCGCGCCTGCATCATCGTTGACGGGCGGGTGCAGAATTCGGTGCTGCTGGAGCTGTTCACCGACCACGGTGCGGGGTCGATGATCCGCGCCTGACACGGGCTCAAGAGGGTTTGAGGGGCGCTGCCCAGCCGTCATTTGCACAAAGCAAGCGCCGCTGCAGCCACTGACGGCTTGTATGAATTCGGGCCCGATCCTCCCGCGCACCCGGTCCGGCCGCCCTCGGACCCGGTGCGCAAGCCTGTTGCCGCCCGTCTTCTTCAGCAGATTTTCGCCGCCCCCATCGCGGGCCGGAGGCAGGACCGGCCAGCGGGTTGCCATCGGGCCTATGCGGGGGGTGGCGCCGTTGATAAAGCGCTTGTTTCCCGCATTGGCGAAGATCGGCGTCCGTTCCCGGCAGGATCCCAATCCCCCCAAGATGGCGAAGCGGTCCTTGACCTTTGGAGGCGCAGCAGGACCGCCGCAAGGCATGCTGCAGCTGCGCGCCACCGTCTTCTTCCTGCATGAAACCGCTTACGCGTATCTGCAGCGTCAGGAAAAGATGTGGCCCAATGCGCAACGCCGGAATAGGTTGTAATCCTGCAGCGGCGTAAGCCGCAGAGATCCGAATAGCCATGAACCGCGCCCACGCGATAATCTGTTGACCGCGAGAAGATGTGAAGGATCAGCGCGCTTCACTTGTTCTGCATCCGCGCAAGACGGGCCATTTCCAGCACGGCGCAGCAAGAATGGGACTGAGATGACCAGATCAAGCGATGACATCCCGACGGCAGAAATTGACCTTGACCGTGATCGTTTCATGCGCACGCTCATCCGCGAGCTGTCCGGGACGCTCGAAGACGTCGTCGGTCTCGAAGACGCTTCGGGGTTTATCAGTATCGTTGGCACGACGATCGGCGAAAGCATCGGTCAATCTTATCGCAATGCACTGTCTGTCGAAAAACTGTCCCGAGGCCAGGTAGCCGCGGTTCTGGTCGATTTGAAACGCCGGATCGAGGGTCAGTTCTACATCATTGAGGAGAACGACGACCGCATTGTGCTCGGCAATATGGCCTGTCCCTTCGGCGATAAGGTACTTGGCCGGCCCTCCATGTGCATGATGACGTCAAATGTCTTTGGCAGCATTGCCGCGGAAAACTTGGGATATGCAAAAGTCGAACTCCAGCGCACGATTGCGGCGGGTCATCGGGAGTGCCGGGTGGTGGTGCATCTGAAGCACGGCGCGGCGGCCGGAAGGGAGGACGGGCGTGAGTATTTTGGATCCCAAGGGTAGCATAGAAAGCGCGTTCGAGATGCTCCTGGCGTCCGACACCCGCGCATGTCTGCTCGTCAGTTCCGCAGGCATTGTCCGCGCGGCGAACCCGCCATTCAGACGGGCTTATCCCGATTTGGAACCCGGCAGCGATCTGGGAAATCTTAGCACCTCACCGGAAGCGGTCGCGAAATTTCTGTCCATGTGCGCGCGGACGCGGGGGCCTTTACCGGGCAAAATCACCATGAAGACCGAGGCCGGAGGATCCTTGGACTGGAGCTGCCATGGCGGCGCCGCCGGTCCGGGGACAGATGGCGGTGCGCTTGTCATCCTGCGGCTTCAGCCTGCTGAACTGGGAAAATCCGCTTTCGAGCAGCTCAACCAGAAAATCAGGACGCTGAAAACGGAAATCGAATGGCGGAACCGCGCCGAGCAGGCCCGCGCCCATCTTGCGGCAATCGTGTCCTCCTCGACGGATGCGATCTACAGCAAGGATTTGGCGGACAATGTGACCAGCTGGAACGACGGCGCTGAAAACATGTTCGGTTACAGCGCCCCAGAGATCGTCGGCCAGACTGCGCTGTGCCTGGTGCCGGAGGAAAAGCGCGACGAAGAGGCGATGTTCGTGCGCCGGGTCGGATCAGGGGAAACCTTGCGAGCCGTCGAAACCTTGCGGCAGTGCAAGGATGGACGCCTGCTGCCAGTATCGGTCACGCCGTCACCGATCCGGAACGAGGCGGGCGAGATTGTCGGAATTTCCAAGATCGTGCGCGATATCTCGGTCCGCAAGAAGGTGGAGCAGTCGTTGCTGGCTGCAAATGCCAGCCTGGCACAATTGGTCAACGAGTCGCCTTTCGGCATCTTTGCTGTCGATGCGGATTTCCGGATCGCTCAGGTCAGCGTCGGGGCGCAGAAAGTGTTCGAGAACGTCCGCCCCCTGATCGGGCGCGATTTCGCCGAAGCCCTGCGGATTATCTGGCCCGAACCGGCGGCCAGCGACTTCATCGCCCATTTCCGCCACACGCTTGCGACAGGCGAAGCGTATCATGCGCCGGACACGGTGGAGAACCGGCGTGATATCGATCAAGTGGAGGCATATGATTGGAAGATCGAACGTTTGACATTGCCCGACGGCCGCCCCGGTATCGTCTGTCATTTCTACGACCTTTCGGAACGTCAGCACTTCGAAGCCGCGCTGCGCGAAAGCGAGCAGCGGTTTCGCGGGACCTTTGACAACGCGTCGGTCGGGATTGCCCACGTCGGACTGGACGGCACCTGGCTGGAGTTCAATGATCGTCTGTGTGAAATGTCGGGATACAGCCGCGCCGATCTGGCGCACCGCAGGCTGGATCAACTGCTGCACCCCGAGGACCGCCCGGCGGACCCCGGGAAAGTCGATAGCCTCCTGTCCGGGGCCATTGCCAACCTGCAATACGAAGCGCGGCATCTCTGCGCAGACGGCAGTGGCGCGTGGTGGGATGTAAGCGTTGCATTGCAACGCAACGGCGAAGGCGAAGGCGAACCGGCGTATTTGATTTACGTGATCCGGGATATCAGCGATCGCAAGGCGGCGCAGGAACACCAGAACATTCTGATGCATGAATTGTCGCATCGCTCCAAGAACCAGCTTGCTGTGGTCGGTGCCATCGCGCGGCAAACGGCGAGAACAGCCGGATCAATGCAGGATTTCCGGACCCTGCTCGAGCAACGCCTGAACGGTCTTGCGGTCTCCATCGATTTGCTGGTCAGACAGAGTTGGACCGGCGCCTCTCTCAGAGATTTGGTCGACAAGCAGCTGGAAGCCTTCGCTGGCGGCGGCGAACGGCTCGAACGTGACGGCCCTGAGGTCGTGCTCAACAGCGGCGAGGCAGAAGTGATCGGCCTTGCAATGCACGAGTTATCGACGAACTGCGTCAAATACGGGGCCTGGTCGACCCCGCAAGGCAAGGTCCATGTCGAATGGGGATTTGAAACGCATGACGCGAACAAGGTCCTGCGCCTGAGCTGGACCGAGCACGGCGGACCACCTGTCAGCGCGCCGGAAAAAACAGGCTTTGGCCAGACGGTTATCAAAAGCTTCGTGTCACAAAAACTCGGCGCAAATGTTGACTTGGCATATGCAAAGGACGGTTTGCAGTGGACGGTGATGCTCCCGTTTGATCGCTGACCGCGCATCAGCCTCTCTGACTGTTTCAACCGGCGGTGCTGTCTTTGCGGAACCAACTGACCGGATAAACCGTTGATACCCCACAGTCTATGCTTCATCAGGGCTCGCCGGACAAATGGATCTTGAAAATCAACTCGTCTTGATCGTGGAGGATGACTTCCTGATCGCGATGGATTTGGCAGAAACGGTCCGTGAGGCGGGGGCAGAGGTTGCTGGACCGGCGGCATCGGTGAACGAAGCGTTGGATCTTCTGAGCAGCCGCCGGATTACAGTTGCAGTTCTTGACGTCAACCTGGGTAAGGAGCAGTCGCTCGCCGTTGCAGAAAGACTGACCGGTGATCAGATCCCCTTTGTATATCACACTGGCCGGAAATCCCTGCTGGGCACCTCCAGCTGGCCAGAAGCACCGGTCATCAGCAAGCCCGCAATCCCATCAGTATTTGTTGCAATGATCGCGGACGCGGCGGCAAAGCGATCAGATCGGCTATGAAATTCCTGCCCTTGGTTGACGGATTTACACTGACTGACCGCCCAGGAGCCAACAGATCGACGCTTGGACAGCGTTGTCCGTTTCCCTGAAGGTTTTCCAATGCGGGCCGCGGCGCACCGCCGGCCATCACGCGGTGGCAGCCCGCAGCCGCCCCGGTCCCCCCCCGCCGCCGCAGGCTGCCTTAGCTTCCTGGCGCTTTATACGCCTTGGCGATGCTGCCGGCTTTCTTCTGCATGGCGGTAAATTCGTCCGAGGTGAACGCCCGCACGGTTTTCAGATTGCTGACGGCCCCGCTGGCGCCCGTCGCAAGCAAACCGGCGAGCAGGCTGGACGCGTCATCAATTGTCACCTGGATCGCAAAATCACTGTCGCCGGTGGTCAGATAGTAGCTTTCCAATGCGCCGCCTGCCGCTTCGACAATTGCGCGGGCCGCCGCCTCGCGGTCACTGGGGCTTTCAATCATCGCGTTCATGGCAGAGGACGTGTAGCAGCCGGTCACGATATATCTTGGCATTCTGGCTCTCCCTGGGGCGAAACCTGCAAGCCGCCCATAGGCCCGATGCCGCACAGTCCGGCCCGCATCCCCCCGGGGACGGATCATAGCACAGTCCGGCGTTCCGGCATATCAGCGCGCGGCCGGCAGCAGGGCTTGCTTTGTGTCTGTACATGCGCATTGCTGCATATGTGGATCATCAGGGCCGCCTCCGCCTTGCTGTCTTCCTGGCCCGGCCCGGCCGGGCTGGAACGGACCCCGCCGCGGCCGTTCCGCCGCTTCTGACCGCGCCGGCGGGAAGGCGCCGGCAGGACAGGACGGGACGTTTTTGCGCTCTGGCAAACGGGCTTACGCTGTTAGTCTCGCGCCAAGCCCCCTGACCGGATGCCGCATGTGCCCTTGACCGACCTGCCAGACCACCGCGCCCAAGCCGCGCCGTCCTATCCCGAGATCGACGCCGCCGCCCGGCAGGCCGGGCTGGCGGTCTGCGGCGCTCTGCATCCAGCCCGGCAGCCCGTCAAGGCGCTGGCCGGCGGCACATTGGTCCTGCTCGGCACCGCCGGGGCGTTCTGGCCCGTCTTCAAGACCAGCCCGGAACACAAGGACGGCGCCCCGCACCCGGTCGACCGCTGGTCTGAGCGGGTGGTCGGCGCCTTGGCGGAGGATTTGGGCGGCAAGGCCCATTTTCCCTTTGGCGGGCCGCCCTACACGCCGTTTGTCAACTGGGCGCTGGCCTCGGGGCGGTTTTTCACATCACCGTCACAGATGATGGTGCATGATCTCGCTGGAATGCTGATATCCTTGCGGGGGGCCCTTCATTTCGAACAGGAAATTGACATCCCCCCTCCGCCTTTGGCAGAATCCCCCTGCCGCAGCTGCCCCTTCCGCCCCTGTCTCAGCGCCTGCCCCGCCGGCGCATTGGCAGACGGCGGCCCCTACAATCTGGCGGCCTGCCACGACTATCTCGACACCCCAGACGGCGGCGGCTGCATGACTGGCGGCTGTCTTGCCCGCCGGGCCTGCCCGCTTAGCCGCAACGCCGGCCGGGACCCGCAACAAACCGCGCACCACATGAGGCATTTTCACCCCCGATGACCTGCACCCTGATCCTGACCCGCCATGCCAAATCCGCCTGGGACACCAATGTTCCCAGCGACCACGCCCGTCCGCTGAACAAACGCGGGCGCCGGTCTGCCCCGGCCATAGCCGCCTGGCTGCGCGAGAACGGGCATGTGCCGGATCAGGTGATCTCATCCTCCGCGCAGCGCACCCGCGAGACCTGCGAGCTGATGGATCTGGGGGTGCCTGCGCAGTTCACAGAACGGCTGTATCAAGCCAATTCGGAAATCATCTTCAAGGTGCTGAGCGAGGCCAGCCAGCCGCGCGTCATGCTGATCGGCCACAATCCCGGCATCGCTGCCTTTGCCCATTCCATTGTCTCCAGCCCGCCGGACCATGCGCGGTTTGACGACTACCCGACCGGCGCGACGCTGGTGGCGGAATTTGCGATCAGCAGCTGGCGCGAGCTGAGCTGGAGCAGCGGCAAACCGATCGATTTTGCGGTGCCGCGGGAATTGCTGGGGGAGTGAGCTTGCGGGGCCTGCGCGCGCAGGCTAGTCTGCCCGCACAAAACCAGGAGATTTTATGTCCCGTTGAATTACAGCGCCGCGGCGCCGTATGCACTGACCAAAACGCGAACGCCAGCCCTTCACGCTGACGGCGTGATGGCTGTTGCTTGACAAAACAGGACACTTGCTGCCGAAAGCGCAGCGCAACCTGGGAAACCCCTGACAATGATCAGACCCTATGAGGCTTCCGACAAGGAAGCCGTTCTTTCCATCTGGCGGGACGCCAATGCCCTCGCCCATCCGTTTCTGAGCCCGGAACGGGTGATTCAGGCCGAGACCATGATCCGCGACACCTTTCTGGACATGGCAGAGACCTGGATCAGCGCGCCGGCAGGCACGCCTGCGGGATTCATCTCGCTGCTCGGCGAAGAGGTCGGCGGCCTGTTCATCCTGCCCGCCTGGCAGGGCCGCGGGCTTGGCCGTCTGCTGCTGGACACGGCCTGCGCCTCACGCCCGCGGCTGGAACTTGACGTCTTTGCTGCAAACACGCGCGCGCAGCGGTTCTACCGCCGGTATGGCTTCACAGAAGCCCGCCGCCAGGTGAACCCGTTTTTCGGCCATGCGGAAATCCGCATGACCCTGGACCCGCGCTAGGCAATGCAGGGGGCCGGGCACTGCCCCGGCCCCCTGCGGCACCCGGCCGCATCCCGCGCGGGAGGGATCTGGCATGTCCGCCCCCGCGGGCCTAGATCTTGCCGCGGATCAATGTTTTTCAGGATTGGAAACCGCCATGCACCGCCGTTCCCTGCTGCTCGCCGCAGCTGCCCTGCCGCTTGCCCAGCTGCCTGCCATAGCCGCGGCACAGGAGACCATCCGGATCATGAAATCGCCCAGCTGCGGCTGCTGCACCGCCTGGGCGGACCGGCTGGCCGCCGCCGGAATGGAAACCGAGGTGCGGGAGGTTCCCGATGACCAGCTGTGGCAGATGAAGGAGCAGCTGGGCATCACCCGCGAGCTGGCCTCCTGCCACACCGCGCTGGCCGGCGCCTATGTGATCGAGGGCCATGTGCCGGCCGCCGACATCCGGCGGCTTCTGGCGGAGCGCCCTGCGGCGCTGGGGCTGACGGTGCCGGGAATGCCGATCGGCTCGCCGGGAATGGAAATGGGCGATGAGCGCGAGCCGTTCGACACGCTGCTGATCACGGCGGACGGCCGCACCGAAGTCTTTGCCAGCCACCGGTAAACAAAAAGGCCGGGCGCTGTGCCCGGCCTTTCCGATTTGCACTGCCGCCCGGCTCAGTGGCCGAGGATCTGGCTGAGGAACAGCTTGGTGCGGTCGCTCTTGGGGTTGTTGAAGAACTCCTCGGGCTCGTTCTGCTCGACGATCTGGCCCGCGTCCATAAAGATCACCCGGTTCGCCACCTGCCGGGCAAAGCCCATCTCGTGGGTGACGCAGAGCATGGTCATGCCTTCCTCGGCAAGCTCGATCATGGTGTCGAGCACCTCCTTGATCATCTCCGGGTCCAGCGCCGAAGTCGGCTCGTCGAACAGCATGATGCGCGGCATCATGCACAGGCTGCGGGCAATCGCCACCCGCTGCTGCTGGCCGCCCGACAGCTGGCCGGGGTATTTGTCCGCCTGCTCGGGGATCTTCACCTTTTCCAGGAAGTGCATCGCCCGTTCTTCGGCTTCCTTCTTGGGCGTCTTGCGGACCCAGATCGGCGCCAGCGTGCAGTTCTCAAGGATCGACAGATGCGGGAACAGGTTGAAGTGCTGGAACACCATTCCCACTTCCGAGCGGATCTTGTCGATGTTCTTGAGGTCGTTGGACAAGACGGTGCCATCGACCTCAATCCTGCCCTGCTGATGCTCTTCCAGGGCATTCAGACAGCGGATCAGGGTGGATTTCCCCGACCCCGACGGGCCGGCAATGACGATGCGCTCGCCCTGGTTCACCGTCAGGTTGATATCGCGCAGCACGTGGAAAGATCCGTACCACTTGTTCATATTGGAGATTTCGATGGCGACCTTGTCGCTCACCTGCATCTTGGAACGGTCGATTTGACGGTCGGTCATAAGTTCAGACATATGTTGAACTCCTTAACGGTGGCCAGTCTGAAGCTTGCGCTCCAGGTACATGGAATAGCGGGACATGGAGAAGCAGAAGACGAAGAACAACAGGGCGATAAAGCCGTAAAGTTCCCAGACAATGCCGTTCCAATTGGCGTCCGCGCGGATGGCGTTCGACAGGCCCAGCGGATCGAGAAGCCCGATGATCGAGACCAGCGTGGTGTCCTTGAAGACGCCGATGAAGGTCGAAACGATGCCGGGGATCGAGATCTTCAGCGCCTGCGGCATGATGATCAGCCGCTGCGCCTGCCAGTAGTCGAGACCGAGCGAATCCGCCCCCTCGTACTGGCCGCGGGGCAGCGCCGCCAGGCCGCCGCGGATCACTTCGGCCATATAGGCCGAGGCAAACAGCGTCACCATGATCAGCACCCGCAGGATGATGTCGAAGTTGGTGCCGGGCGGCATGAAGATGTTCAGCAGCGTCGACGCCACGAACAGCAGGGTGATCAGCGGCACCCCGCGGATGAACTCGATGAAGCCGACGCAGATGTATTTGACGATCATCAGGTCCGACTGGCGGCCCAGCGCCAGCACGATGCCGATCGGCAGCGAGCAGGCAATCGCCACCACGCCGATGGTCACCGACAGCATGAAGCCGCCGAACTTGCGGCTTTCCACCGCCTCGATGCCAATCGGCAGGATCGTATCCAGCGCGCCCGATACCGGCGCCGCCAGCAGCATCCACCAGATCACAGCCGCCGCAACCCCCAGGATCATCCCCAGAAGTGGGCTCAGCGCTTGCGAGGCGAATTTGTAGACCAGCCCGCCGATGACAAACCCCGCCAGCGCGGCGACCGGCATCCAGATGGTGCCGCCCCACAACAGCCAGGGGAAGATGAACGGGTAAAGCAGCGAAAAGATCAGCAGTTTCGACGGCACCCTGTCCGAGAACAGCACCGGGGCCAGCGCCACGCCCAAAAGGACAAATGCGGCAACCGGGCGCCAATACAGATGGCTCGGGTAAAAGCCGAAGATCAGCTGGATCCAGCGCTCCTTGATCACCCCCCAGCAGGCGCCATGGGCATCGCCATGGCCCGCGGCCGCCAGCGTTTCGCGGCAGTTGGACAGCGAGGTGCCGTCCCAGGTCGGCGACAGGATCCAGGGCACGATGGCGGCCAGCACAAAGTAGATCGCCGCCAGCGAGGCAATGGTCAGAATCGCGTTGAACCAGCTGGAGAACAGATTATGGCGCGCCCAGCCGATGACCCCGACCTCAGAGGCCGGCGGCGCCTGTTCCGGAAGCATGGTGTCGCGGACAAAGGCGACGGTATGGGAATGGGTACCGCTCATCTCAGCGCTCCTTCAGCTTCACGGCTTCGTTGTACCAGTTCATGACCCCGGAAATGGTCAGCGAGATCGCCAGGTACACCAGCATCAGCAAGAGAACGCATTCCAGCTCGCGCCCCGTCTGGTTCATGGTGATGCCGCCCAGGGTGCCGGTGATGTCCATATAGCCCACCGCAATCGCCAGCGACGAGTTCTTGGTCAGGTTCAGATAGTTGGAGATCAGCGGCGGGATGATCACCCGCAGCGCCTGCGGCAGAACCACCAGCGACATGATCCTGTTGGAGCGCAAGCCCAATGCCTCGGCAGCTTCGGTCTGGCCCTTGGAGATCGCCATGATTCCGGCACGCACGATTTCCGCGATAAAGGCGGCCGTGTACAGCGACAGCGCCAGCCACAGCGCGATCAGCGAGTTGCGCAGATGGGTGCCGCCCTGGAAGTTGAAGCCCTTCAGCGCCGGGTATCCCAGGTGGAAACCCAGGGCGATCAGCAGCGCCAGCATCGGCAGCACGATGATGCCGGTGCGGATATGCCAGGTTTTCGGCCGGTCGCCGGTGGCTTCCTGAATGCGGTTGGCGCGCAGCGTCACCCGGTGGGCGCCCCACAGGCTGAGGCCCAGCACCAGCAGAACCGCAACCAGGTCCAGGCTGACGTCAAACCGCAGCGAGCCCTCGCCGAACACATGAACGTCGCCCAGCGTGCGCGAGAACAGCGGCTCGGGGATGTAGACACCGCGGTTGGTCACGGCAACGCTGTCAGCCAGGCTCATCGTGGCTTCGGGATTTTCGCCCCGGAACGCCCGTGGCGCCGGCAGGGTTTCGATCAGGATCGCCATCACAAAGACGATCCACAGCAGCACCGGCACGTTGCGGAACAGCTCGACGTAGATCGTCATAAGACGCGCCACCAGCCAGTTCGAGGACAGCCGCAGAACACCGATGATCACACCCAGAATGGTGGCGGTGATGCAGCCGAGGACGGCAACCACCAGCGTGTTCAGAAGCCCCATCAGCGCGGCCCGCAGATGGCTGTCGCGCGAGGTGTACTCCAGCAGGCGCTGGTTGATGTCATAGCCGGCCGACTCGGTGAAGAACCCAAAGTCGATGGCCTTGTCCTGCGCGGCCAGGTTGCTCAGCGTGTTGTTGATCAGCCAGGCGGCCAGCAGCATGAACCCGAACATCGCGATGACCTGGATGGTCGCCGACCGGTAGCGGGTGTCGTAAAGAAGCATCGACAGCCGGAACTGCTCCTTTGGAGGGTCAGTTAACGTTGACATATATTGTGATCCCCTGTCTCCGGTGGTCTGTCCCGGCGGGGTTGTCCCCGCTCCGCAGCGGTCCGGAGGTTGTTATTTGATAGGAAAAGGGCGCAGGAATGTCCTGCGCCCCTCCCGGTGGTGTGGTTAGCGGAACGGCGGTGCGTACAGCAGGCCGCCTTCGGTCCACTGTGCGTTCAGGCCGCGGGCCAGGCCGACCGGAGTGTCCTCGCCGATGTTCTTGGCAAAGATCTCACCGTAGTTGCCCTGCGAAGCGACCGCATTCTGGGCCCAGGCGGCGTCCAGGCCGAGCATCTCGCCCAGGGTGCCTTCGCTGCCCAGCAGACGGTTGATTTCCGGGTTCTCGGTGCCGGCGGACATTTCGCTCAGATTGGCCGAGGTGATGCCCAGCTCTTCAGCCGCGATCAGCGCGTTCAGGGTCCAGCGGACCACATCGCCCCATTCGTTGTCGCCGTGGCGGACCAGCGGGCCCAGCGGCTCTTTGGAGATGATTTCCGGCAGCAGCACATGCGCGCCCGGATCATCAAAGGTGGCACGGGTCGCCGCCAGGCCGGAGGCGTCGGTGGTGTAAACGTCGCAGGCACCGGCCAGGTACTGCTGCTGCGCTTCGGCATTGGTTTCGATCGGAACCGGCTCGTAGGAGATGTTGTTGGACCGGAAGAAGTCCGCCAGGTTCAGCTCGGTTGTGGTGCCGGTCTGGATACAGACTGTGGCGCCGTCCAACTCCTTGGCCGAGGACACGCCCAGCTCTTTCGGGACCATGAAGCCCTGGCCGTCATAATAGTTGACGCCGACGAATTCGAACTTCAGGTCGACATCGCGGCTGAAGGTCCAGGTGGTGTTGCGGGCCAGCATGTCGATCTCGCCGGAGGCCAGCGCGGTGAAGCGGGTTTTGCCGGTGGTCGGCACGAATTCAACGGCTTTCGAGTCGCCCAGAACGGCTGCAGCCACAGCCCGGCACACGGCAACGTCGAACCCTTCCCATTCCCCGTTCGCATTCGGAGCCGCAAAGCCGACCAGGCCGACGGTAACGCCGCAGTTCAGCTTGCCGCGCGCCTTCACATCGTCCAGTGTTCCGGCGGATGCTGCACCCGCCGCAAGACCGGCAAAAGCCATTGCGCCCAAAATTACGGATTTTTTCATATTTACCTCTTCCTGATAGCCCGCCATTCAGCGGCATAGTCCGCCATTCAGCGGTTCTTATTGACCAGCGATCCCCCGCCGGAATTGAGACTGAAGAAGGGTTTAGCCCTTTTTCGCGCTTAAGTGTGGGCGCATTCATCAACAAACGTCAAGGGTGGGATCAGGAATTTCGATTTGCGGCATCCGCACAGAATTGCCCGTGAGTAAATTTATTTACGTCACACGGGTCAATTCGGTAATTTTCGGTTCTTTCAGGAGAAATCGTAGAACCGCTTGGCGTGCAGGAATTCCTGCCGCTTCACTTCCGCCGCAGCCTGGGCATCCTCGTCGGCTCCCCACTGCTCTTCCTGCCAGCGCTCGTCCAGGCGCGACAGCAGCCACAGCTCATCGGCGCTGCGCCAGCCCTGCGCGGTGGCAAAGCCCAGGATCAAAGAGCCGGAAATCCCTACCAAATCATGGAAAGCCGCCAGCTGGAACGCTGTCAACGCATGCACCTGTTCCGCCAGCGCGGCCAGCGCCGCGGCCTGCTGCGGCTGATGCAGAATACCGGTGCGCGGCTGCAGCCGCACGCCCAGCGCCTCCGCCGCCCAGTCCAGCGCCGGGTCCCATTCCTGCGCTTGACGCAACGTCAACTCAACCGGCGCGTCGGCGCGGTAGCACAACAGGTCGGAATCGCCGTATTCGGCCAGCATGGCGGCCACTTCGCTGTGCTGATGTGTCACCTTGTCAATCGCAGCGTTGGCAGAACGGGTGCAGGGCATGGTTCCGGGATCAACTGATTCGGTCTGCGCATCCCATTCTGCAGCAATGGCGTCGCCCATGGCCCGGGTCGGCACCGCCAGCGGCGCCTTGGCCGGCGTTTTCACCCGGCGCCCGTCCAGCTCCACCGCAAACCCGTCTTCGGTCTGCACAACCGAAACCTCTTTCCAGAACCGCTTCTGTGCCCAGCCGCTCATCTCTTATGCCTTCCAAATCTCTGCCAGCAGCGGGCGCAGCTCCGCGAAATCGCGGATCAGGTAATCGGCGCCCAATGTCTCTGCCGGGTGGTATCCCCAGGGCACCGCTATGGTGGTGACCCCGGCTGCCTTGCCCATCTCAATGTCAAACCGCGTGTCGCCGATCATCACGGTGCTGCCGCGCTCCACCCCGGTTTCCGCCATCGCCGCCAGCACCATCGAAGGATGCGGCTTTGACGGATGGTGATCGGCCACCTGCCGGGTCACGAAACACTCCAGCCCATGCGCCGCAATCAGCGCCTCGACGCCGCGCTTCGATTTGCCGGTGGCCACCCCCAGCAGGTATTCCGGCACCGCATTCAGTTCCGCCAAAGCCTCAAGGGCACCGGGATAAAGCGGCGAATGCCCCGCCCCTGCAGCCTCGCGGGCCAGCCTGTAGGAGGATTTGTATCCGTCCACCAGCGCGTCAACCGTGGCGGCATCCTGATCCGGCGCCAGCTCTTTCATCGCCAGCGGCAGCGACAGGCCGACAATCGACAGGATCGCCTCGCGCGGCGGCACCGGCAGGGCGGCACCGTCAAAGGCGTCCGCCATGGCGCCGGTGATCGCGCCCTGGCTGTCGGCCAGGGTGCCATCCACGTCAAACAGGATCAGCCGCAGCGGTGAACTCACTTCAGGTCCTCAAACGGGTCATCCGCCGCCAGATCCTCGGTCCAGCCGAAGGTGTCCCAGCTCTCTTTCATATGGTCCGGCAAAGGCGCCACAACCGAGACATTCCTGTGGGTCACCGGGTGTTCAAACACCATCCGGCGGGCGTGCAGATGCAGCTTCTTCGAGATCACCCCGCCAAACTGCGCGCCCCAGCCGTCGCCCAGGTTCTCCTGGCCGGAACCGCCGTATTTGCCATCGCCGGCAATCGGATGGCCCATGCCCGACATATGCGCCCGCAGCTGGTGGGTGCGGCCGGTGACCGGCTCCATCGCCACCCAGGCGGCGCGGGAGGCCACCCGGTACAACGTGGCATAAAGCGTATGCGCCCGCTTGGCGCCCGGCGTGTCATCGATGTCCTGCGGATGCACGTTGATCATCTTCTCGCCTTCACCGCTCTTGCCGTGGCCCGGCGCCTTCACCAGCCCGTTCTTGATCTCGCCAAGATAGGGCGTCGGCACGCCGGCCACCAAAGCCCAGTAGATCTTGCGGGTGTTCTTGTGGCGGAAAGCGGCTGTCAGCCCCTGCGCCGCCTTGCGGTTGCGCGCCAGCACCAGCACACCGGAGGTATCCTTGTCGATCCGATGCACCAGCTTGGGCTTGTCCTCCAGCCCGAACTTCAGCGCCTCGGCCAGACCATCCACATGTTTGGTGGTGCCGGAGCCGCCCTGCACCGCCAGCCCGGCGGGCTTGTTCAGCACGATGACATCGTCGTCGCGGTAGATCACACACGCCTGGATCATCCTGGCATCCGCCTCCGAGATCCGCATCTCCCGCGGGGCGGCAGGTTTCAGGTCGCTGTCCGCCAGCGGCGGCACCCGCACCACCTGGCCTGTTTCGACGCGGGTATTGGCCTTCACCCGGCCGCCGTCCAGCCGCAGCTCGCCCTTGCGGCACATCTTTTCGATCCGCCCCTGGTTCACATGCGGAAACAGCCGCCGCAGCCAGCGGTCGATGCGCTGGCCGCCATCGTCTTCGCTGACGGTAATCATCTGAACGCCGCTCATGCGAACACTCCTCTTGCGGCCATCAGGCCCAGAAACAAACCGCCCACGGACAATCCGACGGACAGAACAACATACAGCGCCGCCTGCCCGAAGGCGCCGCGCTCGATCAGGTTGGCGGTCTCCAGCGAGAACGCCGAAAAGGTGGTGAACCCGCCCAAAAGCCCGGTCATCACCAAGGGGCTCAGGTGGGTCAGACCGCGCATCGCCGCCGCCACCACAAACACCCCCATCAGGAAGGAGCCGATCACATTCACCGTTATCACCGCCACCGGGAAATCGTGATGGCCGAAAAGCCGGATCACTCCCAGCCCGGCCAGATAGCGGCACACCGCCCCGATTGCACCGCCAAGGGCCACCATGGAAACCGAAGACATCATCCCCGTCCTGTCGCCGGCACAGGCAGGGATGTCAAGTTTTGCCCGCATTGCACTGCGCGCAGGGCCGGCCGCCCTTTCATCTTTCCCCAGGGCTCTGCCTGTTCGTGACTGAACCCGTCCCCCGGACGGTTTCCGGGACGTCACTCCCCCCGCCCAAGGCCGCGGCTTTCCCAGGGAAAGCCGCTTCACTTGTTCCGCTTCAGCCGCAGATTGGCGAAATAATCCGTGCGCCGCTTCAGCTCGCGCTCGAACCCGCGCTCCACCGGCTGATACAGCACCGGGCGCTTGACCCCGTCGGGAAAGTAGTTCTGGCCGGAAAACCCGTCCTCGGCGTCGTGGTCATAGGCATAGCCGTCGCCGTAGCCCTGCTCGGACATCAGCTTGGTCGGCGCATTCAGGATATGCTTGGGCGGCGGCGCGCTGCCGGTGGTCTTGGCCAGCCGCCGCGCCGCCTTGATGCCCACATAGACCGCGTTGGATTTCGGCGCCAGCGCCAGATAAACTGCGGCATTGGCCAGCGCCAGCTCGCCCTCCGGGCTGCCGAGGCGCTCATAGGTCTGCCAGGCATTGAGGCAGACGGTATTGGCCTGCGGGTCGGCCATGCCGATGTCTTCGGTCGACATCATCGTCAGCCGCCGCGCCAGGAACCGCGGGTCTTCGCCGCCCTCCAGCATCCGTGCCAGCCAGTAAAGTGCCGCATCCGGGTCGGAGCCGCGGATCGACTTGTGCAGCGCCGAGATCAGGTTGTAATGCTCATCCCCGGATTTGTCGAACTTGGCGGCGCGCCGCATCAGCCGGCTGGCCAGCGCCTCGCGCCCCAAGGGCGCCGCCACTTTCCAGGCCGCAACCTGTTCGATCAGATTGAGCAGCGCCCGGCCGTCGCCATCCGCCATCTCGTGCAGCGCATCGCGGGCATCGCCACTCAGCGGCAGCGCGCGGCCCAGTTCCTTCTCAGCACGCTGCGTGAGGCGCTCCAGATCGGCCAGCGACAACCGCTCCAGCACCAGCACCTGGCTGCGCGACAGCACCGCGGCATTCAGCTCGAACGAGGGATTCTCGGTCGTCGCCCCGACCAAGAGGATGGTGCCATCCTCCATATGCGGCAGGAAGCCGTCCTGCTGGGCCTTGTTGAAACGGTGGATCTCGTCGACGAACAGCAGCGTCCCCTGGCCGTTCTGGCGGCGGATCTTTGCGGCCTCGAACACCTTGCGCAGTTCCGGCACCCCGGTGAAGATCGCCGAGATCTGCACAAAATGCAGGTCGGTCTCCTGCGCCAGCAGCCGCGCGATGGTGGTCTTGCCCACCCCCGGCGGCCCCCAGAAGATCAACGAGGAAAGTGAGCCGGAGGCCAGCATCACCCCCAGCGGCGCCTCCGGCCCCAGCACCTGGGCCTGGCCGATCACCTCCGCCAGCGACTGCGGCCGCAGCCGGTCGGCCAGCGGCCGGTTGGGGGCTGGCTGCTGCGCATCGCCTTTCGCAGGCGCGGGGCTGCCGAACAGGTCCGCCATCAGGTGCGGAACCGCAGGGTGACACGCTGGCCGCGGCGGTTCAGATCCAGCTGGATCCAGCGGCCGCTGTTTGCAAGAATCGCATGGACGTCCTTGGTGCTGCCCACCGGCTGGCCATTGACCGCCAGCAGCGCATCGCCGGGCTGCACCCCGCCGCGCCCGGCATAGGGGCCGGGATCGGTGACCACCACGCCCTCCGCCGACAGCGGCAGGCCGAGGCGTGCAATCACCTGCGGATTGATCTGCGCCACCGTCAGGCCGGGCAGCGCAGTCCGCTCATCCAGCTGCACCGGGTTGGCGGGCGGCTGGTCCGGCGCGGTGATCATCGGCACCGCGACCACTTCGCGCTCTGCCCCGCGCAGGCGGGTGATCTCAGCGGTGCCGCCGAGACCGGAGACCGACATCCGGAACACCATTTCCGAGGGCGAGTTCACCACCTCGCCGTCGACATGGGTGATCACGTCGCCGACCCGGAATCCCGCCTTGGCAAAGGGGCTTTCACGATGCAGGTCGGAGATCACCATGCCCTCCGGCAGCTCCATCGCCAAGGAGGCCGCCAGGTCCGCATCCACCGGCTGCCCGGCCATGCCGGCCCAGGGGCGCTGGAACTCTTCGCTGCCCTCGCGGGCCTGATTGACGAACTCCCGCACCAGATTGGCGGGGATCGCAAAGCCGATGCCGTTGGAGCCGCCGGAGCGGGACAGGATCCGGGTGTTGATGCCGATCAGGCCGCCGTTCACGTCGATCAGCGCACCGCCCGAGTTGCCCGGATTGATCGGCGCGTCGGTCTGGATGTAATAGCCAAAGCCGTCGCCTGCCCCCATGCCGGTGCGCGCCAGGCCGGAAATGATGCCGCTGCTGACGGTCTGGCCGACCCCGAACGGGTTGCCGATCGCCAGCGCCAGCTCGCCGACCTCGACCTCGTCGCTGTTGCGCAGCTCCAGATGCGGCAGGCCCTCGGCGTCTTCCAGCTGCAGGATCGCCAGGTCGCTGGCCTTGTCGCCCAGGATCACCCGCGCATTGTATTCGCGCCGGTCAGAGGTCACCACGCGGATTTCGGTGGCGGTGCCGACGACGTGGTAATTGGACACCACGATGCCGTCGCCCGACAGGATCACCCCCGAGCCAAGCGAGTTTTCCACCCGCGGCTGCGGCGTGGAAAAGCCGCGGAACAGGTCGTCGAAAAACGGATCGTTCATGAACGGCGAACGGCGGCGCTGCTGCACCTGGCGCACCACCTTGGCGTAGATGTTGACCACCGCCGGCGCGGCCTCTTTGACCAGCGGCGCAAAGCCCAGGCTGATCTCGGCCTGGGTCTGCGGCACCCGGGTTTCGGCCGCGGCCGGCAGGGCAAGAACAATGGCAAGGGCGGTCAAGGCTGGGCGGATCATGCGGGCTCCAACAGTTGCTGTGCGAAGGATATGCGGAGAGAACGCCGGGATTGCAAGACGGGAGCGGTCAAGGACGGCAATGGAGCGCTGCCTTGCAGGGCTAAAGGGAAGAGGGGCGCTGCCCCTCTTGGCCTGACGGCCAATTCACCCCGGGATATTTGGAGCCAGAAGAAGCAGGCGGCCGGACAAAGCCCCGGTCCCTCATCTTGCCCGAAATACTCCCCGCCGGAGGCACGCGCCGCTAGGCGCGTCCCCTTTTGGCAGGTCTCGGCAGGCCTCAGGCCTGCGCCAGTTCCCTCTGCGCCGCAACAGCGCGCCGGGCAGCGACCGCTTCGGCCAGCGCCTCCAGCTCTGCGACGGTGTCTTCCCAGCCCAGGCAGCCGTCGGTGACCGACTGGCCGTAGGTCAGCTCCCCCTTGCCCAGGTCCTGGCGGCCTGCCACCAGATGGCTTTCGATCATCACCCCGGTGATGCGGCTGTCGCCGCCCGCAATCTGCGCCGCCACATCGCGCAGCACCGCAGGCTGCCGCATCGGGTCCTTGCCGCTGTTGGCGTGGCTGGCGTCGATCATCACATGGCCGCGGATACCGTCCTTTTCCGCCAGCTTGCAGGCGGCATCGACCGAGGCCGCGTCATAATTGGTGCCGCCGCCGCCGCGCAGGATCAGGTGGCAGTCCGGGTTGCCGCTGGTGGCCGCAATCGCCGCCCGGCCCGATTTGGCCAGCGCCATGAAATGATGCGGATGGGCGGCCGAGCGCACCGCGTCCGCCGCGATCTGCACATTGCCGCGGGTGCCGTTCTTGAAGCCGACCGGGCAGCTGAGGCCGGAGGCCATTTCGCGGTGGATCTGGCTTTCGGTGGTGCGGGCGCCGATCGCGGCCCAGGCCACCAGGTCGGAGATGTACTGCGGCACCGCCGTATCCAGGAACTCTGTCCCGACCGGCAGGCCCAGGCTGTTGATGTCCAGGCACAGGCGGCGGGCCAGACCCAGGCCCTCGTTGATGCGGAAGGAGCCGTCGAGGCCCGGGTCGTTGATCAGCCCTTTCCAGCCGCTGATGGTGCGGGGTTTCTCGAAGTAGACCCGCATCACGATCTCCAGCTGCCCGGCAAGACGCGCGCGCAGCGGCGCCAGCCGTTCGGCGTAGTCCATTGCCGCCTTGGGGTCGTGGATCGAACAGGGGCCGACGACGGCGATCACGCGGTCGTCACGGCCGTGCAGCACGTCCTGAATGGCGGTGCGGCCGGCCAGCACGGTGCCGGTGGCCGCCGCCGATGAGGGCAGCTGCGAGGCAAGGTCTTCGGGCGAGATCAGTTCCTGCATGCCGGTGATCCGGAGGTTTTCGGTCTGGGGTGTCATGGGTCTGCTTCCTTGGCGGCGGCCCTTGGCGCAGCGGCGGATACAAAAAAACCGCCGGCAGCTGCGGGCGGTTGGTGGTATCCTGGTGCGTTTCCTGTCTGTATTCAGAACGCGCTGACCCCTCCGTCCGCCATGTGGCGCGGATAAAAGAAATACCAGAATGCGGCATAGCTACGGGTCATGGACCGGACGCTAGCGGAGATTCGGGCAGCTGTCACCCCGAAAGTGGGCCCGGAGAACATCTCCGGAAAATGGCGGCAGGCCCTCCGCCGGGGAGAGCCTGTGCGGGGTTTGTGAAGCGGTTCAGAAATCCTGCCAAAGATCGCGGGCCGCATTGCCGCCTGCCGCAGCGGCCGGGGCCGGGCTGGCCTCAAGGTCCCAGTCCTCGCTGCCATGGGCTGAGGGCGCCATGGCCGCCATCGCCGGGGCGGAGGGGGCTGCAAGGCCGGCGCTGCCGCCGCCAGCCACCTGGAACCGGGCAACCAGATCCGACAGCTTGCCCGCATCGGCGTTCAGCATGTGGCCCGCCGCTGTGGCTTCCTCGACCATGGCCGCGTTCTGCTGGGTCACCTGGTCCAGCTGGGTCACGCCGGTGTTGATTTCCAGCAGGCCGGTGGATTGCTGCTCGGCGCCTTCGGCGATCTCAGACACCAGTTCCGAGATGCGGCTGACCTGGCCGACGATCGATTGCAGCGCGCCGCCGGCGCGGCCGACCAGATCCACGCCCTCGCCGACCTGGCGCGAGCTGTCGCTGATCAGGGTCTTGATCTCCATCGCCGCATCCGAGGAGCGTTGCGCCAGCGCCCGCACCTCGGATGCGACCACCGCAAAGCCGCGGCCGGCCTCGCCTGCGCGGGCGGCCTCCACCCCGGCGTTCAGCGCCAGAAGGTTGGTCTGAAAGGCGATGTCGTCGATCACCGAGATGATCTGGGAAATCTTGTTCGAGCTTTCCTCGATGCCGCTCATCGCGGCGACGGCGCTTTGCACCACCTCGCCGCTGTTTTCGGCCTCCTGGCGGGCGCCGCGCACGGTTGCCTCGACGTTGCGGGCGCCTTCGGCTGCGGATTTCACCGAGGCTGTCAGCTCATCAATGGCGGCAGCGGTTTCCTCCAGCGTGGCGGCCTGGCTTTCGGTGCGGTGGGACAGATCGTCGGAGGCCTGGCTGATCTCGGCCGCGCCGCTGCGGATGCTGGAGGCGGCATCGACCACCTGCTGCACGGTGGCGTTGAGATTGTCGATGGAGCCGTTGAAATCGGCGCGCAGCTGTTCGTATTCCTCGGGGAATTCCTCGGCGATGCGGATTGTCAGATCGCCCTGCGCCAGGCGCGCCAGACGCTGGCTCAGCTGCTGCACCACATTGCCCAGCTCGGCGTCCTTGCTTTCCGCTTTCTGCTGTTCGGCCGCCTGCATCCGAACCAGCTCCTCGCGGAATTTATCCAGTGCGCGGGCCATGTCGCCGACCTCGTCGCCGCGATTCTGGCCCTTGATCTCGACGGCATTGTTGCCCTCGGCCAACCCGCGCATCGACACCACGATGCGCCGCAGGCCCGAGGCGATGCCGGAACCGGTGATCAGCGCCATCACCGCGCCGATCAGGATCGCCGCAGCAATCGCGCCCGGGATCATGATCCGGGTCTGGGCGGCAAGCGCCTCATTGACGGCGCGGCGCGCGGCCATGGTCTCGGCGCCTTTGGCCTCGATCGAGGCCATGGTGGCACGGAAGCTGTCGAAATAAGCCTTGCCCTGGCCCTGGGCGACAAGATCGGCCATGTCATCCATAGTGGCCGCGCTGCCGATCACCCGGCGCAGCTGCAGCATCGGAACGACCACGCTGCTGCGCCATTCGTCAACGATCCTGGCCACGTTATTCAGGCGGTTCGCCTGCATCAGATTGTCAACCAGCGCCAGGCGAAGGTCCGCCAGCACCTCATTGAAGCGCCCGGTGCCCTCCATATAGGGTTCGAGAAATTCCCGGTCGCCCGCCAGAAGGAAGCCGCGCATCCCGGTTTCCATATCGACCGCCGCCGCCAGCAGATCCTTGGCGCTGCTGATGACCTTATGGGTCTGCTCCACCGCCTGCAGCGAGGTGTTCAGGTAATCCGGATCGGCAATCCCGGCATTCACCAGTGAAGAAAAGGTGTTGCGCCGGTTGTTCAGCTCAACTTCCTCTTCCTCGATGACCTTGGCAATCTCGGCGCGGAAGTCCTCGAAATAGACCCGGCCCTTGGATTTTTTCACCTCTGCCGCCATGTCGTTCATGGTCATGGCGTCACCGATATCGCGGCGCAAGGCAATGGCGCCGGCCGCGACATTCTCCTGCCAGCCGGCCAATGTCTGCTCGGCCGTATCGAGGTCGGCCAGCAAATCCGCATCGCCCGCTGCCAGGCTGCGCAAACTGTCCAGGGAGCCGGCAACTTTGGCGCTGCCGTCCTCAAACGGCACCAGATAGGCCTCCTGCCCGGCCAGCAAATACCCCCTCAGCCCGGCCTCCATTCCAGAGGCGGCCTGCGCCAGCGCCTGCGCTTCGGTCAAAATCTTCTGGGTGTGGTCAACAGCCTGCGCAGTCTGCGCCATACGGCCCAGGTTGACCACCGCCAGCACGCCGACCCCGAGCACCAGCAGCAGCGGAAATACCGCCACCGAAACGATTTTTACCTTGGTGCTGAGATTTGCCAGTGAGAACCGCCTGGCCGCGGGTGTCTTCTTTACTGCCATTGCATTCGCCCCGGAGCTGCCTTGAATGCCGCAGTAAAATCAGAAGAAAATTACGATTCCCTTTCGCGCAGAATGAGAACTTTAAACACCCTTGGGGTGACGCCGGAAAACGAAAAACCCCCGCTCCGGGCGGAGCGGGGGCCAGACAGGTGAACCCTGGGGTTCAGCGCGTCTTATTCTTCAGCTTCAGCTGCGGCTTCTGCTGCTTCCAGGCGGGCCTTGTCGGCGGCACCCTTGGCGGCGGTGTCGCGGTCGACAAACTCGATGATCGCCATCGGAGCCATGTCGCCGTAACGGAAGCCGGCCTTCAGGATACGGACATAGCCGCCCTGACGGTCCTTGTAACGCGGGCCCAGAACCTCGAACAGTTTCGCGACGTCCTTGTCCTGTTTCAGCTTGGAAGCTGCCTGACGGCGGGCGTGCAGGTCGCCGCGCTTTGCCAGGGTGATCATCTTTTCGATGATCGGGCGCAGTTCTTTTGCTTTCGGCAGGGTCGTCTTGATCTGCTCGTGCTCGATCAGCGAGCCGCACATGTTGGAGAACAGCGCTTTGCGGTGCTCATGAGTACGGTTCAGGCGGCGGTAACCACGTGCGTGACGCATATTGATAGTCCTTTGATCTGCGTTTTTGCTTTGTCAGGCAGCTGATGCGTGTCAGCCACTCACCTTGGGGCGGATGCCCATTCAAGCTCGAAACGCTCCACTGGAGCCTTTCTCACTCTTATTCCCCGGCAGGCCCGGGCATTGAAGAGGAGGGCCGGAGCCCCCCTCTGAAGTCTTAGAAGCTGTCTTCGAACTTCTTCGCCAGATCTTCGATGTTGTCCGGCGGCCAGTCCTCGACATCCATGCCAAGGTGCAGGCCCATGCCCGACAGAACCTCTTTGATCTCGTTCAGCGACTTGCGGCCGAAGTTGGGGGTGCGCAGCATCTCCGCTTCGGTCTTCTGGATCAGGTCGCCGATATAGACGATGTTGTCGTTCTTCAGGCAGTTCGCCGAGCGCACCGACAGTTCCAGCTCGTCCACCTTCTTCAGCAGAAGCGGGTTGAACTCGAGACCGTCGTCCTCGTCCTGGCGGCCAGCCGATTCCGGCTCGTCGAAGTTGACGAAGATCGACAGCTGGTCCTGCAGGATGCGCGCGGCATAGGCCACGGCATCGTCAGGGCTGATGGAGCCATCGGTTTCCACCTTCATGGTCAGCTTGTCATAGTCCAGCACCTGGCCCTCACGGGTCGGCTGAACGTCATAGGAGACCTTCTTGACCGGCGAATAGATCGCGTCGATCGGAATCAGCCCGATCGGAGCGTCTTCCGGCTTGTTCTTGTCTGCCGAGACATAGCCTTTGCCGGTGTTCACGGTCAGTTCCATGAACAGGTCGGCGCCGTCGTCCAGGTGGCAGATGACGTGATCGCGGTTCAGAACCTCGATGCCGGCGGTTTCGGCGATGTCGCCGGCGGTGACGACAGCCGGACCCTTGGCATTGACCGAAAGCCGCTTGGGGCCTTCGACTTCCATGCGCAGGGACACGCCCTTGAGGTTCAGGATGATGTCGGTGACGTCTTCACGCACACCGGCAACAGACGAAAACTCGTGCAGCACGTTGTCGATCTGCACGCTGGTGATGGCAGCACCCTGCAGCGAGCTCATCAGCACGCGGCGCAGCGCGTTGCCCAGGGTCAGGCCGAAACCGCGTTCCAGCGGTTCTGCAACAACAGTTGCCTGGCGTGCGGGATCATTGCCCGGCTTCACTTCCAGCTGTGCCGGCTTGATCAGCTCTGCCCAGTTCTTATGGATCATGCGTTCCCTCCATTCCTGTCCTTGCCCCATGTCCGAAAGGCCAAGGACGCCCGAGGTTTAAATGACGCACTGGGGCCCTGCGAATCAAGCGGGGCCCCAGCAAAAATTCAAAATCAGACGCGGCGGCGCTTCGGCGGGCGGCAGCCGTTGTGCGCGATCGGGGTCACATCACGGATCGAAGTGATGTTGAAACCGACGGCAGCCAGTGCGCGCAGTGCCGATTCACGGCCCGAACCGGGGCCCTGAACTTCGACTTCCAGCGTCTTCACACCGTGGTCCTGTGCCTTCTTGCCTGCATCTTCTGCAGCCATCTGTGCGGCATAGGGGGTGGATTTCCGCGAACCCTTGAAACCCATGGTGCCGGCGGACGACCAAGCGATCGCGTTGCCCTGCACGTCGGAGATCAGGATTTTGGTGTTGTTGAACGACGAGTTCACATGCGCAACGCCGGTTGCGATGTTCTTGCGCTCTTTACGCTTAACGCGTGTCTTATCACGTGCCATTGATCGAACCCTCCCTTACTTCTTCTTGCCGGCAATGGCCTTTGCGGGGCCTTTGCGGGTGCGAGCGTTGGTGTGGGTACGCTGACCGCGAACGGGCAGGTTACGGCGGTGACGCAGGCCGCGGTAGCAACCGAGATCCATCAGGCGCTTGATGTTCATCTGAACTTCGCGGCGCAAGTCGCCTTCAACGGTGAAGTTGGCGTCGATGTGCTCGCGCACGGCCAGAACTTCGGCGTCGCTGAGTTCGTTCACACGGCGGGTCGGATCGATGCCAACGGCTTCGCAGATCGCTTTGGCCGAGGTGTTACCGATACCGGTGATATAGGTGAGGGCGATGGGAACCCGCTTTGCAGTCGGGATGTTAACGCCGGCAATACGTGCCACGTGTCACTTTCCTTTTGGTTGCGGTTCCGTAACGCCGGAACCTTTTTTCACAACACTTGACCGTGGCAGTGTGGCCAGAGGGTCCAGCATTTCGAGGTAGTTAAGCAGGCAAACGAATCTGCCCGCCGGGAATCGTCCCCAGAAGGGATGCCGGTAACTAGGGGCTGGGAAATGGGCCGTCAAGCCCTAAAGGAGAAGCCCCGCCGGTCTGGCAGGGATTGGGTATTCCGGCACAGGGACGCGCTGCCGCCCCGCAGCCTGCGGCAGGCATTATTCGCCCATGATCCAGGCCATGTTCTTGCGGACTTCCTCGATCGAGGCGAGGCCGTCGATACGCTGCAGGTTGCCCTTGGCGTAGTAGTAGCCGATCAGCGGCGAGGTCTTCTTGTAATACTCCATCAGACGGGTCTTGAGGCTGTCCTCATTGTCGTCCGCCCGGCGCTGCACATCGTCGCTGCCGCAGTTGGCGCATTTGCCGTCGGCAGGCCAGGGCTTGGTCTGGTCATGATAAACCTCGCCGCAGCCGCCGCAGGTCGAGCGGCCGGTGATGCGGGCGACCAGCGCCGCGTCATCGACCTGCATCTCGATCACCGCATCCAGCTTGAGATCCATCTCTTCCAGCAGTTTGCTAAGCGCATCCGCCTGCGCCAGGGTGCGCGGGAACCCGTCAAAGATGAACCCGCCCTCGGCGCCCTCGCGCAGCTTCTCGCGGATCAGGCCAATGACGATCTGGTCGGTGACCAGCTTGCCCTCGGCCATGATGGCAGCGACCTTCTTGCCCATTTCGGTTCCGGAGGTCTGGGCATCGCGCAGCATGTCGCCGGTGCTGAGCTGCACCATGCCGCGGGTTTCAACCAGGTAGCGCGCCTGCGTACCTTTACCCGCCCCCGGCGGGCCAAGAAGAATAATGTTGGTCATCGGCGAGAGGGTCCCCGTTTTGTCCGTTTCTTGTTGCGCCCGCGCAGCTGGCTTTTCTCGATAAGCCCCTCATACTGATGCGCGAGGAGGTGGCTTTGCACCTGCTGAATGGTGTCCATGGTAACGGATACCACAATCAGAACGGACGTGCCGCCGAAATAGACCGGGATGGCGAATTGGCCGCGCAGCACCTCAGGCAGCAGGCAGACCAGCGCCAGATAACCGGAGCCCAGAACCAGGATGCGGTTGACCACATATTCGATGTATTCCGCGGTCTTTTTACCGGGACGGATGCCGGGGACAAAGCCGTTCTGGTTCTTCAGGTTGTTCGCCACGTCGTCCGGTTTGAAGGAGACGTTGAAGGTGTAGAAATAGGCAAAGAACACAATCATCGCGACGAAGAACAGCAGATACAGCGGCTGGCCGGGACCGAAGTTCGCCAAGAGCCAGGACATCACCGGACCGGTCGCAGCGCCCGAAGAGAAGGCCGAAATGGTGGTCGGCAGCAGCAGCAGCGAGGAGGCGAAGATCGCCGGGATCACGCCCGCCGGGTTGACCTTGACCGGCAGATGCGACGAGCCGCCGTCATAGACCTTCATGCCGACCTGGCGGCGCGGGTACTGGATGTGGATCTTGCGCAGGGCGCGTTCCATGAACACCACGAACATGATCACCGCGATCACCATCAGGATCACACCGATGATCACCGCGGGGCTGATCGCACCGGAGCGGCCGGAGGCGAAAAACTGGGCGATTGCCGCGGGAACTTCGGCGATGATGCCGACAAAGATGATCAGCGAAATGCCGTTGCCGATGCCGCGCTGGGTGATCTGCTCGCCCAGCCACATCAGGAACATGGTGCCGCCCACAAGCGTGATCATGCAGGCCATGCGGAAATACATGCCCGGATCGGTCGCCAGGTCGCCCTGCTCCAGCGACACGGCGAGGCCGTAGGCCTGCGCGGTCGCCAGCGCCACGGTGCCGTAGCGGGTGTACTGGTTGATCTTCTTGCGGCCCTGCTCGCCCTCTTTCTTGAGCTGCTCAAGCGCGGGCACCATCGAGGTCAGAAGCTGAACGATAATGGAGGCGGAAATATAGGGCATGATGCCAAGGGCGAAAATGCCCATCCGGCCGAGCGCGCCGCCGGTGAACATCGACACCATGCCGCCGATGCCCTGGCCCGCCTGCTCCATGAACTGGCGCAGGGCTGCCGCATCGATTCCCGGAACCGGAATGAACGTGCCCAGGCGGTAGACAATCAATAGGCCGATGGTGAACAGGATCCGGTTGCGCAGATCCGTGGCCTTGCCCAGGGCAGCCCAGCTGGTGTTCGCCGCCATTTGTTCTGCTGCTGATACCATGAAAAGGTCTCTTCTTTAGCGAAACGCCGCCCGGAACCGTTTTCCGGCTCGGGCGGCGTTCTAGGAAAACTCGAAGACTATGTAAGCGGCATTGGCGCCGCTCACAAGCCGTTACTCTGCGGCGGCTGCAGTTGCCACAGTCAGAGCGCCGCCAGCTTTTGCAACGGCGTCAACGGCAGCAGCCGATGCACCGGTCACGGTGATGGTGGCCTTGGCGGTGATTTCGCCCTTCGCGAGGATGCGGACACCGTCCAGTTTGCGGCGCACCAGGCCCGATGCGATCAGCGAATCTTCGGTGATCGAGGCGGCGTCCAGCTTGCCTGCGTCGATGAATTTCTGGATCAGACCCAGGTTCACAACGGCGTATGCCTTGCGGTTCGGCTTGTTGAAGCCGCGCTTGGGCAGACGCTGGTACAAGGGCATCTGACCGCCTTCGTAACCGTTGATCGAAACACCCGAACGGGATTTCTGACCTTTGATACCACGGCCGCCCATCTTGCCCTTGCCAGAGCCGGGGCCGCGGGCCACACGCATGCGTTTTTTGGTTGCGCCAGGATTGTCGCTGAGTTCGTGAAGTTTCATGTCGCTTCTCCTTGCCGGATGTGGCCCCCGAAGCGTGATGGGCCAACCGCGGCGTTTCTTGATTGGTGATTCCGTGGCGCAGAACGCCACCGGGTGCCTATAGACGGGATGTGGGAAGGGATCAAGCCCCGCGGCCTCGGCAAACGGGCGGCGCAGGCGAATCCGCCCGCCAAGGCCCCTGCCCTGCCGGTTGCGTGTTCTGCCGCTTGTCTCTCTGTGTCCGTTCCGTCGCTGGCTGGCCGTTAAAGGGGGGCGGCGCCGCCGGGGTGGAGATGGGATGGGGCTGCCCCCATGCGAAAACGCGTCTTGCGCGCTCCGGGTGCCAGACCGGAGCCCTGTTCCAGGTGCCGGGGGTGTCAGGCCCGGCGGGTGATCATGACCGGGGACGATCCTGCCACAGCAGCGTTAAAGCCGTGTGGGCGGGGCGTACGGTGCCGGGGCAACACCTCCCCGGCAAACAAAAACGCCCCCGCCGGGAGGGCGGGGGCGTTTTCGGGCCGGTCTTTCGGAGAGGGAGGAGGATCCGGGGCCGGCCAGGGAGATTACCTGCCGTAGACGTGCTCGCGGGCAACGCCGGGGATGGCGCCGCGGCTAAGGCCGATATCGGCCAGGTCACGGGCGGACATCGCTTGCAGGGCGGTCACGGTCGCCTTGTAGTCGCGGCGCAGTTTCCAGGTCCGGATCAGCCCGGCGGCAAAGCCTGCGAAACGGGCGGAGATCCCGGCGGAGGGCGCGGAGAGAGTTGAATATGCCATTGTTCTTGGTCCTTCACATCGGTGCCGGGACGTGCTCCCGGCGCGGTGCATGATCTGTTCGTTTCAAGTGAACGGGACATAAGGACGCCGCGGGACAGCCACAATGGATGCTTTGGTCTGGCCGCTATGCAGTTCCCGCATGGCACGATCGCCTGAGGTATCCTGAGCGGGGCGCAAAAGAAAACGCCCCTGCCGGGAGAGAGCAGGGGCGTTTTGGCCCGGACACGAAAGAAGAGGAGGAGGAGAGAAGCGTCCGGGAAGGGGGGAATTCTTAGTTGTAGACGTGCCGGCGCGCCAGATCGGCGATATCGTCCCGGCGCACGCCGATGTCGGAAAGCGCGTGATCGCTCAACGCGTCAAGCTCGTTGTAGGTGCGCTGGTATTCGCGGGCTTTGTCCCAGGAATCGGCCAGGCTTGCCACCGCTGCACGGATGCGTGCGGTCAGGCTTTGGGGGCTGTATGCGGTGCTGATAACATGTGCCATCGAAACGATCCTTATCTCTGCGGCCGGGCCTATTCCCGGTGGTCTGTGTGTGGTCATTTGCTGTGACACCGAGATAGGGGGGCGCTGCGATTCCAACAACTGACGGAACCGGCAAGCCGCTATGCAAGCGGCGCAAGGGGCTGAATGGCCGGTGACCGCCCTGCCCTTGCCCGGACCTCTGCGCCAACGAAAAACGCCCCCGGTTTCCCGGAGGCGTTTTCATTAGTCAGGGATCGAAAAGGGCTTAGCCGCGCTCTTCGATGATCTGAACCAGATGCGGGATCGAGTCGACCATGCCGCGCACCGAAGGAGTGTCCTCCAGCTCACGGGTCTTGTGCATCTTGTTCAGGCCCAGGCCAACCAGGGTTGCGCGCTGTTTGGCGGGGCGGCGGATCGGCGGGCCGATCTGCTTGACGACGATGGTTTTTGCCATGTCTCTCTACTCCTTACGCTTCAGCTTCGGCGGCTGCCGGTGCTTCGTCCCGCTTGGGCAGGATGTCAGCGACCTTTTTGCCGCGGCGCTGAGCCACCGCACGCGGGCTCTGCTCTTTCTGCAGGCCGTTCAGGGTGGCGCGGATCATGTTGTAGGGGTTCTGCGAGCCGATCGACTTGGACACAACGTCCTTGATGCCGAGCATTTCGAAGACGGCACGCATCGGGCCACCTGCGATGATACCGGTACCTTCCGGTGCGGTACGCATCACAACTTTGCCTGCGCCGTGACGGCCGGCCATGTCGTGGTGCAGGGTGCGGCCCTCTTTCAGCGGCACACGGACCATCTGGCGCTTGGCCTGCTCGGTCGCCTTGCGGATCGCCTCGGGCACTTCTTTCGCCTTGCCCTTGCCAAAGCCGACGCGGCCCTTCTGGTCGCCAACGACAACCAGGGCGGCAAAGCCAAAGCGCTTACCGCCTTTTACGGTTTTGGACACGCGGTTGATCGCGACCAGGCGATCTGCGAATTCCGGTGTCTCGTCACGGTCGCGGCGGTTGCCGCGGCGGTTATCACGTTCTGCCATCAGGCATTCCTTTTAAGAGAGGCGCACTGCACAAAGCACGGAGCGCCTGTTGTTCCAATCCTGGTGAGGTCCGGCGCATGGCCGGCCTCCCGGATCATCGGGGCGGCCCCTGAAGGCCGCCCGCATGGGATTTAGATCTTCAGGCCGCCTTCACGCGCAGCGTCGGCCAGAGCCTTCACCTTGCCGTGGAACAGGAAGCCGCCGCGGTCGAAGTAGGCTTCGCTCACACCGGCCGCTTTTGCGCGTTCGGCGATCAGAGCACCCACTTTGGTCGCTGCTTCGACGTTGTTCTTGCCAACTACGCCGAGATCTTTTTCCAGGGTCGAAGCGGAGGCCACGGTCACGCCGCGCAGATCGTCGATCAACTGAACAGAGATGTTCTTGTTCGAACGGTGCACGGACAGACGCGGACGGCCTGCGTTCACTTTGCGAAGCTTGTTCCGGACGCGCAGCCGGCGCTTCAGAAACAGGGTACGTTTGCTGTTTGCCATTTTGCTGGTCCTTACTTCTTCTTGCCTTCCTTGCGGAAGATGAACTCGCCCTTATAGCGGATGCCCTTGCCTTTGTACGGCTCGGGACGGCGCCATTCGCGGATTTTTGCCGCGACTTCGCCCACCTGCTGCTGGTCGATACCTTCCACAACGATTTCGGTCTGCTTCGGTGCGGTGATGGTGACGCCATCAGGTGCAGTGAAGTCGACATCGTGGCTGTAGCCCAGGTTCAGCTTCAGGGTGTTGCCCTGCATCTGAGCCCGGTAACCCACACCCTGGATTTCCAGTTCTTTCTTGAAGCCCTGGGTCACGCCGGTGACGAGGTTGGCCACCTGAGTGCGGGACATCCCCCACTGCTGACGGGCACGCTTGGACTTGCCGCGCGGCTCGATGGTGACCACGTTGTCGTTGACCACCAGGGTCACGTCGTCAGTGGCAGTGAAGGTGCGGGCGCCTTTCGGGCCTTTCACTTCGATGGTCTGGCCGGACACGGCAGCGGACACGCCGCTGGGCAGTTCGACCGGTTTTTTACCAATACGGGACATCTGCGAGGCCTCCTTAGAAGACGGTGCAGAGCACTTCGCCGCCAACGTTGGCTGCGCGTGCGCTTGCGTCCGACATCACACCCTGGGGGGTGGAGACAATCGACACGCCCAGGCCCTGACGGACCGACGGGATGTCATTGACGCCCATGTAAACGCGGCGGCCGGGCTTGGAGACCCGCTTAAGCTCGCGAATGACAGGTTCGCCGTCGAAGTATTTCAGGCTGATTTCGATGGCCGGGTGGCCATTGGCACCAGTCATCTTCTCATAACCGCGGATGTAGCCCTCGTCCGCCAGCACGTCCAGCACCCAGGCCCGCAGCTTGGAAGCCGGGGTCAGGACAGTGGATTTGCCGCGCATCTGAGAGTTACGGATACGGGTGAGCATATCGCCGATAGGATCGTTCATATCTGTCTCTCCCTTACCAGCTCGATTTCACCATGCCGGGGATCTGACCAGCAGACCCCAGCTCGCGCAGCGCAATACGGCTGACCTTCAGCTTACGGTAGTAAGCGTGCGGACGGCCGGTGAGCTGGCAGCGGTTGTGAAGACGGGTTGCCGACGAGTTGCGCGGCAGTTTCGCCAGTTTCAGACGCGCTTTGAAACGCTCTTCCATCGGGCGGCTTTCGTCAGTCGCGATCTCTTTCAGCTCGGCACGCTTTGCGGCATATTTTGCCACCAGGCGTTCGCGCTTCTTCTCGCGTTCGATCATGCTTTTCTTAGCCATGGTCTCTATCCTTCCCGCGCTTAGCTGTTGAAGGGCATGTTGAAAGCTTTCAACAGCGCCTTTGCTTCCGCGTCGGTTTTCGCGGTGGTGGCGATCACGATGTCCATGCCCCAGGGCTCATCGATTTTATCGAAATCGATTTCCGGGAACACGATGTGCTCTTTCAGGCCCATGGCATAGTTGCCGCGGCCGTCGAAAGAGGTGCCCGAAACGCCGCGGAAGTCGCGGATACGGGGCATCGCAATGGTGATCAGACGGTCGAGGAATTCGTACATCCGGTCACCGCGCAGGGTCACCTTGGCGCCCATCGGCATGCCTTCGCGAACGCGGAAGCCGGCGATGGAGTTCTTTGCCACGGTGGTCAGAGCTTTCTGGCCCGCGATGAGAGTCAGATCCGCCTGAGCGGATTTGGCTTTCTTGCTGTCTTTGACAGCAGCGCGGCCGCAGCCGATGTTCAGAACGATCTTCTCCAGCTTGGGGAGCATCATCTCGTTCTTGTAGCCGAACTCTTCTTTCAGGGCGCCGCGGATGGCGTCCTTGTAAAGAGTCTTCAGACGCGGGGTGTAGGTTGCAGCGTCAAGCATCAGACAGTCTCCCCGGTGGTCTTGGCGAAGCGCACCTTCTTGCCGTCTTCCTCGCGGAAGCCGACGCGGGTTGCTTTGCCGTTGCTATCCAGCAGCGCCAGGTTCGACAGGTCGATCGGCAGTGCTTTGGGCAGACGGCCGCCCTGTTCGTTTTGCGACTGGCGGGTATGGCGGATCGCCATGTTCACGCCCTCGACGATGGCTTTGCCGGCTTTCGGGTCAACGGAGGCGATAGCGCCTTCTTTGCCTTTGTCTTTGCCGGACAGCACGACGACCTTGTCGCCTTTGCGGAGTTTAGCAGCCATGATTACAGCACCTCCGGAGCAAGCGAGATGATCTTCATGAAATTCTTCGCGCGCAGTTCACGAACAACCGGGCCAAAGATACGGGTACCAACCGGCTCGTTGTTGTTGTTCAGGATAACGGCTGCGTTCCGGTCGAACCGGATTGCAGTGCCGTCTTCGCGGCGGACTTCTTTGGCGGTGCGCACGACAACGGCCTTACGGACGTCGCCTTTTTTCACGCGGCCGCGCGGGATGGCTTCCTTGACCGAAACGACAATGATGTCGCCTACGGATGCGTATTTACGCTTGGAGCCACCCAGAACCTTGATGCACTGAACTCGGCGGGCGCCGGAGTTGTCAGCAACATCCAGATTTGTTTGCATCTGGATCATGTGGTTTCTCCCGACCTATGGGGCGCCGATGCGTGGCGTGATCCCCCAGGGTTTCGACTTTGCTTTTCAGCCCAGTCGCCAGGAGTCTCGAGATGAGACTCTTAGGCTTCCAGAACTTCCCAGCGTTTCGTTTTCGATTTCGGCGCGCATTCGATGATGCGTACAGAGTCGCCGACCTTGAAAGCGTTCTTTTCATCGTGAGCCCGGTACTTCTTGGACTTACGGATGGTTTTCTTCAGAACCGGATGCGTGAAGCGGCGTTCAACCGAAACAGTCACGGTCTGGGCGTTGGCATCGCTGGTCACGGTGCCAGTGAGAATACGTTTGGGCATCGTGTCGCTCCTTATTCAGCTGCTGCAGCAGCTTTTTCGTTCAGGATGGTCTTCACTTTGGCAGCGTTGCGGCGGGCCGCTTTGATGCCTGCAGTGTTTTCCAGCTGACCGGTCGCCTGCTGAAAACGCAGGTTGAAGCTCTCTTTTTTCAGGGATGCGAGGGCATCGCGGAGTTCATCCACGGTTTTGTCGCGCAGATCATTGGCGTTCATCGCCTTTGTTCCTTGTCCAAAGCACCAGAAGGCCCCTGAGGCGGGTAACCTTTGACCTGGTGGGTTATGTCAACCGCGCCGGAAAGCGCGGCAAAAAAGAATCACCCGGCCCGAATCCAAAGCGGAAAGGGGACAGGCGATGGGTTCCTATAGAGGAGACAGGGTGCAGGGGCAAGGGAAAGATAGGGATGCTCCGCGCCCCCGCCTGCCCTGCGGCGGCTCAGATGATCTCATCCTCGTCGAACATCGCCGCGTCCTCCAGCTGCGCGTGCAGGCTCTCGATGCGGCTTTCGGCCTCCGCCGTGTTCACCCTGGCGATGTGGAACAGGGCGTCGCCCTCATTCACGATCGGCATGTTGGCACGGCCGATGATAAGACCGGCCTGGCTTGCCTGCAGCTCTTCCTCGTTTTCGCCGAAGGGATCGGAAACAACCCCCAGCACGTCGCCCTCCTCGACCATTTCGCCGGTGGTCTTGTAGGTCCGCAGCAACCCGCCGGCGGGCGCGCGCTCCCAGCTGCTGCTGCCCGCACGGACCGGCACCACCTCGGCCAGCGGCACCCCGTCCTCGGGGATCATGTCCAGCGCGTGCATCACCCGCAGGATGCCGGCCACCCCGACCCGGGCGGATTGCTCATCGAACCTGAGCCCCTCGCCGGCCTCATACAGCAGCACGTCGACCCCGCGCACCTGCGCCTCCTTGCGCAGGGAGCCGTCGCGCAGCCCGGAGCGGATCACCACCGGCGCGCCAAAGGCATCGGCATACTCCAGGGTCTCCTGCGCCTTCGGCGACACCCGGATCTGCGGCATGTTGCTGCGGTGGATGGCGGCGGAATGCAGGTCGATGCCAAGATCGCAGCGGTCCACCACTTCGGTCATGAACAGATACGCCAGGCGGCTGGCCAGCGACCCGCTGCCGCTGCCCGGAAAACAGCGGTTGAGGTCGCGCCGGTCCGGCAGGTAGCGGGAATGGTTCAGAAACCCGAAGGTGTTGACGATCGGCACCACGATCAAGGTGCCCTTGAGGCGGGAGAATTTGCGGCTGCGCAGCAGGCGGCGGGCGATTTCCACGCCGATCACCTCGTCGCCGTGAATGGCGGCGGAGACAAACAGCGCAGGCCCGTCCGCGGTCCCGTGGACCACATGCGCCGACATGGTGACCGGCGTGTGGTCCGACAGCACGCTCACTGGCAGGTCCACCGTACGGCGGGTGCCGGGCGGGATGCGGAAGCCGCCGATTTCAAAGTCAGGACGGGGCGCCATGGCATGGCCTTTCGAACAGATGCCCCGACAGCCTTAACTAGTTTTCCGCATTACGCAATCGCGACGGGCCGCGCCGGCGCTCTGCCGGTCCGGCCTGAAACGCTCCTCCGGAGCCTTTCCAAGACGGCGCTCACTCCCAGCGGTAATTGAAACTGACCGACACCCGCTCGTCCTCGGCCATGTTCAAGGGCACCTCGTGGCGGATGAAGCTTTCCCACAGCAGCACGTCGCCCACGCTGGGCGACTGATAGACAAAGGTCCGCAGTTCCTGGCGGCAATCCTTGGTGCGCGGCGGGTGCGCCATCATCATCGCATGGCGCGGGTCCTCCAGCTTCAGCGCCGAGGCGCCCTCGGGCATCGACACATAGGTGGTGCCGGAAATCACCGAATGCGGGTGGATGTGGCCGGCGTGGGTGCCGCCCTCGGGCAGGATGTTGATCCACAGATCCTCCAGCACCAGCTTGCGCCCGTCCAGGTCCAGCTCCAGATCCCCGGCAAAAGCCGCGACATGCAGATCCAGCGATTTCACCAGATCGGCAAAGATCGGAAACCGCCAGGGCAGATCGCTCAGCGACGCATAGGAGGTATAGCCGGGATAGCCGTTCTCCTCGCACCAGTCCTGCCCGGCATCGTCGTCGCCGGCGATGACAAGACAGGAGTTCTCCAGTTCCTGCGCGTCAATCGATGGTCCGTGTTCGGACAGCTGCGCGCGGTAGAGGCGGGTCACAAAGAGCGATTCAATCTGGGCCATGGCGCTCTGATACCCCAGCGCCCCTGCCTTGGCGAGATGCATCCTGCACAGCATCGCCGCTTCTTTCCGGTTCGCAATACTCGGGGCAGCCGCCAGGGGCGGCGGCGGCGGCGGCAGCGCCCCGGCCGGCAGGCGCAACGAAAAACCCCCGCTGATTGCTCAACGGGGGTCTTAATATTTTCAAAACTGGCAGGTTTTACCAGTCTTCGCGAACCACGACGCGGGTCTTGACCGGCAGTTTCATCGCTGCCAGGCGCAGGGCCTCGCGGGCGACTTCATCGGTGACGCCGTCGATCTCGAACATCACGCGGCCAGGCTTAACCTTGGCTGCCCAGTAGTCCACGGAGCCTTTACCTTTACCCATACGGACTTCGGTCGGCTTCGAGGTCACCGGAGTGTCCGGGAAGATACGGATCCAGACACGGCCCTGGCGTTTCATGTGCCGGGTCATGGCGCGGCGGGCAGCCTCGATCTGGCGTGCAGTCACACGCTCAGGAGTGGTTGCCTTCAGGCCATAGGTGCCGAAGTTCAGGTCGGAACCGCCTTTTGCCAGGCCGTGGATCCGGCCCTTGTGCATCTTGCGGAATTTAGTGCGCTTTGGCTGAAGCATCTCAAATCCTCCTTAGCGACGGCCGCCACCGGCACCGCGAGGTGCTGGGCCGTCCTGGATTTCTTGTGCTTTACGGTCACGCGCCGCCGGATCGTGCTCCATGATCTCGCCTTTGAAGATCCAGACCTTGATCCCGATGATCCCATAGGGGGTCATCGCTTCGGTGGGTGCGTAATCGATGTCGGCACGCAGGGTGTGCAGCGGCACGCGGCCTTCGCGGTACCATTCGGTACGGGCGATTTCAGCACCGCCCAGACGGCCCGCGACGTTCACCCGGATACCCAGGGCGCCCATGCGCATGGCATTCTGCACGGCACGTTTCATCGCGCGGCGGAAGGACACACGGCGTTCCAGCTGCTGGGCGATGGACTCGCCGACCAGAGCTGCGTCCAGTTCCGGCTTGCGCACTTCAACGATGTTGAGGTGCAGCTCGCTGTCGGTCATCGCGGCCAGCTTTTTACGCAGGACTTCGATGTCCGCGCCTTTCTTGCCGATGATGACGCCCGGACGGGCGGTGTGAATGGTGACGCGGCATTTCTTGTGCGGGCGCTCGATGATCACCCGTGCAATACCTGCCTGCTTGCACTCGGTCTTGATGAACTCGCGGATTTTCAGGTCCTCGAGCAGCAGATCACCGTAGTCTTTGGTGTCAGCGTACCAGCGGCTGTCCCAGGTGCGGTTCACCTGCAGGCGCATGCCGATCGGATTGACTTTATGACCCATTAGGCTTGCTCCTCAACTTGACGCACCTTGATGGTGATCTCCGCAAACGGCTTCAGGATTTTGCCGAACCGGCCACGGGCACGCGGACGGCCGCGCTTCATGGTCAGGTTCTTGCCGACCCACGCCTCGGCGACGACCAGTTCATCGACGTCCAGGTTGTGGTTGTTTTCCGCGTTTGCGATGGCGGACTGAAGGCATTTCTTCACGTCCTGAGCAATCCGCTTGTTGGAGAATGTCAGGTCGGTCAGCGCCTTCTCGACTTTCTTGCCACGGATCATCTGAGCCACCAGGTTCAGTTTCTGCGGGCTGGTGCGAAGCATGCGCAGTTTTGCCATTGCTTCGTTGTCGGCC
>NZ_JAXMOX010000010.1:0-40574 GCF_034669605.1 Leisingera sp.
AGGAACATCACGGCATCAAGTTCACCGGCGATGCGATCAAGACCGCGGTGGAGCTGTCGGCCCGCTACATCAACGACCGCAAACTGCCCGACAAAGCCATCGACGTGATTGACGAGGCCGGCGCCGCGCAGCATCTGATCATCGAGAGCAAGCGGCGCAAGACCATCGGCGTCAAGGAGATCGAGGCGGTGGTCGCCAAGATCGCCCGCATCCCGCCGAAAAGCGTTTCCAAGGATGACGCCGAGGTGCTGAAGGACCTGGAGAAATCGCTGAAACGCGTGGTGTTCGGCCAGGATGATGCCATCTCCGCGCTGTCCAGCGCCATCAAACTGGCCCGCGCCGGCCTGCGCGAGCCGGAAAAACCGATCGGCAACTACCTGTTTGCAGGCCCTACCGGCGTCGGCAAGACCGAGGTGGCGAAACAGCTGGCAGACCAGCTGGGGGTGGAGCTGCTGCGGTTTGACATGTCGGAATACATGGAGAAACACGCGGTCTCCCGGCTGATCGGCGCGCCTCCGGGCTATGTCGGCTTTGACCAGGGCGGCCTGCTGACCGACGGCGTCGACCAGCACCCGCACTGCGTGCTGCTGCTTGACGAGATGGAAAAGGCGCATCCGGACGTCTACAACATCCTGCTGCAGGTGATGGACAACGGCCAGCTGACCGACCACAACGGCCGCACGGTGAATTTCCGCAACGTGGTGCTGATCATGACCTCCAACGCCGGCGCGTCGGAACAGGCAAAGGCCGCCATCGGCTTTGGCCGCGACCGCCGCGAGGGTGAGGATACCGCCGCGATCGAGCGCACCTTCACGCCGGAATTCCGCAACCGTCTGGATGCGGTGATCTCCTTCGCGCCGCTGGGCAAAGAGGTGATCCTGCAGGTGGTGGAGAAGTTCGTTCTGCAGCTGGAAGCCCAGCTGATGGACCGCAATGTCTCGATCGAACTGACCCGCAAGGCGGCGGAATGGCTCGCCGACAAAGGCTATGACGACCGTATGGGCGCGCGGCCTTTGGGCCGGGTGATCCAGGAGCACATCAAGAAGCCGCTCGCCGAAGAGCTGCTGTTCGGCAAGCTGACCAAGGGCGGCATCGTCAAGGTCGGCATCAAGGACGGCAAACTGGAGCTGCGCCTGGAAGGGCCAAGCAAGCCGCGGATCTCCGGCGACAAGCCGCCGCTGCTGACCGCAGACTGATGCGCCTTGCCGCGCTGGCAATCGCAATTCCGCTCGCCGCGCCCGCCGCGGCGGGCGATTTTCTTTTGCAGTTCCCGCTGGACTGCACCCTGGGCAGCAGCTGCCATATCCAGCAGTTCGTAGACCATGATCCCGGCCCCGGCGCCACGGATTTCACCTGCGGCGCGCTGAGTTATGATGGCCACAAGGGCACAGATATCGCCCTGCCGTACCTGTCGGACATGCAGGCAGGCGTATTGGTGCGTGCTGCGGCAGGCGGTGTTGTCCTTGGCACCCGCAACGGCATGGCGGACCAATATGCCACCGGCGGCAATGCCGCGGAAATCGACGGCAAGGAATGCGGCAACGGGGTGGTCTTGCGCCACGGCAACGGATGGGAAACCCAGTATTGCCACATGAAGCGCGGCTCGGTCCGGGTGGAAAGCGGCATGAAGGTCAAGCCTGGCGATATCCTGGGCGAGGCCGGTCTCTCCGGCAAGACCCAGTTCCCGCATTTGCATCTGTCTGTGCGCAAGGATGGCGCGGTGGTGGATCCCTTCGCCCCGGACAGCCTGGGCACCTGCGGCGGCCCTGCGGCCAGGACACTCTGGGCGGATCCGCCGGCCTATCAGCCGGGCGGGCTGCTGGGGGCCGGTTTCAGCGCCGCAGTCCCCCAGTACAGTGCGATCAAGGCGGGCAGTGCGGACGCCGCACCGCTGGCTGCGGATGCGCCTGCGTTTGTGTTCTGGGCCTTTGCCTTTGGCGGCCTGGCAGGCGACCAGCTTGACCTGACGGTGACCGGACCAGACGGCGAACTTTTCTCCCGCCGCGAAAGGCTCGATAAAAACCAGGCACAGTTTTTCCGTGCCGCCGGGCGCCGCCTGCGCGGCGGGCAATGGCCGCAGGGCAGCTATACCGGTACCGCCCGCCTGTTGCGGGATGGCCGGCAGGTAGACAGTTTCACCCGCAGCATGGTGATCGCACCGCCGGAAAACCCTGCCTCCCAGTAGCCCGCCTCAACATGCCCGGCCACGCCGCCTCCCGCCTCCCCGTTTCCCGCCCCGCGGTGGCCGGTCTCAAAGGAGCAGGCCCTGTGAAGCTGCGCCGCCGCAGCGGCCGGGGCGCAAGCTCTGGCCGCTGCCGGGCCCAACGGGTGCGGCTGCCCTTGCGGCGGCCGGCGCCGGGCGGGAGCCGCCGCCTGCGGTTTCCCAGGCCGGGCCCGTGCCGCATGTTCCGGGGCCGGAATTTGATAACTCCCGAATTTGCAATAGATTTAAAGGGGCCCTGCTGCCCGGCGGGGCCGCAACCCGTGCGTAGCTAGTAGCTTGTCTCCATTGGTGAAGCGGGTTGCACCCTGCCGGGAGCGGTTTTGCCGGCAACGACGCGCAGATGACCGGCCGCAGCCGCCGCGGCGCATGCCCCGCAACCGCAGTCCCGCTTATTTTTCCGTGAACTTCAGCTCAATCCGCCGGTTCTGGGCACGCGCCGCGGGGGTGTCCGCAGGGTTCACCGGCTGATACTCGCCAAACCCATTCGCCGCCAGCCGCGACGGCGGCACGCCAAGCGCCTCCACCATATAACGCACCACCGACAGCGCCCGGCCCTGGCTGAGCTCCCAGTTGTCGGAGAATTTCGAGTGTCGCAGCAGCGGCGAGGTATCGGTGTGGCCATCCACCCGGATGATCCAGTTGATCTCCTGCGGGATCGCTGCCACCACGCTTTGCAAAATTGAAACCACCTTGGCAATTTCCACCTGCCCCGCAGGTGACAGGGTTGCACTGCCCGGTGCAAACAGCACCTCGGAGGCAAAGACAAAGCGGTCGCCCTGGATGCGCACACCCTCCTGATTGCCCAGCAGATCCCGCAACCGGCCAAAGAACTCCGAGCGGTAGCGCTCCAGATCCTGCGCCTTGCTGGCCAGCTCCGCAGCCTCTGCTTCCAGCCTCTTGCGCTCCTGCTCTTCCAGCAAGCGGCGCTTGCGCTCCTCCGAGGCCGCACGCGCCAGTGCCGCATTCAGATCCTGGCCCAGGTTTTGCAACTGCACCTGCTGGGCGGTGTCGCGGGACTGATAGTCATCCAGAATGGCCTGCAGCCCGCCGAGCTGTTCGCGCAGCGCCGCAACCTGCTGGTTCAGCAGAGCGGTTTCGCGGCGGGCCTCTTCGGAAATGGCCTGTTCCTGCGACAGGGAGGCCCGCGCCTGCGCCAGCAGAGCCGCGCGTTCTTCGGCGAGGCTCAGCCGGTCCGCGGCGCTGGCCTCGGCGGTTTCCTGTGCCGTCACCGCAGCCAGCAGCCGCTGGCGCAGCACGTCCAGCTCGCCTGCCTGGATCTTCGCTGCTGCCAGGGCGGCCCTGGCTTCGGCCAGCTCTGCCGCCAGCTTGCCGGCCTCCGCATCGGATCCGGCGCGGGCGGCCTCCAGTTCTGACAGCTGCGCATCCAGCTGCTTTTTCGCAGCCTTGGCTGCCGCCAGCAGGGTCAGCGTATCCTCCGCCTCCTGGCGCTGCGCCTCCAGGGCCAGTGTCATAGCGGTGAGTTCGGCATCGGCATTCTGCAGTTTGTTTCGCAGGGCTTCGGCTGCCGCGGCCTCGGCCAGGCGGGCGGATTCCTCGGCGCTAAGCTGCTCTTGCAGTTCGGAAATCCGGGCGGTCCGTTCGCTGCCTTCCGCCTCCAGACCTGCGATCAGCGCCTCCATTGCTTCGCGCTGTGCCGCCGCAAGCCGGGCGGCCTCCATCTGCAGATCAATCTCGCCGCGGGCTTGCGCCAGGGCGAGAGTCAGGGCCTCCTGTTCGCTCAGCAGTTCGGCGCGCGCGGCCTCCAGGCTTTCGCGTTCGGCGCTCAGATCCGCAACCCGCGTCTCGGCGGCATTGCGGCTGGCGATCAGGGCCGCCACCTGCGCCTCAAATCCAGTGATCCGGTCGGCAGCCTCGGCCAGTTCACCTGCCTGCCGGTCGCGCTCTGCGGTCAGGGATGTGATCAGGCTGCGGGCCTGATCCAGATTCTGCTCAGCCGTGTTGAGGGTGGACGTCAGCGCCCCAAGCCGGGCCGTCAGCTGGTTGTTCTCGCGCTCCTCCAGCCCCAGCGCCGAGGCCAGCGCGCTGACCTCTTCCGACAGCTCATCCAGCTGGCTTTCCTGGCCGGTGATCGTCTCGCGCAGCACAAATTGCACCACCATGAAAATGGTCAGCACAAACATCAGCACCAGCAGAAGCCCGGTCATCGCATCGACAAACCCCGGCCAAATCGAGGCCTGGAACCGCTGTCCTGTGCGCCGGGAGAGGGCCATTGGTTATTCCTCCGCCTCGCGGCCGGATCGACCGCCGCGGGACAATCCGCGCGGGCGGGCAAAGGCCCTGACCATAAGGTCGATATCCTTGCGCAGCTCGCTCAGGCTTTCCTGGCGGCCGGCCGAGATTTCCTCGAGAATGCGCAGCATCTGCACGTCGATCGAGCGCAGCCGCATCCGGCTTTCGGCGTCGATGCCGCCCTGTTCGCTATGGGCGCGCAGGATCTCGGTCAGGGCTTCCTGCCCGACGGCCACCCGGTCAAGCGCCGCGATGACGGTGCCGGTCCGCTCCTGGCGGCGGTTCATTTCCTGAATGGTTTCCACCAGGTCGCCCAGCTTTTGATCCACCGCCGCGCGGCCTTCGGAGGTTTCGGCAAACATTGTCTGCAGCGCGTCCATCTGCTCGGCCATATTGTCGAGCACCTGAGAGACCACGCCGCTGTCGCCGGCGCCATCCTCGCCCGAGGAGAAGCTGACGCGGGTGATCGAGGACAGCCATTCCTCCAGCTCGCGGTAGAACCGGTTCTGGCCGTGGCCCGCAAACAGCTCAAGCAAGCCGACAATCAGCGAGCCGGCCAGGCCAAGGAGAGATGAGGCAAACGCCACGCCCATGCCGCCCAGCTGCGCCTCCAGCCCGGTCATCAGGCGGTTGAAAACGGTGATACCTTCCTCGCCCTCCTGCGGGGCCAGGCTGCGGATGGTGTCGACCACAGCGGGAACGGTGGTGGCCAGGCCATAGAATGTACCCAGAAGACCGAGGAAAATCAGCAGGTTGACGATATACCGGGTAATCTCGCGGTCTTCATCGATGCGGTTGGCGACCGAGTCCAGAATGGAGCGGGTGGAGGCCGACCCAAGCTGCATCCGCGCACTGCGCGACCCCAGCAGCGAAGCCAGCGGCGCCAGCATCGACGGCGGGCGGCGGTGCTCCTGGCTGTCGCCGGAGGCAAAGCGTTCGATCCAGCGCACCGAGCCGATCAGCTGCACCACCTGCCAGAAACAGGCCAGCACCCCGATCACAAAGACAAAGACGATAAAGCCGTTCAGCCAGGGGTTGGCCTCGAACACCGGCAGCACCCGCGGCAAGGCCACAAAGGCGCCAAAGGCTGACAGCGCCAATGCGATCAGCATCATGATGATCTGCCGCACCGGCTGGGAAAACTGCGGCCGGGTTTTGCGGTCTGGCTGCGCCATATTGCTTGGCTCCTGACACGTTGACTGCTCTTATTGGGTCGCAGCCTATAAGCAAAGTGTCAAAAGCGCCAAGGCTTTATGCGGTGATTTCCCGCACCCGGCTTGCCAGCCAATCCAGATCCTGGTCATGCAGGCCGATCTCGGCCAGATGGCTGGCAGTGTTATATAGATATTCGCTATTGGGACCGCGCCCGCCCACCGCATGGGCAATCATCTGCGCCTGTTTCTCCAGGCTGAGGCCGCCGCAATACTGCACATGGTGCGGGTCGATCACATAGGTGACGGCGGTGACAATGCTGCCATCCGCCAGTTCCACCTCCAGATCACGCTCAAGATACGCCGAGGAGATCAGCTCGCGCGCGCGCAGTTCAGCCAGGGTCTGTTCTTCGTGGCCGGGCTCAACCGACAGGGCCAGCCCCTTGCAGTGGGCGCCTTCGGTCTCGTCCAGCGCCAGCACCAGGCCGGGGTGGTCCTCGGTGCCGCGGTGATGGATCGAGGTCATGCAGAAGGACCGCGCATAGCGATGCAGCACCGCCACCTCGCGGCGTGCCACCGGGAAACCCGGGTTCCAAAGAAGCGATCCGTATCCGAATACCCACATGGTCATGTCGTCTGGCCCTTTCTGCTGCCCCTCTATAAACAGCAAACCTGATCCGGACAAAAGAGGCTAACCGATGCGCCTGGCAAAACTGGTGATTGCCGCCCTGATGGTCTGGAGCCTTTATTGGGCGGCGGCGGCCTGGGGGCTGCGCAGCGGCGTTGCATCCTGGTTTTCCGAACAGGAGCGCCGGGGCTGGCAGGCTGAATTTTCCGCGCTGGAGACCAGTGGCTATCCGTTCCGCCATATGACCCGGATCCTCCGGCCCGTGCTGGCCGATCCCGGCACCGGCGCAGCCTGGCGGGCGGATTGGCTGGAACTGGCAAGCCCTGCTGCCTGGCCCGGCAAGCTGGACCTGCACTTTCCGGCCACAGCACAAAGGCTGTCCTATTTCGACCGAACGGCGGTGATCACCGCGCGGGGCCAGCAAGCCAGCCTGCATCTGGCGCCAGGAGCGGCGCTGGAGTTGCGGGGGCTGTCGCTGGCTGCGGGGCCCTGGCAGATCGCCCGGAGCGGCGAGACGGTGCTGAGCGGCGCGGCGCTGGATCTGCGCATGGTGCAATCAGACAGGCCCGAGATCTACCGGGTTACGGCAGAAGCTGCCGGGTTTGCCCCGCACGCCGCCTGGCGGCGTCTGCTGGCGGCCAGTTCGGCGCTGCCGGACCGGTTTGACACGCTGGCGCTGGAGCTGACGGTGGCGTTTGATGCGCCCTGGGACCGGGCCGCGCTGGAGCAACGGCGGCCGCAGCCGCGCCGGATCGATCTGAAACTGGCCGAGGCCCGCTGGGGCGATCTGCGGCTGAAGGCCGCCGGAGCGCTGACGGTGGACGCCCAGGGCCTGCCGGAGGGCGAGATTGCGCTGCAGGCGGAAAACTGGCGCGGGCTGGTGCTGATGGCAGAGCGCAGCGGCGTGCTTGCACCCAGCCTGCGCGGCACGGTTGAGCGGGTGCTGGGCCTTTTGGCCGAGACAAGCGGCAATCCGCGGAACCTGGATATCACGCTGGGGTTCTCCGATGGCTACGTGACGCTTGGCCCCCTGCCCCTGGGCCGCGCCCCGCAGCTGGTCATCCGCTGAAACGGCCCGCGCGCGCAGCGCGCCCGGCCCAAGGCTGTAATGTGCCCTTGGGCACCTTCAGGCACGGGAGCACGGCTGCGCATGTGCCCGGCTTCGTTTTCAGCAAGCGGGCTGTGCGAGGCTTTGCCGCGCGCTCCGGGATAATCTCCGGCCTGAAGCAAGGAAGGCGATACCGCATCCGGCTGATGGCTTCAGCGGCAATAAGATCCGCCGCGGTGCCGGGCCACGTCCAGGTGGAAGTGGTCGCGGTGATAGCGGTCCGCCTCCGGCCCCAGCACGGTTCCAAAGGGACCGCAGGCTGCGCGCCAGACTTTTTTCAAGGTCTTGCGGGTCTTGCGGGTCTGCCAGCCTTTCAGCACCGTCACTGTCTCGCCGCTGGCCAGGGTGAAACCGGAGATATCGATGGCCCGCCCCTTGCCATGCTCCGAAATCCTGGCACCGGGGCGGTTGTTGCGGGTGCGGCACGCATAATGCGCGGCCACCCGCAGGGAGACTACCTTGTTGCGGCGGCCGAAAGCGGTTTCCACCTCGCGGTTGATCCATGTCTTCAGCGCGCGGGCCGTGTTGCAGGTCATCAGCGCGGCCTGGCTAAGCCGCACCCCGGCAATTTCGCGCACCCGCACCGCATCCTTGGCGCCGCAGCCGGGCAGCGTGCCGGAGACATGGCCAACGCTGTCGCCCTGGATATCAAGATCGCCGCAGACCGATCCCTTGCGCCGCTTGCGGCGCTTGAACAGGGCCTGCTCTGCCAGGCTGTCCGGCCGCGCAAAAGGCAGCAGCGAGGCGTCCGGCCCCAGCAACGGCAGACCTGAGGGGCGCACCGCTGCCGCCAGGATCTGTTCGGATTGCGGACGCGCGGCCGGGCGGCTGCCGGGCGCGGGGGCAGTGGCGGAAATCCCGGCGCCTGGCGCTGCCGCCGGACGCGCGGCGGGGTGCAGCGATGTTTCCGGTGCTGCGGCCGGCGCGGCCCCGCCCAGCAGTGTTGCCAGCAGCAGGGTGCCCGCGCGGATCATTTCTTCTGGCCCCGGCCGAAGTCCGGCGCATCGGTATCCTGGCCGGCCTCGATGATGCCGCGCCGGATGGCGCGGGTGCGGGTGAAGTAATCGTGCAGATGCGCGCCATCGCCGGTGCGGATGGCGCGCTGCAGGGCAAACAGCTCCTCGGTGAAGCGGCCGAGGATTTCCAGCGTGGCGTCCTTGTTGGTCAGGAATACGTCGCGCCACATGGTCGGGTCCGAGGCGGCAATCCGGGTGAAGTCGCGGAAACCGGCAGCCGAATACTTGATCACCTCGCTGTCGGTCACCCGGCGCAGGTCATCGGCCACGCCCACCATGGTATAGGCAATCAGGTGCGGCGTGTGCGAGGTGACGGCCAGCACCAGGTCGTGGTGATCGGCGTCCATCTCGTCCACATTGGCGCCCATGCCTTCCCACAGCGCGCGCAGTCGGGCGGTGGCATCCGGGTCGGTGCCCTCAACCGGCACCAGCAGCGACCAGCGGTTGTCGAACAGCTCGGCAAAGCCGGATTCCGGGCCGGAATGCTCGGTGCCGGCCAGCGGGTGGGCGGGCACGAAATGCACGCCTTTGGGGATATGCGGCTGCACGGCGTCGATCACATGGCGCTTGACCGAACCGACGTCCGACACCGTGGCGCCGGGTTTCAGCAGCGGCGCGATGTCTTTCATCACCGGGCCCATGGCGCCGACCGGCACGCAAAGCACCACCAGATCGGCGTCCTGCACCGCCTCCTGCGCGCTGTCGCAGACGCGGTCGCACAGACCGATGCGGCGGGCGGTTGTGCGGGTTTCTGCGCTGCGGGCATAGCCGGTGACCTCAGCTGCCAGCCCAGCGCGTTTCATTGCCCAGAACATCGAGGAGGCAATCAGGCCCAGCCCGATCAGCGCCACGCGGCCATAGACCGGCCCGTTATTCTGGCCGCTCATGCCTGCCGCTCTTTGAATGCTTTGACCGCCTGCGCCAGGCGGCGGCAGGCGTCTTCGTCGCCGATGGTGATGCGCAGTGCGTTCGGCAGGTTGTAGCCCGCCACCCGGCGCACGATCAGACCCTGCGACTGCAGGTAGCTGTCGCAGGCTTCGGCCTCGGCCTGGCTGGCAAAGCGCGCGAGGATGAAATTGGTGCTGGAGACATCCGAAGGCACGCCCAATTCACCCAGCGCATTGGCCAGCCATGTGCGCCATTTGGCGTTTTCTGCCCGGCACTGTGCGACGTAATCCGTATCCCGCACCGAGGCTTCCGCGCCGGCCAGCGCGGTGCTGGAGACGTTGAACGGCCCGCGCACCCGGTTCAGAACGCTGATGATCTCTTTGGGGCCATACCCCCAGCCGATCCGCGCACCGCCCAGACCGTAGATCTTGGAGAAGGTGCGGGTCATGAAGACGTTGCTGCGCGCGCCTGCCGCTGCAGCGCCGGCATCAAACCCTTCGACATATTCCGCATAAGCGCCATCCAGCACCAACAACGCGCCTGCCGGAATGCCTTCGGCCAGCCGGGCCACCTCAGCCTCGCTGATCATGGTGCCGGTGGGGTTGTTCGGATTGGCGATGAACACCAGCTTGGTCCTGGCGGTGCAGCCTGCCAGCAGCGCGTCCACATCGGTCACCCGCTCGCGTTCTTTGACCTCTACCGGTGTGGCCCCGGCTGCCAGCGCGCTGATGCGGTACATGGCAAAACCGTGTTCGGTATAGAGCACCTCGTCGCCCGGACCGGCATAGGCCTGGCACAGGAAGGCGATGATCTCGTCACTGCCTGCGCCGCAGATGATCTGCTCCGGCGCCAGCCCGTGCACCTCGCCGATTGCCTGCCGCAGTGCCGCGTGATCCGAGCTGGGATAGCGGTGCATGCCGGCCGCCGCGTCCTGCATCGCCTGGATGGCGCGCGGGCTGGGGCCAAAGGGATTCTCGTTCGAGGAGAGCTTCACAACATTGCTCACCCCTTTCACATGGGCAGCCCCGCCCTGATAAAGAGCAATGTCCATGATACCGGGCTGCGGTGTGAGTTGGGTCATAATACGGGCTCCTTAATTCCTGCCCGTTCTAGCGGCCCAAAGGCTTGTGGGGAAGCGCCAAGATGACGCTTCCCCCGTGCTGCCGTCCCCCCCGGGCAGCAGCCCCCAATGACGGAGCAGCCGGCGTTAATGCGCCGCTGCCGACTTGGGCATCTTGCGTTTGGCTTCGGCCATGATGATTTTCTGGATCTTCTTGCGCAGCTCCATGTCCTTGCGCATCGCCTCATTGGCCTGCTTCTGCATGGTCGAGGCCGATTGCGAGCCGTCCGAGCTGGTCAGCACCTCGCCTGCGTATTTGCTGAATGACTTGCCGGAGATCTGCTTGGCAATCTCGCCATAGATCGCGTCGCCGTGCAGCTTGATGAAATCCTCGGTCGCCTTGGTGCCGTATTTGGCGATCAGATCCTTCTTGACCGCGCCCTCCATGGCAGCGGGTGCCAGTTTGGTCTTGAGGAATTTTTCGGCCGCACCGGTGAAGCCCGAGGAGAATTTGTCCAATGCCTTGCCTGCACCTGCCGACATGATGCCCGCGGTCAGGATCTTGGCAACGCTTTCCTTGATCTCCTTGGTGTTCGGCGGACGGCCCTTTTCGATCAAGGGCTTGGCCAGGCCGATGGTTTCCTTCAGCGCCTCGGTCACCATGGCCTCGCCGGCCTTGGATTTCAGGAACTTCTCGAAGAAAACCTTTACCGCCTTTTTCGGGAATTCGCGCGAGAGTTTCGAGGCTGCGGCCTTGGCCAGATCGTCGGCAAGCCCTGCCGACAGCTTGGCGGTCAGCTTGCCGCCGGCAGCCCCCGCAAGACCGGCAATGAAACTGTCGATGAAGACTTTCTTGGCCGCCCCGTCCCAGGTCACCTTGTTGCCCGCCAGATGCTCGCCCAGCTGGCCGGCGCTGGATTTCAGTCCCTCGGTGCTGGCCGCGGCGATGGCGTGGGCCTTGGCCGGGGACATGCCCTTGGTCGCCACCAGACGGGCCGTCATATAGGTTTCGACGACGGCAAAGGAGACCTCGCGCACCACCTCCAGCTTCCAGACGATGCCGCCGGCCGTGGCGATCCGCTGATCGATGAATTTCTTGAAGGCCTTGCCGCCGGTGTTATAGGCTTTGGAAGCCTTAACATCCTGTTTATAGACTTTTTTCCAGTCCGGCTTCTTTTTGCTTACAAATGTTTTCAGCAGGCTGGATTCAGACCGCGCGTTCAAGATCGGCGTCCAGGGCGGGTCGGTCTTGTCGTTGACCACGCTGACCGCGAATTCCGTCAGCGCGTTCAGGAAGGTATCGTTGCCCTGGCGGGTGCTTTCGACCTCGTTGCAGAAATCAACCCAGGATTCCGCCTGGCCGTACATCATGTTGGCCTTGGCCAGCAGCTTGCGCCGCAGCTCCTCCTGCCCGGCTTCGAACTCGGCCACGGTGATCAGCTTGGTCTTGCCGTTCTCGACAACTTCAATCCGCTCCACCTTGGTGTCGGCGGAATGCTGCGCCGCCAGTTTTGGCAGGCCCGCATTCCAGGTGCGCATGCCGGGGTCGACAATGCCGTCGGGCTTTTTGAAACCCAGCTTCTTTTTCTGAAAATCCTTGATCGTGCTGATCAGCCCGGCGTCGCATTTGGTGCTGACTTCAATGGAATAGCCGTTTGCCTTAAGCATCAGGCGGACCAGCTCGACATCTGCGGGGGCGTTTTTGACCGGCTTGAATTTGCTCTCGCCGGTCTTGGGGTCTGGTTTGGTGATCCGTTTCTTGTCACCAACCGGGGCGGAAAGCTTAAGGGCCATAACAGTGCTCCAATCAATAAAGTACGGTTTCAGCGTGCCACGCATCCGTCCGCGCCGTCGCGGGGGATTTGACCTGCATATTCCCCTTTAATAACTGCGAGTCGATACCTACGTATTAACGGCATGCGAGGAGCTTTCCTGACCCGGGAAAGCACCCCGTTTGTTCGGGCCCAGGCGGCCAGCCCGTGTGTTTGAACCTAGGCGACCAGCGCCTGGAACCGCGCGGTTTCCGGATCGGCATCGTAGCGGGCGGCAAGCGCCCCTGCCCTTTGGGTCAGATCGTTGACGCAATCAATAACGTATTGCGCGGTCTCCTCCTCCATCAGATATGAGAAGTTGAGCCGGACCCAGCCGGGTTTCTTCATTTCCTCGCCGGCCTTCAGATCAGCAAACAGCCTTTCCGATTCCGGCCGGCCAATGCCCAGCAACCGGTGTGCATAGGGTCCTGCACAGGCGCAGCCGCCGCGGGCCTGGATGCCGTAGACGTCGCTCAGCATCCGGGTGAACAGCTGCTGGTGCAGCGGCCTGCCCGCCCCGTCCGAAACCAGGAAGGAGAAGATCGGCAGCCGGTGCGCATCGCGGTGGCCCAGGATTTGCAGCTGCGGATTGCCGGACCAGCCCGCCCAGGCCATGTCAGCGAACTTGGCTTCACGGGCTTCGATCTGCTCCTGGCCGACGGCCTCTTTCACCAGAAAGGCCAGCGCTGCGCGGATGTCGCCGATCACATTCGGCGTGCCGGCCTCTTCGCGGGTCGCCAGGTCCAGGCTGTATTCATGCTGCCACGGCGACACAAAGCTGACGGTGCCGCCGCCCGGCCAGGACGGGCAGCGGCGGCGCACTGCGCCTGCGTTGACCACCAGCACACCCGAGGCACCGGGGCCGCCCGGAAACTTGTGCGGCGAGACCACAACGGCGTCTTTGCGCGCCGCCCCGCCCTGCCCCATGTCGATTGGCAGATACGGCCCGCCGCCGGCATAGTCCCAGACCGCCAGTGCGCCATGCGCGTGCAGCAGGCGGCTGATGGGATCGGGATCGGTCAGGATGCCGGTGACGTTGGAGGCAGCCGAGAAACTGCCGATTTTGAGGTCGCTGTCCGCGTGCTGTTTCAGGGCGCGTTCCAGAGCTGCCAGATCCGCGCCGCCCGCGGCGGCCTCGGGGATTTCCACCACCTCCGCCTTGCTTTCGCGCCAGGGCAGGATGTTGGAATGGTGTTCATAGGGGCCGATGAAGACAACCGGGCGGACGGCCTCGTTCACGCCGAACAGGCTGACCAGCCGGTTGAGCCCCGCGGTGGCGCCCGATCCGGTGAAAATCACCGCATCCTCCGCGGTGGCACCGGTCATGCGGGCGATCTCGCTGCGGGCCTCGCGGCGCAGGCGGGTCATCCGGGTGCCGCAATAAGACGCCTCGGTATGGGAATTGGCATAAAAGGGCAGCACCTGGCCTGCCACATATTCCTCGACCTGGCGCAGCGCCCGGCCGGAGGCGACATAGTCGGCATAGACCAGCGGCACCTCGCCATCGAGACCGGAAATCATCACCCCGTCGCCGATCACGCTGCGGCCCAGGGCGCCGCTTTGGGCCGCCTGCCGGATGGTGGTTTTGAATGCTGCCAGGGTCATATCGCGCCTCCGTAATCTGTTGAGGCATAATGAACTGGCTTTAGCGGATAAACTTAATCATTCACTGAATTGCTTTCGTAATTTTTGTGTCATATGATCACCATATGAGAAAAAAATCAGATCAGATTGACATCGCCATCCTGCGCGCGCTGCAGCAGGACGCCAGCCTGTCGCAGCGGGAATTGGCCGACCGGGTGGGGCTGTCGCAGAACGCCTGCTGGCGGCGGCTGAAGGCCCTGAACGACAGCGGGCTGCTGAAGGGGTCCACCGCGCGGCTGGACCGCAAGCAGCTGGGGCTGGATCTGGTGGTCTTCGTTCTGCTGCGCACCCGGCATCATTCGGCGGACTGGCTGCAAAAGTTCCGCCGCCATGTGCTGACGATTCCCGAGGTGGTGGATTTTCACCGTATCGGCGGCGACTACGACTACCAGCTGAAAGTGGTGACCGAGGATATGGCCAGTTATGACAGGGTGTATCAGCAGCTGATTTCAGGGGTCGAACTGGACAGCGTGACCTCTTATTTTGCTATGGAGGCGATTGCCGAAGGGCGGCCGCTGCCGCTTTAGCCCGCGGGCCGGACAAGGGGGCGCTGCCCCCCTCAGCCTGCGGCTTCCCCCGGAGCATTTCAAACCAGAAAGACGCGGCGGCCGGTCAGTGCCCGAAGGCGCTGTCCTTCATCCATTTCGGCCGCTTGCCGTCCGGCCCCATGCGCATGTGCAGGCAGGCGGTGCCAAGGCGCTGGAAGTAAAGAATGTCCACCGGGTACCAGCCTGCCGAGGGCACCTCCACTTCGGTCAGGATGGTGCTGTCGCAGGACTGGCGGCCATCGAATTCGCCCACCACCTGGCCGCCGACCCTGGCGCGCAGCCCGTCATTGGTGAGAAAGTCGATAGTGTGGATGCCCGGCTGGTCGATCTTCACATAGCCGGTGATCCGGGCCACCACGTTCAGCGCCTGTTTGGAGGTAAGCGTTTTCTGCCCCTCTTGCGTGTCGCGGTTGTCGAGGCCCGCAAGGGGCCGGCCCGGCTCGCTGGAGATTTTCAGTGCCGAGGACGCCTCGGCCAAGGTTTTCACATCGTTCGGATAGGCATAGACGACGGCCAGCCCCGGCGTGACACTGGCGGGCTGCGGCTCTGCCGGCGTCAGCTTCAGCGGTGCAGCGCCTGCGGCGGCGGCGGTCAATACGGCAATCGCAGCGGCGGCTTTCAGATAGGTTTTCATCACTCACTCCCTGTCGCTTCACAGGCAGGATAGTGGCCGGCGGCGCGCAGGGCTACCGGGTTTCACCAAAACGGGCGCCGGGCCGGGGGAAACGGAAAAGGACTGCCCCGCAGGACAGCCCTTCCGCCATGTGCCGTGACGGCAGCAGGCTTAGTTTTTGGCGTAGAATTCGACGACCAGGTTCGGCTCCATCAGAACCGGGTACGGCACGTCGCCCAGGGCGGGGGTGCGCACGAAGGTTGCCTTCAGCTTGGAGTGGTCGGCTTCGATGTAATCGGGAACGTCGCGCTCGGCCAGCTGGGTGGCTTCCAGAACGGCAACCATCTGCTTGGACTTGTCGCGGACTTCGATCACGTCGCCCTCTTTCACCCGGTAGGAGGGGATGTTGACGCGCTTGCCGTTCACGGTCACGTGGCCGTGGTTCACGAACTGGCGGGCCGCAAAGACGGTTGCAACAAACTTGGCACGGTAGACAACGGCGTCCAGGCGGCGCTCGAGCAGGCCGATCAGGTTTTCACCGGTGTCGCCGTTCACACGCACGGCTTCGCCGTAGATGCGGCGGAACTGTTTTTCGGTCAGGTCGCCGTAGTAGCCCTTGAGCTTCTGCTTGGCGCGCAGCTGGATGCCGAAGTCGGACAGTTTGCCCTTGCGGCGCTGGCCGTGCTGGCCGGGGCCGTAGTCGCGGCGGTTGACCGGGGACTTCGGACGGCCCCAGATGTTTTCGCCCATGCGGCGGTCGATCTTGTACTTGGCAGACGTGCGTTTGGTCACGGCTGATCTCCTTCGTTTATAGTTTCGAAGGGCGTTGTCCTCTTGCCTTGCGGCATGACAGGAAACCCCTTGCGGGGTCCACCAACACCAATGAAGCCGCGCTTATATAGGGGGAGGGGGCAGAGTCAACATGGCTTGGGCGGGTCAGGTGTGAAAACTTGCACCCAGAGCGGCTCCAGGCCTGAAATAGCGCTTAGGCCCCCTGCGGCCAAGGGCTCAGGCTGCCTCGCAGCCCAGAATCGCAGCCTCGGAGGCGCTGAGGTTGCGGCGGGCATAAGCGCCGTAGGCGAGCGGGTTGCGTTCCAGCCCGGGGTGCAGATGGAACAGCCGCGCCCGGTCGCTGCTGCTGAGCGCCGTCAGGGCTGCATTGGAGGGGTGGAAGCTTTCGGTTTCGACCCCATTGGCCCAAAGCACCTGGTGGTTCGCCAGCATGATGTGGATATAGGTTGCCTGCCGCACCGAGGCATCGGGCAGGATTGTGCGGCCATTGACCAGATCGCCGGCCGCCACCAGAACTTCGGGGGTGTTGAACAGCGCCCGCACCCGGTCGCCGCGCAAGAGCATCCGGTGATCCGGCGAGACCAGCAGCTCCTGTTCCGGCCGGTCGATGCCCAGGGCGCCGGCATGAATGCGGATCGGGCGCAGCCGCGGCATCACATACAACCGGGCGCCGCTGATCCGGCGGGAGCCGATCCACAGGATTTCCTGAGCGCCGTTGTCGCGGGTCTGCACCTTTTCACCCTCGCGCAGCGCCTCGACCCGTTTCGGGCCGCCAGGCGTTGCAATCAGGGTGCCTGGGGTAAAGCAGACCACACCGGTTTCGCCTTGCGGACGGTCCGCGCCGGCGGTGCTCAGCGAATGATGCACCACCCACAGGTCAGTGCCGCGCGGCGGCAGGGCGCCGACGAACATCAGCAGCGGCGGTTGACCCGGCCCCGCCTCTATCAGTGTCACGGTGAAACTTTGGACCCCGTTGGTCACGGTAAAGCTGCTGTCCATCAGCGGCTCGTCCACCTCGGCCGCATCGGCATCGGTCCGGTTTTGGACCGCCGCACCGACCAGCCGCCGCACCGAGCGCGCTGCCCGGCGGCGCAAATCTGCCTCGCCATCTGCAATCTCCAGCCGCAACAGCTCTGACGCCCCGTCCACCCGCACAGCATCGCCATGCCAGGACCAAACTGCCCCCACATCAAGAGCCTCAACCGGTGCCGCCGGAAGGCCGTCAATCTCGGTTTGCGACCAGGAAACGACAAACGTGCCACCAAAGCCCGTCTTCATCTGCCTGCCTGCCTATGTTCACCTTTATTAACGAAGGATTAACAACGCATCTTCCGGCCTGAAACAGCAGTGCCGTAAAATGGCTGTGAACGTGCCCTTTACGCACCAATCCTCATCCGGGAACGGCGGATTTGACGGTGCTCAATTGTTGGAAAACGGGGCGGATGTTTACCCTCGAACGCGCGACAAAGCGGTTTCAGATCAGCGGGCTATAGCTGGAGCGCAAGGCCTGCGCGGCCTGGCGCACCACCTCTGCCACCTGCTGCAGCTGCCGCGCAAGCGGGTTGCTGCGGCGCCAGATCATGCCAATGCTGCGGGCCGGCTGAGGGTCCTGGAAGCGCGCGACCGAGACAACGGCAGAGCGGGTCTCGACCGGGACGGCCATTTCGGGAATCAGCGTGACGCCGATTCCGGCGCTGACCATCTGCACCAGAGTCGACAGCGAGCTGCCGTCCAGCAGCTCGCGCGGGGCCGCCGATTGCATGTTGCAGAACGACAGCGCCTGATCCCGGAAGCAATGCCCCTCCTCCAGCAGCAGCAGGCGCATTTCGCGCAACCCCTCGGGTCCGGGAACCGGTTTGCCGCTGTCCTCGCCCGGGCGCACCAGCACAAAGTCCTCCTCGAACAGCGCGACTTCCTCAAAGGCGGGTTCGGAAACCGGCAGCGCCACGATCGCGGTATCCAGCCGCCCCTCGCCCAGTTCCTCGAGCAGTTTCGGTGTCACGGTTTCGCGCACACGGATGTCAGCCTCCGGGTACTGGCGGGTCAGGTTGGCGACGATGGACGGCAGCAGATACGGCGCGATGGTGGGAATCACCCCGATCCGCAGCCGCCCCGCCAGCCCGTCGCGGGACGCCCGCGCCAGCTCGCCCAGCTCATCCACCGAGCGCAGGACACCGCGCACCCGCACCGCCAGATCCTCGCCCAGGCTGGTGAGCCGCACCTGGCGGGCGCCGCGCTCGACCAGCTGCACCCCCAGCGCTTCCTCCAATTCCTTGATCTGAACCGACAAAGCGGGCTGCGACACGGCGCAGGCATCTGCCGCGCGGCCGAAATGGCGGTGCTGGGCCAGCGATTCGAAATAACGCATCTGGCGAAGGGTCACGTTTATCATAGGATTTCATTATCACTGCGATGAATAAATGCAACTTAATCCAATGGGATTTCCCTGCTAGCCTCCTCTGCAGGAAGACAGGGAATCCCGGCAACTGCAGACTTGGCGCCAAATGTATTTGCAGGCGGCGCGCCGGCTGCTGGAGCGATCCGGGAACGTTACTGCCGCGAGGCAGTTCAACAATTTGAAGCCACGATCGGAGACACAAATGGACGGAAATACACCTGCAGGAAAATGCCCGGTGTTTCACGGCGCAGCCGCAGCCGGCGGCACCAACAACAAACATTGGTGGCCGAACCTGCTGAATCTGAATGTGCTGCACCAGCATGCGCCCAAGTCGAACCCGATGGGGGCTGATTTCAACTACGCCGAGGAATTCCAGAAGCTGGATCTGAAGGCGGTGAAACAGGATCTTTTCGCGCTGATGACCGACAGCCAGGATTGGTGGCCCGCAGATTACGGCCATTACGGGCCGCTGTTCATCCGCATGGCCTGGCACAGCGCCGGCACCTACCGCAGCGCCGATGGCCGCGGCGGCGGCGGCACCGGCAACCAGCGCTTTGCGCCGCTGAACAGCTGGCCGGACAATGGCAACCTCGACAAGGCCCGCCGCCTGCTGTGGCCGGTGAAGCAGAAATACGGCAACAAGATCTCCTGGGGGGATCTGATGATCCTGGCCGGCAACTGCGCCATTGAATCAATGGGCGGTCCGGTGTTCGGCTTTGGCGGCGGCCGCGAAGACGTTTGGGAGCCGGAGGAAGATGTCTACTGGGGCTCTGAAACTGAATGGCTGGCGACCAGCGATCAGCCGAACAGCCGCTATTCCGGCGAGCGGGATCTGGAAAATCCGCTGGCGGCGGTGCAGATGGGGCTGATCTACGTGAACCCGGAAGGCCCTGACGGCAATCCGGACCCGATCGCCTCGGGCGTGGATGTGCGCGAGACCTTTGCCCGCATGGGGATGAACGACGAGGAAACCGTGGCGCTGGTTGCAGGCGGCCATACCTTCGGCAAGGCGCATGGCGCCGGCGATCCCGAGCTGGTCAGCGTTGAGCCGGAAGGCGCGGATATCGAACACATGGGGCTTGGCTGGCTGAACTCGCACGGCAAGGGCAATGCGGCCGATACCACCACCAGCGGCATCGAAGGCGCCTGGAAGCCGAACCCCACCAGCTGGGATATGGGCTATTTCGACGTGCTGTTCGGCTATGAGTGGAAGCTGGTCAAAAGCCCGGCGGGCGCCAATCAGTGGCAGGCGCAGGACGTGAAGCCCGAGCATATGGTGGCCGACGCCCATGAGCCCGGCAAGACGCACCCGCCGATGATGACCACCGCCGACATGTCACTGCGCATGGACCCGGTCTATGAGAAGATCTCCCGCGGTTTCCACGCCAATCCGGAAAAATTCGCCGACGCCTTTGCCCGGGCCTGGTTCAAGCTGTGCCACCGCGACATGGGGCCGAAATCGCGCTATCTGGGCAGCGAGGTGCCCGCTGAAGACCTGATCTGGCAGGATCCGCTGCCGCCGGTGGATCACGCGCTGGTGGACGAACAGGATACCTCGCAGCTGAAGGCGAATATCCTGGCAACCGGGCTGTCGGTTGCTGAGCTGGTCTCCACCGCCTGGGCCTCGGCCTCGACCTTCCGCAGCTCGGACAAGCGCGGCGGGGCCAATGGCGGCCGCATCCGCCTGGCGCCGCAAAAGGACTGGGAGGTGAACCAGCCGGAGCAGCTGGCCAAGGTGCTGAACACCCTGGAAGGCGTCCAGTCCGAGTTCAACGCAAGCGCAGCCGGCGGCAAAAAGATCTCGATGGCGGATCTGATCGTGCTGGCGGGCGGCGCCGGCGTGGAGGAGGCTGCCAAAGCGGCAGGCCACCCGGTTTCGGTGCCGTTCACACCGGGCCGTACAGACGCATCCCAGGAGCAGACCGACGCCGAGGGCTTTGCCGTGCTGGAGCCGGAGGCCGATGGTTTCCGCAACTACCAGAAGGCCGCCTATAGCGTCCCGGCTGAGAAGATGCTGGTGGACCGGGCGCAGCTTCTGACCCTTGGCGCGCCGGAAATGACCGCGCTGATCGGCGGCCTGCGGGTGCTGGGTGCCAATCACGGCGGCTCCGGGCACGGCGTGTTCACTGACCGGGCCGGCGTGCTCAGCACCGACTTCTTCACCACTATTGTCGATATGGGTGTGGAGTGGAAACCGGCAGAGGACGGCACCTATGAAGGCCGTGATCGCGCCAGCGGGGCGGTGAAATGGACCGGCACCAGGGCCGATCTGGTGTTCGGCTCCAACTCGCAGCTGCGGGCATTGTCGGAGGTTTATGCCCAGGCGGATGGCGAAGCCGCCTTTGTGCAGGACTTTGTGGCGGCCTGGGTCAAGGTGATGAATGCGGACCGGTTTGATCTGGCTGCGTAAGCCGGTTCATGGTTAGGAAATCAGGCGCTCCGGGAAACCGGGGCGCCATTTTCGTTGCCATCTCTTGAACACAGAACGGAGGGCAGCGCCTGAGCTTGGCCGGGCGGTTCAATTACTCTTCTGCAGCAGGGACCGCCCCCTGCCCGAATTCGATCACCCGGGTTTGAGCCGTATAGTCCGACTCGATGATCAATATCGCCAGCAGCCCGATCACCGCCAGCGGCGGCAGCAGGATTGCATAGATCAGCGCCAGACGCTCCCAGGCCATATGCATGAAGACGGCAATGATCAGCCCTGCCTTCAGCGTCATGAAGATCAGGATCAGACTCCAGCGCAGCAACCCCTGCAGCTGGGCATAATCCACCCAGTAGGAGGCGGCGCTGAGGACGAACAGCAGCCCCCAGACAACGAAGTAGAGTTTGATGGGATGCTGCTGGCCTTCGTCGTGCGCCATCTCTCCGGCCTCGATGGTTTGCGGTGAATGTGTCATGGCTGCCCCCTACCACAGATAGAAGAATGCAAAGATGAAGACCCAGACCAGGTCGACGAAGTGCCAGTAAAGCCCCATGATCTCCACCGCCTCGTAATCGCCGTTGCCTGCCGACATCCAGCTGCGCTGGTCGCGGTCGAAATCGCCGCGCCAGACCCGGCGGGCGACGATGATCAGGAAGACCACCCCGATGGTGACATGGGTGCCGTGAAAGCCGGTGATCATGAAGAAACTGGCGCCGAATTGCTCGGCCCCCCAGGGGTTGCCCCAGGGGCGCACGCCTTCGGAGATCAGCTTGGACCATTCAAACGCCTGCATGCCGACAAAGGCCGCCCCCAGCGCGGCGGTGGCCAGCATCAGCACGGCGGTGGCCTTGCGCGCCTTGCGGTAGGCGCAATTGACCGCCATCGCCATGGTGCCGGAGGAGGAGATCAGCACAAAGGTCATGATGGCAATCAGGATCAGCGGCAGGTTCGCACCGCCAATATGCAGCGCAAACACCTCGCTGGCGTTGGGCCACTCCACGGTGGTGGAATTTCGGGCGTTCAGATAGGCGACAAGGAAGCAGGCGAATATGAAAGTATCGCTAAGCAGCAGGATCCACATCATCGCCTTGCCCCAGGAGACCTTCTTGAAGGCGCGCTGGTCCGACCCCCAATCGGCGGCAAAGCCGCTATGGCCCTGCTGCTGCAGCGTCTGGTCCTGGCCTTGCAATGGGTGTTCCATCGGTTTCCCTCCTCAACTCACAACCGCGCGGCACAGCGCCAGAAACGCATTGCCCCAGCCCTGCAGCAGCGCAAACAGCATCAGCCAGAAGGCCAGCAGCGCGTGCCAGTAAAGCGCGCAAAGCCGGACTCCCGGCAGCAGCGCCCTGACGTTGCCGGTCCCGGCATGGCGCGCGCAGATCACCGCCAGCGCAATGATACCGCCCAGCATGTGCAGCCCGTGCAAGCCGGTGATCAGATAAAAGAAGCTCGCCGCCGGGGTGCCATCCAGCGGGTAGCCGCCATCGGTCAAGGTGATCCACACCTGCACCTGACCCGCCAGAAAGGCGACTGTGGCGATACTGGCGGCAATCAGGCTGCCGCGCAGCCAGCGCTGCGTGCCTGCCCGCGCAGCAATCACCACAAATTGCAGGCACAGGCTGGCCAGCAGCAGCAGCGCAGTGTTCAGCCAGACCCGGCCCGGCAGCGGCACCAGCTCCCACGGGGTTTCTTCGATCTGCATGACAAAGGCGCTGCCCAGCATGGCAAACAGCCCGCCGATCACCGTTACAAAGACCGCGATGAAAATGATGCCCGGCGCCCGGCCCGGACCATGGCCCGCCAAGGGCGCAATTCCGGTTTCCAGCCAGGGCTTGGAGGCCAGGTGCTGCTGCGACAGCCATAGCCCCGCGGCCAGCGCCACCAGCGCCAGGAAGGCAAGGATGACCGTCACAGCCGCCGCCCCGCGCCATCCGGCACCCAGGGATCATTCTGGGCAACATAATCCTCGGCCGCGCCGGGTACGCTGTAGTCATAGGCCCAGCGGTAGACATTGGGCAGCTCGTCCCAATTGCCATGCCTGGGCGGGGTTTCAGGGGTATGCCATTCCAGCGAGGTCGCCCGCCAGGGGTTGCCGCCAGAGACGCGCCCGTGGCGCAGGCTCCACAGGATGTTGAACAGGAACAGCAGCTGCACCGCGCCGACAATCAGCGCGGCGGAGGAGATGAAGGCATTCAGCCCCCCCACCGGCGCGGTGAGGAACTCCGGCTCGCCGATCTCAAAATAGCGCCGCGGCACGCCGACAAGGCCGACATAATGCATCGGAAAGAAGATTGCATAGGCGCCGATGAAGGTGACCCAGAAATGGATCTGCCCCATTGCCTGGTTCAGCAGCCGGCCGGTCATAAGCGGATACCAGTGATAGATCGCACCGAAGATCACCATGATCGGCGCCACCCCCATCACCATGTGGAAATGGGCCACCACAAACATCGTGTCCGACAGCGGCACATCAACCACCACATTGCCCAGGAACAGCCCCGTCAGCCCGCCGTTCACGAAGGTCACGATAAAGCCCAGCGCAAACAGCATCGGGACGGTCAGATGGATGTCGCCCTTCCACAGGGTCAGCACCCAGTTGTAGACCTTGATCGCAGTTGGAATGGCGATGATCAGCGTGGTGGTGGCAAAGAAGAAACCGAACCACGGGTGCATGCCGCTGACATACATATGATGCGCCCAGACGATAAAGCTGAGCGCCCCGATGATCACGATCGCCCAGACCATCATCCGGTAGCCGAACACAGTCTTGCGCGCATGCACGGCAATCAGATCGGAGACGATGCCAAAGGCGGGCAGCGCGACGATGTAAACCTCGGGGTGGCCGAAAAACCAGAACAGATGCTGAAAGGCGATCGGGCTGCCGCCGCCGTAGCTGAGCTTTTCGCCCAGCTCCACCAGCGTCGGCATGAAAAACGACGTGCCCAGAAGCCGGTCGAACAGCATCATGACACAGGCGACAAACAGCGCCGGAAACGCCAGCAGCGCCATCACGGTTGCGGTGAAGATCCCCCAGACCGTCAGCGGCAGCCGCATCATCGTCATGCCGCGGGTGCGGGCCTGCAGCACGGTGACCGCATAGTTCAGCCCGCCCATGGTGAAGCCGATGATGAACAGGATCAGCGAAAGCAGCATCAGGATGATGCCGCCCTGCGCCCCGCCCGGAGTGCCGGACAGCACCGCCTGCGGCGGGTACAGCGTCCAGCCCGCGCCGGTGGGGCCGCCGGGGACAAAGAAGCTGGCCACCAGCACCAGCACCGCCAGCAGGTAGATCCAGTAGCTGAGCATATTGACGAAGGGAAACACCATGTCCCGCGCGCCGACCATCAGAGGGATCAGGTAGTTGCCGAACCCGCCTAGAAAGATCGCAGTCAGCAGATAGACCACCATGATCATCCCGTGCATGGTGACAAACTGGTAATAGGCCTCGGGCGTGATGAAATCGAACACGCCGGGAAAACCCAGCTGCAGCCGCATCAACCAGGACAGCACCAGCGCCACCATGCCGATTGCAATGGCGGTGCCGGAGTATTGGATGGCGATGTATTTGGCATCCTGCGAAAAGACGTACTTGCCGATCCAGCTGTGCGCATGCGGCGGCATCACATCGGCAACTTCACGCGGCGGCAGATTGCTGTCTGGCTCAGGCAAGTAGTCGGTCATTGCGGTCCTCCCGGGGCGTTCAGGTCAATTCCGTGCAATCCTTGTATCGTTCCATCCGGCGGCACACCGGGCCGCGCCCGTCCGCCCCGTCAAACCGGAGGGTTGCCTCCGGCACACCGAAGCGGGCGCTTTGCTTCCGGCCGCGGTCTGCCCCCGCCCTCAACCCATCCAGGCCTGTTCGGCCTTGGCATCTATTGGCGTTGCGCAACGCGGGTTGTTTCCATGCCCTGCGCAGTGTTTGCGTATTCTTCAAAAGTCAGCTGCTCCTGCAGCCACTCCTGATATTCCCCCTCCTCCACAACGCTCACATAGCCGCGCATGAAGGGATGCGCCGTGCCGCAGTATTCGGCGCAAAGCACTTCGAACGCGCCGGTTCGGGTGGGGGTGAGCCAGATGTAGGTGACCATGCCCGGAACCATGTCCATCTTGGCGCGGAACTCGGGCACGTAGAAATTGTGCAGCACATCAATCGAGCGCAGCAGCAGTTTCACCGGTTTGCCGACCGGCAGGTAAACCTCGCCGCCCTCGATGATGAGGTCATCCTTGCCGAAACGGTCATGCGGATTGACGCCCAAGGGGTTTTCGCCGTTCACCCATTCCGCATCGGCGGTGCCCAGCACCCCGTCAGCGCCGGGCAGCCGGTAGGCCCAATTCCATTGCTGGCCGAAAACTTCAAGTTCAGTGGCGTCTTCGGGCACGGTTACGAACTGCTTCCACACAAACAGCCCGGGCACCAGCATCGCGGCCACACCCACAGCGGTCACCCCGGTCAGCCACAGCTCCAGCCGCTTGTTTTCCGGGTCGAATTCCGCCTTGTGCCCGGGCCGGTGGCGGAATTTCCAGACGCAATAGGCCATGAACAGGACCACCGCGGCAAACACCGCGCCGGTGATCCAGAAGGTTATAACCAGCGTATCGTCGATATAGTCCCAATTCGACGCGATCGGCGTCCACCACCACGGACTTAACAGGTGGAACGCAACAGATCCCGCCACGATCAGCACAAGCACGACCGCAATCAGCATCCCGCCCCCTTTCCCCGCTGCCCGGACTTTTCCGCTGGCCCGGCACACAGGTTCATTTGGCATGAGAGGCCACTATATTACGGTTTCACAAATTAATCCAGAATCCGGTCGTTTTACGCCTTTTGCGGCAGAGGAATTCCATTTCCCCGCATTTCCGGCAGGGACAATGGGCGCCCGGCCCGGGCCCCCGATCCCCTGCAAGACCGCGGTTCCGGGGCCTATTCCGGCAGGTAATTTTCCGACCACGCCTGCCCCGCGGCACCGCAGGCAATCATCGCATCGGCTTGTTCGGGCCTGTATCCCAACCGCGCCAGCACGGCCCGGGTGTGCGCGCCGTATTTCGGCGCAGGCCCCGGAATGGTGATCCGGCCTGCGTGCGGGCGCACCGCATTCGGCGCCACCAGATCGCACCAGCGGCCCATCGGATGCCGGTCATGGCGAATCACCCGGAAGGTCGCCTGCTTCAGATCGATGCTGCCGGCGCTTTCCAGCTGCAGCGCCGCGTCGCGGGTCTCGTGCAGCGACGACAGCGGCACTGCGGCGGCAGAGGTTCCGGCAAAGGCTGCGCGCCAATAGGCCAGCGGCTGGGCGGCAAAGCGTTCGGACAAGGCGCCATGCAGCTGATCCTCCGGCAGCGCGGCCAAATCCGCCAGCTCTGCCACCCGCGCCAATGCGGCGCCGCGGTCAGTTGGAGCAGCAAAGAAGAACCAGCCGTCCGCAGCCTGATAGCAGTGATAGAACGGCCCCCAGCCCAGCGCCGCGCGGCCGGAGGGCTCGTCAAAGGGCGCCCTGCCCTCGTAATCATACATGAACGGCGCCTGAATCAGGTTGCCGGCCGCTGCCAGCGATGCCCGTGCCACCCCGCCCTTGCCGGTCCGCTTCAGCCGCAGCAGCGCGCCGCCAAGCGCCACGCAGGCGCAGAAACCTGTCAGAACATCGATGGTGCCGAAATGGGCGTGCTCCTCGGGCGTGTCCATACCGCCGCCAAAACGCAGCATCACGCCGGTTGCCGCCTGCGCCAGGTCGTCATAGCCCAGGTGATCCGATTTCGGCCCGCGCATGGGGCCGCCAAAGGCGTCGAGCTGCACCAGGATCAGGCGCGGGTTGATTGCGGCCAGCCGCGCCGGAGACAGGCCCAGCTTGTCCCGCTGCCCGTCCGTGCCATTCATGGTGATCACGTCAGCTCCGGCAATCAGCTTGGCCAGCGCCTCCTGCCCCTCGTCGGTGCGCAAGTTCAGCAGGATGCTCTCCTTGCCGCGCTGCGCGTGGATGCCGAAAACAACAGTGTTCCATGGATCGACCGACGGCTCCACCGGCTGCACCAGCGTCACCTCGGCGCCGAACCGCGCAAGCGTCGAGCCGATGGTCGGCCCGGCAATCACATTGGTGAGATCGACGACCTTCAATCCGTCGAGCCACCCCTTGCCCGCCCCGCCGATGCCATTGCCGCGCACAGGCTCCGCCAGCAGCGCCGCCAGATCAGCTGTGGCTGCGCCGGCCTTCTGCACCGCACCGGTGTCACCGGCCAGCCAGGCCACATTGCCCATCTGTTGCATAAGCCCGTGTTTTGCGTCCGCCACTTGCAGGATCAGCCCGGAGGCCAGCGCATGCGGGTCACAAAGCCATTCCCTGGTGAACCGCTGTGCCGTGGCAGGTGCCTTGGCGGCGCCAAACAGCTCTTCCCATTCATGCGACGGCTTCGTCAGGAAGGCGGCCTTCATTGCCGAAGACACCCGCGCGCGGTCAGACGGCCCCACCGGGTAATTGCGCATCGACCATTCTGCGGGCCAGTCCTTGGTATCCAAGTAAGCCGGGAAATCCGGCAGCTCGTCGGCCAGATCCTTCAGACCCAAAGTCTCCAGCACCCGCCGCGGGTGGGTGGCGACCGAGCCGGCCACCACATAGAACCCGCGCCCGTCGGCGCAAGTATAGGTACGGTAGAACGGGTCGAGGAACTCCGACAATTCCTCAAACTTCATGTTCATCGGCAGCCCTTCGGCCGTGCGGCGGTCCAGCTCCACCTCGCGCGGGGATTTGTAGCGTTCGGGATAGTCCTCGATCTGTTCGCAGTTATAAACCAGCCCTTCCAGCAGGGCGGCGGCCAGCGGCACCTCGATATGGTCGCCGCCGTTCTGTTCACGCGCGTTCAGGGCAAACAGCACCGACATAGCGCCAAAGCTGGCGCCGTAGGCCGAGGCCAGCGCCAGCGGCGAAAACGACGGGTTGATGCCCATCAGGCGGCGGTTCAGCCCCATGTCGGTGAACTGGCCGGTATAGGCGGCGATCACTGCCTCCCAGGCCGGCAGGTCCGCCAGGTCCGCATCGGTGGAGGCAAAGCCCGGCAGGGACAGATAGACCAGCTGATCATTGGCAGCCCGCAGCACCTCCGGCCCCAGGCCGAGACGGTCCATGACGCCGGGGCGGAAATTCTCGATCACCGCATCGGCGCGTTTGGCGAGCGCAATTGCGGTGGCGCGGCCCTCCTCCGATTTCAGGTCCAGCTCCAGCACCTGCTTGCCCCGTGACAGCATGTCGAAGGCCGGACCGTCAAATCCGGTGCCGCCGGGCGGGGTGATGCGGATCACCTCAGCCCCCATATCGGCAAGCATCATGCCGGTCAAAGGGCCGGCAAGATAGTGTCCGAAGTCGAGAACGCGGATATCGGAAAGGGGGCGCTGCGGCATGGGAGTAGTCTCTGTCTGTTACCGTTCGAATCTCTGTCCGCCACAGGTTATCTTTGCTCCGGCCTTTATCCACTGGCCAAAAACGCATGCACTCCCTAACAATTTCCTATGGAACGATCGATACGCCCCACGTCCGGTTCGCTGAACGCCCTGCTGGTGCTGGAGGTGGCCGTGCGCCATGCCAGCCTTTCGCGCGCGGCGGCTGAGCTGGGGCTGAGCCAGCCTGCGGTCTCGCGCCATATCACAACGCTGGAGGACCGGCTGCGCCAGCCGCTGTTCGAGCGCAACAACAACCGGATCACCCCCACCGCCAATGCGACCCGGCTGGCCGATGCGGTGGCGCTGGGGCTGGGCCATGTGGATCAGGCCTGGAGCGAGATTCTGGCAGCCCCCGACACGGATGAGGTGACACTGGCCTGCACCTTCGGCTTTGCCGATCAATGGCTGATGCCGCGTTATTCGGACCTGCGCGCCTGTTTGGGCGGCGGCCGGGTGCGGGTGGTAACCACCGATCAATTGGGTGACATCGACCTCAGCCGCTTGGATGCAGCGGTGGTCTGGGACCCGGCGCGGATGCCGGAGCGGCCGTATTTCCCGCTGATCGCGGCAGAAACCTTCCCGGTCTGCAGCCCCCGGTTTCTGGAGGCCCATCCGGAGACAGCGGCGGATATCACGCAGCTTCCGCCGGAGCTGTTTCTGCACTTCGACACCGGCAGCTCCGGTTTTTTGACCTGGGAGGGCTGGTTCGCCAAGGCCGGCCTGCCGCAGCCGCAGTTCGGCACGGCGGCAGAATTCGACGCCTACCCGTTCCTGCTGCAGTCGGTGCGCCGCGGCGAAGGCATCGGGCTGGGCTGGAGCGGCATCGCCGACCACGCGCTGGCCTGCGGCGAGGTGCTGCGGCTGGGGCCTGTGGTCTCGGACCGGCCGCACAGTTACTTCCTTCAGCACCGTGTGCCCGGTGCCACCGGCAGCGCGCTGGCGCGGATGCTGGAGTGGTTCAAGCAACAAGCGGATCCCCGTTACGTCCCGCCCGGAACGAACTGAAAAGGGCCGGAGGGATTTCTCCCCCCGGCCCCTTTACCACCTTGTTGGGCGGCTAAAGTTTTTACTCGGCAGGTGCGCGCTCTCCAGCGTTCTCACGCTGACCGTCACGGAACAGCGCCTTGGCCAGCGAAACACACATCAGGCCCATCACCATGGTGAACGGCAGGGCGCCGATGATCATCGCGCTTTTCAGCGCTTCCATCGGGTCGGCCCCGCTGTTCTGCTTGCCAGCAAACAGCAGCGTGCCGATCACAGCAGTCAGGATCAGGCCCCAAACGATCTTATGCTTGTTGCCGACGTTCTGGTCGCCGCCGGACATGATGGTGTTCATCACCAGGATGCCGGAGTCAGCCGAGGTGACCAGGAAGGTCATGATCAGCACCACGCACATGATGGTGATGCCCGACAGCAGGCCGCCGTCGATCATGCTCTGCAGGGTCACGAACAGCTTGGCCGTGTTGGAGGCACCGATGATTGCGCCTTCTGCCGCACCGTTCAGTTCCAGGTCGATGGCGGTGCCGCCGAGGATGGCCATCCAGGCAAAGCAGACCATCGCCGGTGCGAACACGCAGCCGATGATGAATTCACGCACCGAACGGCCGCGGGAAATGCGGGCCAGGAACAGGCCGACAAAGGGCGAGAACGCAATCCACCAGGCCCAGTAGAAGGTGGTCCAGCCTGCCTGCCAGCCGAATTGACGCTGCGGTTCGCCCGCTGCATAGGCTGCCGACAGAACGTCATCGGACAGCGCCGCCGCTTCGCCTTCAAGGCCGGACTTGAAGCCGTCGAAAGAGCCCCAGGCGTTGGTCGCACCGCCGCGCAATGCATCCGCATACGGGGCTGCCTCGGCAGGCAATGCCGCCGCGAACTCAGCTGCCGGCTGCGGGCCATAGGGACCGAAGCTGAGCGATGTGAAATGCAGGATGTAATCCACAAAGGCCGTCGCATAGGTGGTCATGGCAAACATGAACGAGCCGAACACCACGAAGGTCAGCAGCAGGACGATCGACAGCACCAGGTTCAGGTTCGACAGGTATTTCACGCCGCGGCCAACGCCGGAGACAGCCGAGATGATCGACAGGCCCATGATGGCAAAGAGACCTGCCAGCAGGCCGACAGTGCTTGGTGCCGGCGCGTCGCCGGTCATGTCCATCATCCATTCCATGCCGGTCACGGCATAGACGCCGTCAACAAACTGCGACACACCGAAGCCGATGGTCACGGAGACACCCAGGATGGTGGCAACCACGCCCAGCACGTCAACAACATGGCCCAGGAAGCCGTTCATCAGCTTGCCGAACAGCGGTGTCAGCGCGGTGCGGATGGTCAGCGGCATGTCGCGGGTATAGGCGTAATAGGCCAGCGACAGGCCGGTCACCACATAGATCGCCCAGGCATGGAATCCGTAATGCAGGAACGTGTAGCGGAAGCCGGACTGAATGGCTTCTTCGGTGTTCGGAACCACGTTCTGCGCCAGCACTTCCGGGTTCGAGCCCCAAAGGCCAAGCGGCTCGGCGGTGGCGAAAACCATCAGGCCGACACCCAGGCCGGCGCCGAACATCATCGAGAACCAGGAGAAGTCCGAGAACTCCTTGCCCTGGCCCGGCGTCCCCATGATCCGCTTACCGGTTTGCGGCAATGCGGCGACCACAAACAGGAAAAAGGCGAAGAAGCCGACGATGACGATATAGAAGGCGTTGAAGTCTTCCAGAATGCGCCAGTTCAGGCTGCCCAGAACGCCGGTGGCGTTTGCCGGCCAGACCAGTGCCCAGAGAACCAGAGCGACCATGATCCCCTTGCTGAGCAAGGCGATCTCAAGGCTGTGCCCCTTATAAAAGCCACCGTCGGAGGTCTTAATCTCCAGATCGGTGAACGGTTGCTTAATTGACATGCGTTTCCTCCCGTTTCGCACGTGCCGCACCGAAGTGCGGATTTTCCGGCGGTTCGCGCAACCGCCGGAGTCTGGCGTCAGCCCAGCAGGGCTTTGATCCTGTTCAGCGTTGCTACGCTGACCGCGACGCCATCTGTCCGGGCCTTGAGCCGCTTGCCGCGGCGCCCGTCGCCCGGCAGATGTGCGCCTGTCTGCGCGCGCACTGCTTCCACGATTCCGACCATTCCTGAACGGAAACTGTCATTTGAGGTGGCAACCGGGTCGATTGCGATGAACATTTGGCCGGTTTTGGGCGGTCCGCCTGCGGTGCCGGAAAACGGCGAGGCGTTGATACCCAGGGTCGCACCGGTCAGGGCGGCGGCCATGATTTCGGTCAGCAGCGCGACACCAACGCCCTTGTAGCCGCCCGACGGCGCCATCGAGCCCTTGAGGCCCGCATCCGGGTCGGTGGTCGGGTTGCCATCGGCGTCCAGCGCCCAGCCCAGCGGGATCGCCTTGCCTTCGCGGGCGTGTTTCATCACTTCGCTCTTGGCGATGCTGCTGGCGCTCTGATCGATCAGCAGCTCAGGCTCGCCATCTTCGCCCGGCACCGCCACCGAAAACGGATTGGTGCCGACAACCGGCCTGGCGCCGCCCGAAGGCGCAATCGAGGCCGGCGCGTTGGTGAAGCCCAGCCCCACCAGCCCGGCGCGGGCCAGGCGGGCGGTGTGATAGCCCAGCACGCCGCAGTTATAGCTGTTGCGGACTGCCAGAACTGCGGCACCCTGTTCGCGGGCCGCCGGCCTCAGCGCCTCGAACCCCAGGTCGATGGCGGAATGGGCAAAGCCGGTGGCGGCATCCACCGCCACCACACCGGGACGCGGGCGCGCCAGTGCCGGAACCGCCTGCCCGTCCACCTTGCCGCATTGAACATGCTCGGCATAGATCGGGATATAGGCCAGGCCGTGGCTGGCGACGCCATCCGCTTCGGTTGCCGCGGTAGCAACAGCCAGCGGCCGGGCGTTGGCCTCGGAGGTGCCGGCCGCCACCAGGGCGCGGAAGGACAGATCCTCGATCTCGGCAAGGGTCAGGGTTTTGGTTTCGGTCATAGCAGCGCCTTTTCAGTCGTTGTCGGACAGCCCGGCACCTGCGCCGCGCAGTCGCGAAGCTTCGGTGGCGGGCGCATAAGTGCGGTGGGCAAGAACGCCAAGGCGGTCCCAGGCCGCGGCCGGGGCGCTGCCGCGCAAGACCGGCTCCCGGCGTTCTGTCATTTCAGCAGGGGCAGTAAAGGCCACCTTCTCCGCCAGCATAGCGGTATAGGCATCCGGGGCGCCCTGGGCGCAGAGCTGGCGGCCATCCGTTGCCAAACGGGCACCGGCCCATTCCACGGCAACCGGCGTTTTCAGCCGCAAAGCGGCCCCCGCCGCAAAGGGAACCAGCAGCAGCGGCACGCAGACACGCTCCATTTCGATCCGGCCCGCGTCCATCAGCTGCACCGCGCAATCGCTCAAGGCGGCGCCGGCGATCAGCGGGCTCATCCGTCCCGAAGGCGCGCTCCACACGCCGGCCAGCGCCGAGGGGGCGAAATCGGCAGCCGGCAGCCGGTCGTTCAGCTCCAGCAGCGCGGCCAGCAGCTCCGCCCCCGGAAAGCCGAAGGCGGACAGCCAGCGTGTGCCTTTGGCGGCTTCCTCGGCCAGGCCCCAGGACAGGCCCGCGCCGCGGGCAGCGCGTTTGCACATCGCTTCGATTTCATTCAGCGAATGGTTCATGCCGGCGCCCCCTCTTCGAGCCTGGGATAAACCCAGAAATCCGCGTTTTCCTGCGAAAGATCCTGCGGATAGGGCGCGTTGCCGTACATGCAGATCCGGACCCAGCGGTCAGAGCGGGGATCAAACTGCGTGGCGCCGAAGAAGGCGAGCTTGCAGCGCAGCATGTCAATCGGCAGCACGTCATGCGCGATCGTGTTGTCGCGGATCTCGGCATAGGGTGCGCAGCCCGCGATCTGGGCGCGGCGTACCGTATGGCGGTACTCAGGGTGGCGCAGCAGAAACTCGGCGACGCGGGTGCCGTCCTGCCAATGCGCCAGCGCGTTGAACAGCGCCGCAGCATCCCGGCCGGGGGCCAGCGGCTGCTCGTATTCTTCCACCGGCTCCTCAAACCGTTCGCCCAGGCGCGGCTCCAGCTTTTCTTCCGACACATACCAGGCGCGGGCGCGGTTTTCCGGCTTTTGCCAATCCATGCCAATGGCCCATTCATAGACCCGCGTCAGAAGCCCGCGCAGTTCCTCAATGGTCATCGCCCCCGAGATACGGAACGCCGGCGTGTTATCCGCCGCCATGCCGCCGCTCAACCCGTCGATCAGGCTGCCATAGGGCTCCAGCATCAGCGACGCGAGCCATTCCTGGCCTTCCAGCGACAGCGTTTCCTCGGCCCAGCGGTGCATCTGATCCCATGGCTGGCTGACAGTCAGCACCTGCGGATCTGAAAGGTAGCTGTCGATCCTGTCCAGGTCACTGCGCAAATCAGCAAGCTTGCGCAGCTGAATCTCATGCTCGGACGTCCACAAGGCGACATTCTTCTTGCTGCGCTGCAAAAGCTGCAGGAACAGGGAGATGTCCTCATCAGACGCGCTGTCGAGACTGCGGACAGTCCGGATCGCTTCCTCGCGGGAGGCGATCCAGTTGTTGAACAGGACCGGGTGGTTCAGCAGGAACGGCGCCATGCCCAATCCGGTTGAATTGCCGATCCCCAGCGAACGGGCCAGCTCCGGGTCCAGCTGCGCCGCCGTGCGCCCTGCCGCCTTGGCGCGCAGGCCGGCCATATGCTGCACCAGATCGCGCACGAACCAGCGGGTCAGGAAAACCGACAGCATCTCGGCCTGGAAGGGAACCTGGAATTCCGGGCGTTTTGCGATCATCTCGCGGTCTGCGGCGCCCAGTTTACCCGAGCCATAAACGGCAGTGGTCCGCATCAGATAGCCAACGGCGTCAAGCTGGCCGGCATCCGGCTGACGGCCTTCGGACAGGGCATTGACCACATGTTCCCACAGGCGCACGGACCGGTTTGCCCGCGATACCGAAATCTCGCGTTCGCTGACCCGGCCGGCTTCCTGATAAGGGACATTTTTCGAAAGGCGTTCGATATCTTCGTCATCCGGGACGCCATCGAACAAGGCAAAAGTGGCATCCCAGGCAGTCGCAATCACTCGATCCGACCGCATTTCAGGCGGCAGATCGTGTGAAAAGGCGATCAGGGAATAGGTCCGCGCAGGGCCGGTGGCGGAGAAAACCGCAACGCCGACGCCGTTTTCATCAATATCGAACCTGGGGCGCGAAAAGCTCCAGTTTTCGCGGGCCATGCGCCGTGTCAGAATCCGCATAAAGCTGAGACGGCACTGGTGCAAAGAGCCGAGACGGCTCAGGCGCATGACCTGAGCCGGGTCCCGCAGTGATATTGATGTCTGCGCGGTTGTTTCCATTTAGGTTATCCTTTGGGGCCAAAGTTCTCGGCAAAGAACCGGTACCAGTTCCCGCCCATGATGCCGCTGACCTCATCATCGTTCATGCCCGTCGCGCGAAGGCCCTGTTCGATGTTTCCGAAGTCGCGGTTGTCCTTGAACCAGCCCGGCATTTCCGGGAAGCCCGGCGCGGCGGCTGATCCCTCGCCGTAGTCGATTTCCTTGCTCCAGCGGCCGACACGCATCCACTCAACCACGCTGTCGGGCTGATCCTGGCAAAGGTCGGTGCCTATGCCGAGATGCCCCACCCCGTATTTGTCGGCGGTGCGGGCAATCATCTCGCAGAAGCTTTGCAGGGTGCAGGCGCTCTTGTCTTTCAGGTGATGCGGATAGACCGAGAAGCCCAGCATGCCGCCGTGGCCGGTCACCGCGCGGATCACATCGTCCTTCTTGTTGCGCAGGGCGGGCGACCAGCCATGCGGGTTGGCATGGGTGATGGCGATCGGGCGGGTGGACAGCTCGGCCGCTTCAATGGTGGAGCGGTCGGCCGAATGGCTCATGTCGACCACCAGGCCGACGCGGTTCATCTCTTTGATCACCTGCTTGCCCATCCGGGTCAGCCCCATGTCCTCGGCCTCGTAACACCCCGTGGCCAGCAGCGACTGGTTGTTATAGCTGAGCTGCATGAAACGCGCACCCAGGGTGTGCAGGATCTCCACCAACCCGATGTCGTCCTCCATCGGCGAGGGGTTCTGGAAGCCGAAGAACACCGCGGTGCGTCCGGTTTCGCGGGCCTTGTCGATGTCGGAGGCCCACTGCCCCTTCATGATCAGGTCCGGGTACTGCTCGAACCAGCGGTTCCACTGCTCGAAGTTCAGAACCGTCTCGCGGAAGTTCTCGTGATAGGCAATGGTGACATGGATCGCGTCCACATTGCCTGTCCGCAGCTGGCGGAAAATCTTTTCCGACCAGTTGGCATATTGCAGGCAGTCGATACGGTATCCGGTCATTCTATCCCTCCAATTGCGCGGAACTGCGCCCGGCCCGTGGGGGCGGGACGGGTGCAGCTATCGGCGCTTGCGCCGATAGCTGCCAAGTTCTTCGGCCTTTGCATCAGACCGGCTTGCCGGCGCTGATGTAGGCGGTCTTGACGGTGGTATAGAATTCAGCCGCCGCCTTGCCCTGCTCGCGCGGACCATAGGAGCTGTCGCCGCGGCCGCCGAACGGCACGTGGTAGTCGGTGCCTGCGGTCGGCAGGTTGACGGTGACAACACCGGTGCGCGCATTGCGGCGGAAGTGGGTGGCGCGGGCGAGGCTCGGGGTGACGATGCCCGAGGTCAGGCCGAAGTTGGTGTCGTTCACCACGCTCAGCGCCTCGTCATAGCTGCCGACCTTGATCACCGATGTCAGCGGCGCAAACATTTCCTCGCGGTTGATCCGCATGGCGTTGGTAGTGTTCAGGAACACGCCGGGGGACATGTAAAAGCCCTCGTGCGGCATCTCCAGACGCTGGCCGCCGCAGGCAAGTTCCGCGCCTTCGGATTTGCCCAGATCGGCATAGGCCAGGTTCTCGTTCAGCTGCTGCTCGCTGACCACCGGGCCCATCTGCACGCCCTCTTCCAGTGCGTGGCCCACTTTCATCGCCTGTGCACCGGCCACCAGTTTTTCAACAAAGGCGTCGTGGATGGCGTCCTGCACCACCAGCCGCGAGGAGGCGGTGCATTTCTGACCGGTGCCGCCAAAGGCGCCGCCCAGCGCCAGCGAAACCGCCAGATCCAGATCAGCGTCGTCCATCACCGCCAGCGCGTTCTTGGAACCCATTTCCATCTGCACCTTGGTCAGGTTCTGGATCGCCGCCGCCGCAATGCCCTTGCCCACCGGCACCGAGCCGGTGAAGGAAATGGCGTTCACCTTGGGGCTTTCGACCAGACGCTGGCCGATCGAGCGGCCCGAACCCATAACCAGCGAGAACAGGCCCTTGGGGATGTCCTGACGCGCGATGATCTCGGTCAGCGCCACGGCAGAGGCCGGGGTGATGTTGGCCGGTTTCCACACCACCGCGTTACCATAGCAAAGCGCCGGGGCGATTTTCCAGGACGCGGTTGCGGTCGGGAAGTTCCAGGGGCTGATGATCGCCACCACGCCAACCGCCTCGCGGCGCACGTCCACCTCGATGTCGGGGCGCACGGAGTCGGCGTTTTCACCGATCTGGCGCAGGCATTCGGCGGCGTAATAGGTGAAGAACTGGCCGGCGCGGAACACTTCGCCCTTGCCCTCGGCCAGCGGCTTGCCTTCCTCGCGCGACAAGAGCGTGCCCAGCTCCTCGGCGCGGGCCATCAGCTCGTTGCCGATGTTCATCAGAACCGCCTGCTTGCGCTCCAGCCCGTAAGCCGCCCACTCGGCTTGCGCAACCTGTGCCTGGTCCAGCGTTGCCTCCAGCTGATCGGCGCTGGCCTGGGCAAACATGCCGACCAGATCGCTCAGATCCGAAGGGTTGCGGTTTTCGATTTCGCTTTCGCCAGCCAGCCATTCGCCGGCAATCAGGTTCAGTTTGGTCACGGAGAAGCCCCAGATGCTGATTTTCAGGTTTACGGCAGGATGGACTTCCGGGTTCGCATCAGTCAAACTCAATTAACTGAACTTAACTACAGAAAACTTGAAGTCGTGGCGCTGAAAATCGAAATGCTGCGCGCCTTTTGCACCGTGGCGCAGACCGGGAACCTGTCAGAAGCGGCCAACCGGCTGGGCCGCACCCAGTCGGCTGTTTCCATGACGCTGAAACAGATGGAGGAGCATCTGGGCAAGAAGCTGTTCGAGGGCGAACGCAAGAACCAGCTGTCGCCGCTGGGGGAGCAAGTCTTTGACCTGGCCCAGAAACAGGTGCGCCAGTTTGACCAAACGGTGCAGAGCATCGAGATGGCGGCGGAGGCGCTCCACGGTCTGATCCGCATCGTCTCGGTGCCGTCGGTGGCTGCGCTGGTGTTCCCGCCGGTGCTGGAGCACATGACAACCCGTTATCCCGGCATAAAGGTTGAACTGCGCGACACCGACACCCAGCAGGTGCTGGACGCGCTGGCCGAAGGAAAGGCGGATATCGGCATCGCCTCAGGCTATCATCCGCTGAACGGGGTCAAGGCGGTGCCGCTGTTCGAGGACCGCTTCGGCCTGGTCTGCTCAGCCGGGCACCCGTTGGTCCAGCAGGACAGCCCGCCCTCCATCGCGGATGTCACCGGCGCCGGATTTGTCCGCAATGCGCTGTGCGATCTGATCCGCAATGAGCGTTTTGTCGAGGCCAGCAGCGGTGCCGATGTGACAATCCACAACACCCATTCGCTGATCACCATGGTGCGCACCGGCAAATGGGTCACGGTGCTGCCGCAGACGGTGGCCCGCTTCATGCCGGAAACCACGGCCTTCCGCCCGATTGCAGATCTGCCGGACAGGCGCGAGGTCTACCTGTACCAGCGCGACCGCTCCCGCTTTGCGGCGCTGTCCGAGGAATGCTGCGCCTTTATCCGGGCCTGCGACCTGTCCAACCGCCTGCCCGGCTGAACAAAGCCGCCTAGGCCGGCCCGGCCAGCAGGTCCAAGGCCGCCTGCTTGGCCTGCGCCACGCTATAGGGCGCTTTGGATGTTCTGTCCTGCGGCACGGTGATGCCTGCAGCTTCATGGGTTTCCAGAACCTCCGACAGCCGGTGCCGCGCCCGGTCATTGCCATCTGTGACGGGAAAGATCAGGCCGATGTCGCGGTGCCCCAGCGTCAGCAGATGCTCCGCCGCCACCCGGCCGGTCTGCCTGTTGTCAGCCCCGGTACAAGGCCACGCCGCATCCTCTGCATAATTCCAGATTGCCATCGCCGGCATTTCCTGCTGCTTCTGGGCGGCACGGTCGGCGGGCTGATCCTGGGGGCAGCCCCGGGGGTTTCCCCGCAATGGCGGTGGCGCTGCTGATCTCCTTCACCTGCCATCTGGAGGCGGTGCAGGGCCTGATCCTTTTGGGGGCGGCCTCCATCGCCTATTCGGCCTGGATGGAACTCCGCAGCCGCCGCTGCACCACCAAAGAGGAGGCACAGGCATGCACCAGTCTCAGCACATCTTCGGCTCCGGCGTGGTTTTTGCGGCCGGCATCCGGGTCGCCTGGATCAGCTATACTCAAGCCCCTGCCGAGGTCTTGCTGTTCCTGCGCCTGATCGGCTCCGTTTTTGTGGTGCTGGCAGGCTGGACCTTCGGCAAGGCGGTGCTTGGTCTCAGCAAGGCCGGCTCGGGTATTTCCCGCTCGATGTTCCTGAACATACTGCCCGGACTGGCGGTGATGCTGATCTATGTCTTCCGCGCCGCCAAGGCGCTGGGGTTCTATACCGCGACCGCCATTGCCTTTATTATTCTGCTGTCGCTTTACTGCCCCGCGCCGCATTCCAAAACCAGGACCTGGGTTAAAACGCGCGCTGACCACCGCCTGCTTTTTTGTGGTCATGTACGGTCTCTTTGCGCATTTGCTGAGCGTCTACACACCGCGTGAAATTCTGTTCTGACCGCTGGAATGCGGATCGGAACCCTAAGGGAAGAGAAGAAGATGCAGACCGGCGGCTCACCCATGCACATCATGACCCCCGACGAGGTCAAGGCGATGCGGGCCGCCCGCGAACAGGCGCTCAAGGAACCTCTGGCCGGGCTCTGATCCCGCGCGCCCTGGCCGAAACTCTCCGGGGCAGCGTCCCTGCCCCGGACAATCAATCAAGGTAAGACATGACCGCTCAGGACGCACTCGCCTCCGGCATCGCCGAGGTGGAACAGATCGTGGCGCGCGCACGCACCGTCCACCGCACTCAGTCCTGCGGCACTCCTGCGGTGGCGGTGGGCGCCGGCAATGTGACCGTGATCATGGGCGAAACCGCGGACCTGGCCGATGCGGCGGCCATCGGCGGCGCCTTTACCAATGGCATGCCGTTTTCCCTGTCGATGGGCTGCGGCAACTGGGGCGGCAATTCGGTCGGCACCAACCTCAACTGGCGCCACTTTGTGCAAACCACCAAAATCCTGCGCGAAATCCCGCCCCGCGAACCGGCACTAAGCGGCATCTTTTCCGCTTACTGGGCAGAGGCAGGTGAAAGATGCAACCGCCTAAGGGAACTGTTCGCGACTGGCTGAACAAACGCGCCGGGGACGGCGGCACCGGTTTTGTCTTCCCAGATGGCGCGCCGGACCATTCGTGGCCCGAACTGCGCTGCACCGCCGAGGCCAGCGCCCGCTCACTGGCCGCGGTCAAGATCCGCGATGGCTCCAGCCTGACGCCGCTGGAGCTGATCGGAATCTGCCGCTCCATGCTGGGCCGGTTCAAATCGCCGGACGAGATCCACATCCTGCCGGATCTGCCCAAGGGGCCGTCAGGAAAGATCCAGCGCAACAACATCCTTGCAGAGCTCCCCGGCGGCTGAGCTTCGTAAGGGCCGTCATCCGCCAGTTCACATGAAGGTCAGCCCTTTTGACCCAATGTTTCGCGCGCGAAACATCCGGTCAGCATTGCTGACCGGTTCGCCGCGCTGCGGCGCGGCGCCGGGCCCAACGGGCGCCGGCTGACCGTCAGGGCATCCGGCAACGGGCGGGAGTGTCCGGTTGCACAGGTGTCAGCGCAGATGAAAGGACAGGAACGGCTCTGCCTCTTGCGCGTCACGGATCCAGCGGACCGCGATCCCGAAGATCTCCGCAACCGTGTCCGGGTTCAACGCCTGCTGCGGCGGGCCCAGCGCCACCAGGCGTCCGCCCGACAGCACCGCCACCCGGTCGCATGTCAGCGCTTGGTTCAGATCGTGCAGCGCCACCACGGTGGTCACCTTCAGGTTCCGGATGCAGTTCAGGATCGACAGCTGATGGTGAATATCCAGATGGTTTGTCGGCTCGTCCAGCAGCAGCAGCCCGGGCCGCTGCGCAAGCGCGCGGGCGATGTGCAGCCGCTGCCGCTCGCCGCCGGACAAGGTGGTCCATTCGCGGCTGGCAAAAGCTTCCATTTCCACTGTCTTCAGCGCGTTATCCACATGCAGGCTGTCTTCGCCGCTCCAGGGTCTCAAGGCTGACAGCCAGGGTGTCCGCCCCAGTTCCACCACCGAGCGCGCGGTGATGCGCTCCGCGGTGTCGGCCTGCTGTTCAACAATCGCGGTCCGCTGGGCAACCTCTCTGCGCGTCAGCTGCGCCAAGGGTTTCTCTGCCAGCAGAACCGCCCCCTGCGAGGGGCGCACCAGTCCCGCCAGAAGCCGCATCAGAG
>NZ_JAXMOX010000011.1:0-40050 GCF_034669605.1 Leisingera sp.
CATCCGGACGGTCCCGCCTGCCAGCTCAACGGCAACGCCGGGCGCATGTTGCAAGGCGCAAACGGCGTGGATGCTGTTGGACGCGACGAAAATGTTTTTGTGAGAGGCCAGAAACCGGGCGCAAGTTTCCACCGTTGTGCCGGTGCCCAGTGCCACGCGCGCGCCGTCGGGGATCAAGTTCTTGACGGCCAGAGCGATGCGCTGTTTTTCCTGCCGCGATATGCCTTCGCGCGGCAGATAGCCGATGTTCTCGCTTTGCTGGCGCAGGCGCACTTTACCATTGCGGCGCTGCACAAGTCCGGCTTCGTCCAGAACGCGCAAGTCTGCGCGTATCGTCTGAACCGATACGGCAAGTTGGGCCGAAAGTTCGGTTGCCGGAATTGCCTCGTTTTCAGCCAATAGCGCGATGATCTCATCTCGTCGCTGGGTAACATCCCGTCGCACGATCATTTTCCTTCGAAAAGTTCGCAAATTATCGAAACGTTAGGGAAGTCTCTCAAGTCCCGCAATATAATAAAAGTTCCAAATAACTGTTACAAAACTGTTGGATTTCTCTGGGATAAGGCGACCGTGAACTTCTTTCGTTCGAAAGTTAACCTTCAGGAGAGCCCCATGAAGTCCGCACTCACATCCACCGCTTTCGCGCTCTTGGCCAGCACCGCCATGGCTGAAACGATCACGCTATACACTTCGCAGCCGAGTGCAGACGCACAGCTAACGATCGATGCGTTTATCGCCGCCAACCCCGGCACCGAAGTTGATTGGGTCCGCGATGGCACGACACAGCTTATGGCGCGCCTGCGCGCCGAAATCGAGGCTGGTAATCCGCAGCCTGACGTTCTGTTGATTGCGGATACCGTCACACTGGAGGGTATGGCGCAAGAGGGTCTTCTTGCCGCCTATCAATCGCCCGAAGCCACCGAATATGACGCAGCTCTCTATTCCGCCGAAGGCTACTACTACTCCACCAAGTTGATCACGACCGGGATCGTCTACAACACGGGCGTTGAAACTGCACCGACCTCTTGGAACGACCTGTCGGACACATCGATCAAAGGTCAAATCGCCATGCCCTCGCCGCTATATTCCGGGGCAGCGCTGATCCACCTTGCAACGCTTACTGGCGACGACAGCCTGGGATGGGAATACTATGAAGGTCTGGCGGCGAACGATGCGCGTGCCCAGGGCGGCAACGGCGGCACGTTCAAAGCCGTGGCTTCGGGTGAAAAACCCTATGGTATGGTCGTGGACTTTCTCGCCATCCGCAACAAAGCCGGCGGCTCGCCCGTGGATTTTGTCTTTCCTGAAGAGGGCGTCTCTTATGTGACCGAGCCAGTGGCGATCATGTCGACCGCCAAGAACGTCGAAGGCGCGCAGAAATTCGTCGACTTCCTGCTGAGCGACACGGGCCAGAAGCTTGTTCTGGATATGGGCTATATCCCTGCCCGTGACGGTATGGGCGTCCCCGAAGGGTTCCCCGCCCGCGAAGATATCAAGCTGATGGCCTTCGATCCCGCCGACGCCCTTGCAAGCGCCGAGGCCAATAAGGCCACATTCGCAGAACTTTTCGGCGCCGAATGATGAGCGTCACACAACAAAACGGTGGCAGCCGGTCCGAGGCCCGGCTGCTCTCTGCTATTCTGGTCGTCGCAATCTGCTTGACGCTCGCCCCGGTTCTGCGCCTTTTTGTCGAGGGCATTACCCACCAAGGCAGCCCCAGCGTGACCCTTATGCGCGATGTGCTGGCGCAGCCCTCAACCTTAAGCGCGCTGAAACATTCACTGGTCACAGCTGGTTTTGGCACTTTGGTGTCGCTGATGCTGGGCTCTGCCTTTGCGTTCCTTGTAGCGCTGACTGATCTGCGGGCAAAGGCGGCGTTGGTCTTTTGCCTGATGATCCCGATGATGATCCCGCCGCAGATCACGGCACTGTCTTGGACCCAAATCATGGGGCCGTCATCGGTTCTGCTGAAATCGCTGGGCGTTGCGCCACCGCTTGGGGCGCCGCAGCCGCTTTATTCGCCGCAGGGGATCATCTTTCTTCTGGGCATCCAGCATATGTCGATCATCTTCCTGACCCTGCGCGCTGGCCTGCGCTCTATCCCGCAAGATGTGGTTGAGGCCGCCCGCATCAGCGGCGCAAAAGGGCTGCGCACGTGGTGGCAAGTGGTGATGCCGCTGACCCTGCCCAGTCTGGCCGCGGGCACGGCCATCACCTTTGTGACGGCGCTTGGCAATTTTGGCATTCCGGCCATGCTTGGCATTCCCGCAGGATATGCGACGCTGCCGACGCTCGTCTATCAAAAGCTTGCCGGGATGGGGACGGCCGTCTTGGCCGAAGTCTCGGTTCTGGCGATGCTTATTGGGGCAGTGGCCGTGACGGGAATTTTGTTGCAACGCCTCTTCCAAACGCGCCAGAAACTGCACCTAGTAGGCAGCACCTCCCGGCCGCTGGCCCTGCCATTGGGCGCTGCCCGGCTGCCGGTTGAAATCCTTCTATGGGCGGTGGTCTGTGCTATTCTTGTCCTGCCGATGTTCGGCCTCTTGGCCACATCATTGGTGCCTGCCTATGGGGTGCCACTGCGCCTTGATACGGTGACCCTTGCATCGTGGCATGAGGTGCTGTTCCGGCAGCCAGTAACATCACGGGCCTTTGCCAATTCCTTTGCATTGGCTGCGGGCGCGTCCCTGGCTCTTATCGTGATTTGCCTGCCCTTGGCGTGGCTGATGGAGCGGCGCAAGACGCGTCTTGCGCGTCTGTTCGACAGCCTGCTTGATCTGCCCTACGCACTGCCGGGGGTTGTCCTGTCAATCGCCATGATCCTGCTGCTGATCAAAGTACCTTTCACCGAGGCAACGCTTTACGGCACCATCTGGATCATCTTTTTGGCCTATATCGCCCGTTTCTTTGCCGTCATGTTCCGTCCGGTTCAGGCCAGCCTAAAGCAGTTTGATCCGTGCATGGATGAGGCCGCGCAATCGGTTGGGGCCTCGCTTTATCGGCGCTTGCGCGATGTAATCTTTCCGCTTTCGGCACCCGCGGCAGCGGCGGGGACAATTCTTGTTTTTCTCACCGCGTTTAACGAACTCACTGTTTCTGCGCTCTTGTGGTCCTCGGGCACCGAGACCCTTGGCGTGGTGATTTTCAATCTCGATGACAGCGGCGAAACCGGCATGGCCAGCGCAATGGCGATGACCATCGTGTTTGTGGTCGTGGTCCTTATGGCTCTGATCCAACTGTTTTCCCGCCGCTTTCCCAAAGGAGTTGTCCCATGGCAGACATAGACCTGTCCTGTGTTGGCAAGGCATTCGCAGGCACGCCCGCGCTACAAGACATCACAACGCGGTTTGACGATGGCGAGTTTATCGCGCTTTTGGGGCCGTCTGGCTGTGGCAAGACCACGCTTTTGCGCATCTTAGCAGGCTTCGAAGAGCCCAGCAGCGGGTGCATCCGCATCGGAACGCGCGAAATGGCCAACGCCGAGACGGGCGCAAACCTGGCCCCCGAAGAACGCAACATCGGGTTTGTTTTCCAATCCTACGCGCTTTGGCCGCATATGTCGGTGCGGCGCAATGTATCCTACCCGCTTGAGATCCGAAGGTTCTCTAAGGTGGAGATCGCCAAACAGACAGATGCAGCACTCGCCTCAACGGGGCTTGGTGACTATGCGGACCGCATGCCCTCTGATCTTTCGGGCGGTCAAAGGCAACGTGTGGCTTTGGCACGTTGCCTTGTCTCTGACCCCTGCGCTGTACTGCTGGATGAACCGTTGGCCAATCTTGATGTGGCGCTGCGGGCCACGATGCAGGGCGTCTTTACTGATTTCCATAAACGTACCGGCGCCACAATGGTCTATGTCACACATGACCAGGCCGAAGCCATGGCGATGGCCGACAGGATTGCGGTGATGGATCAAGGGCGCATCCAACAATTCGATACGCCGCAAACCCTGTATGAGCGGCCCAAGAACCGTTTTGTTGCCGAATTCGTCGGTCGCGGCGCAGTGCTGCCGGTGCAGGAGCTCAAAAAGGCCGGTGATGCGCAACAGGCGCGAATACTGGGGGCAGAGGTTGCGGTGCAATCCGCGACCCAAGAGGCGCGGGTCAGCCATGTGTGCCTGCGCCCCGAAAACTTGACCATTGCCGAAACCGGAGATCTGCGCGGCAAGGTGGCGCGGGTCACCTATATGGGCGGGAAATACCTGCTGGAAACGGTGACTGACTGCGGCGCCCGCTTGTTTGCTGAAACGCGGGCCCGCTTCGAAGTCGGCACGCAACTGGGTCTGACAATCACAACACCTTGGGCCTTCTCAGAGGACTAAATGCAAAGCATACGACTACTTTCCGGCATCGGGGACAAGGGGCCTGCATGCATGCAATTGACCGTGGATGATCGGATCTGGCTTCTCGATTGCGGCTTTGGCCCCGAGGCCAACGCGCATTTCGATCCCGCTTGGCTGGAGGGGGCCGAGGCGGTGTTCATCACCCATGATCATATCGATCATATCGGCGGCGCGCCGCATGCCGTTGAGGCGGGCCTGCCCATCTATGCCACGGCACAAACGGCCAAGGCGCTCCCCCCCGCGGCCAAGGTGCACCTGTTGCCCGAACAGGGCCAGACGACCCTCGGCGGCGTGACGCTGACCACCGGGCGCAATGGCCATGCGATGGGGGGGGTCTGGCTGCACTTCGATCTGGGAGAGGGTCTTTTCTATTCTGGGGATTGGTCAGAGGAGTCGGACTGGTTCTCCTTCGATGCGCCGCCCCCCGCAGCGACAGCCATTTTGGATTGCTCCTATCATCTGGATGATGTGCCCCAATCGGATCGGTTCGAGGCGTTGAATGGGTTGCTGGACCAGGTGCAAGGTCAGGTGCTTTTGCCTGTCCCCCCTTCCGGGCGCGCGGGCGAGATGGCGTTACATCTGATCCGCCGCTACGGCTATGAAAGCGTGATGCTTGACCCTGAATGCCAAGACACGCTTCGTGCCGCGCTGAACAGCGGCGCCGTCAGTGCCGATGCCCAGGAAATAGCTCCGCTTTTGAACCGTGGCCCGATGGAACAGGCGCGTTTCCTAATCTGTGATACGCCCAACGCCGACGGCGGCGCCGCATGGGGCTATGTGCGTGCGTGGAACGAAAGCGGGCGTTTAGGGCGCGACGCACATGTCGTGTTCACCGGCCATATGACAGCCCATGCGCGTGGCATTTGCAGCGTTCAGGGCGGGTATTTCCAACGCTGGAACGTGCATCCGCCGCTGCGCGATCAGGTGAAGATGCTAAAACGCCTTGGCGCAAAACGCTTTGCCCCCGCTTTTTGCACACAGCCCGAAGATTACCTGATTGAGGGGCTCGACGCAGAGGTATTCTTTCACGACCGGGTGCGCCTATGATCACCGCGCCTTTGCCATCGCATAGCTTTTGCCTGATCCGCCATGGCGAGACGACAGCGAATGCGGATGCAATCATCGCCGGGGTAACGGATGTGCCGCTAACCCAGATTGGTCGCGATCAGGCACGTGCCCTCTCCCAGAGGATGTGGCCAGAGCCAATTGCGGTCTATTGCAGCCCAATGACACGGGCCCAGCACACCACTCAGCTTGCGTTCCCGCGCCGGCGTTTCGAGGTGCACGGCGGATTGCGCGAGCGCGACTGGGGTGTTTTCGAAGGTCGGCCGTTGAATGAACAGCCGGCCAGAGAAGATACGCCGGATCAAGGGGAAAGCTGGCCCGATTTTCTGATGCGAGTGCAAACCGTAATAGCAGAAATCTGCGCAGCGTCGCAGGGAACGCTGCCGGTTCTGGTGTGTCATTCGGGCATAATCCGCGCTGCGCGTGTGCTCTGGACGACAGGCGACGTCGGCCAACGCCCTCCCAACGCGAAGCCGCTACTGTTTCAAAGAACAGGCAACAAAATATCGGAGAAAAACGTATGAACCAAGCAGCAGCTACCCCATGTGTGGTTTTCGATGTCGATGGCACACTTGCAGAATTCGACGCGGAACGACTTGGCCATCTTGTACATGGCGTGGAAAAGCACTGGGATGATTTTCATCATGCGATGGCAGATGCCGCTTTGATTGTCCCGATTGCGAAGTTGATGCGCCGGTTGAAAGAGAGCGGTGAAACCATTGTGATTTGTTCCGGGCGGCCCAGGGGCTGGGCCGAGCACACGATTGCATGGCTTCGCAAGCACGATCTGCCGTTCGACGGCATGTATTTGCGCGCAGAAGATCAGGACGATGCCACCGACCCGGAGGTGAAGCGCCGCGCGTTGAAGGAAATGAAAGCGGATGGCTTCAAGCCTTGGCTGGTGATCGATGACCGCACTTCGGTAGTCGAGGCCTGGCGCGGCGAAGGTCTGGTGTGCCTGCAATGTGCTCCGGGGGATTTCTGAAAAAGGGTCTATGGATGTCAGCCATCGGTCAGATGCCTGCAACGAGCATCGAATGGTTTCTTTTGCCGGGCAGAGTGCGATTGTGCGAGATGTACGGGAGTGTCCTGAAATCTGTGTATCTGGCCCCGCCCATGCGGTTTCAGATACTCAAGCGTCGAAGCGATCGCCGGACACTATGGCGAACCGGTTGCGGGCCGCGAACCATTGCCAGACGTTCCGGCCATCCTTCTCAAATTTTCGGATAGCGAGGTAGACCAGCTTGGTGGCGGCCTCGTCCTCGAGAAACGAGCCCCGTGTTTGATGGAGTTTCGGATTCTGCCGTCAGGGCGGTGTGAATCCGGCCCAGATCGGCAGCCACGGCCTTGCGGTCCTTTCTTCTCGTAGGTTATGCCGAAACGTCCCCGCTCCAGTCGCCGGATAGGCCATTTTACACTCCCCAAAAAAAGGCGAAGTCCCGCCGTTCTGGGCGGGGCTTGTATGATGGGCGGATACGACGCCGTACGGCGCTACGCGTTCAGTTGGTCGAAGGCCGGGACCGAAACGCCCGCGGGACGGCAGCAGTTCGTATGCCCTGCTCTATTTGGATGAAGAGGGCACTGCACTGCATCGCGTCAAACTTCAGGCAGAAAAATTCGACGCCCTAGCCTGGAATATCCCTTGGGGTATGAGTCAGCGCAAGATTGGCGGCGATGCCGCACTGGCAAAACAAATTTCGGATAACATGATCAACTTTCGCGCACGTCTGGCCTGTTGACCACAATGGTTCAAACCTTGATTGCCATGAGCATTCATCGTCGCGACCTTATCAGGCAATTCCACGGCGAACAGGATGAGGCCTTGCTGCTGCTGGCGGCGGATAACATGTAGATCGAAGCGTTCCCAACACGTTAGCACATAAAAAATGGCCGGGCATCCCTGCCCGGCCATTCCGCGACTATACAGCCTGGCTCAGGCGCGGCGGCGGCGGCCGCCACCAGACCGGCCGCCACGTCCACGGCCTTCGTCGCCTTCTTTGGCAGGCTCTTTGTTGAACTTGATCCACTCGCCGCCATGCGGGTCGTTATTGGTCAGGAAGTTGGCGGCGCGGATGGCCTCCATTTCCTTACCGGCGCGCGGCTTGGTGGAGCCGAGGCCGAACATCTGAACAAATGCTTCGTCTTCCATGCCGTCGGGCAGGACGATGCCGGCGGCTTCAACTTCAGCTTTCTTTTCGGCGATCTTTTTCTGCGTGACGGGCAGCGCTACCGGGTTCATGATCGCCGAGGTCATGCCGGCGCCCATTGCCATCGGCAGGAAGGCGTTGTTGATGCCGTGGCGGTTCGGCAGGCCAAAGGAGATGTTGGATGCACCGCAAGTGGTGTTCACACCCAGCTCTTCGCGCAGACGGCGGACCAGGGCAAACACCTGCAAGCCGGCGGTGGCCATGGCGCCGACCGGCATCACCAGCGGGTCAACCACGATGTCATGCGCGGGAATGCCAAAATCAGCAGCGCGTTCAACGATCTTCTTGGCGACGGCGAACCGCACATCGGGATCTTCCGAGATGCCAGTGTCGTCGTTGGAGATCGCAACAACCGGGACGTTGTACTTTTTGACCAGCGGCAGGATCTGTTCCAGGCGCTCTTCTTCGCCGGTGACCGAGTTCAACAGCGGACGGCCTTCGCAGATTTCCAGGCCCGCTTCCAGCGCGCCCGGCACCGAAGAATCGATGCACAGCGGCACGTCAACCAGGCCCTGCACCAGCTCGACGATCTTTTTCATCAGCGGCGGCTCGGTCTCGTTCGGGTTCGGGTTCGAGTTGTAGACCACGCCAGCGTTGATATCGAGCACTGTCGCACCGGCCAGAACCTGAGCGACGGCATCTTTCTCGACAGTGGAAAAATCGCCGGCTTCCAGCTCGGCCGCCAATTTTTTGCGGCCAGTCGGATTGATGCGCTCTCCAATAACGCAGAACGGCTCGTCAAAGCCCAGGATCGCGGTTTTAGTTTTTGATTCTACGACTGTACGGGTCATTGTTGATCCTTAGGAGTTGACCGGCTTCGCCGAGGCGCCGCCGTTGTTGATGGCCCAGGTTGCATTGGTCTTGATGCCGCCCAGCGGGAAGAAGTGGACCTTTTCGATAGCGAAATCCGGGTTGGCTGCCTTATGCGCCGCCAGTTCCGCAAGCACTTCGCCCGGCTCATGCGGGAGCAGCAGCTTGGAGACATCCTTGGCACGTTTCTGCAGAACTTTCAGCGACGGGCCGACGCCGCATGCGATGGCGAATTTGATCATCGTCTGCAGTTTGGCCGGGCCTGCGATGCCGATATGTACCGGCAGGTTCATGCCGCGCTCGCTCAGTTCGTTCACCCAGTTGATCACCGGCTGCGCCTCAAAACAGAACTGGGTCGCCAGCGCCATTTCGGCGTCGGTACGCTTGGAAAACTCCTGCTTCCAGTCCAGCGCTGCATAGGTGTTGGCACGGCCGCCCTTGGGGTCGATGTCGAGGTTTGGCTCAGGATGCCCTGCAACATGCAAGTTGGTAAAGCCCGCGTCGTCGAACAGGCCGGTTTCCAACAACTGCATTGAGGAATCGAACTCGCCATGCGGCTTGGCAACGCCGCCGGCCAGGATCAGGCCCTGCTTGACGCCGGCTTCGCCCTGGTAACGGGCGATCCAGTCGCCAAGGGTCGCCTTGTCCTTGATGATACGTGCAGGGAAGTGCGGCATCACATCATAGCCTTCGCCGGCAATGCGCTTGGCGGTGTCGACCATGTCTTCAATCGGGGTGCCCTCGATATGCGCGACATAGACACGGGTACCGGCCGGCAAAAGGTCGCGGAAGTCGTCGACCTTAGTCGCGGTACGCGGCATCACCTCAATGGAATAGCCCTTCAGAAAGGCTTCCATTTCGGGGCTGACAGACTGGCCAGCACCAGAGTCGCGTTTCTTAAAGTTCAGCAAAGCCATCGCGGCCTCCCATAGTGGTGTCAGGCTCACGCCCATCCGTCATTTGCAATCAGAGTTTTCAGGCGGTCCTGATCGTATTCCGTTTCCAGGCGGGTTGCCTCGGCTTCGGCGACCTCAGCCGCTTCACCTTCGGCGGCATATGGCGCGGCCTTGCGCCACTCGGCAAGATAGGCGTCCGCGTCCTTGGCGTTCACTTTCATGGCCGCACGGTCGATGGCCTGCTCGAACCGTTCTTCGAGCTGGCGCTTGGCCCCGCGGCGGCCTTTGCCAACGATGACCTGCGCCGGGATATCGCGCCAGTATACGATCGTTACGTCGGGCATGCCTTAAATTCCTCCTAGCCTGGATAGACCACGTTCTAGAGCGGCGGCCGCCCGCACGTTGGTCGATTTTCGACAACACGATGGGATTGAGCGACGTTTTGCTGCCGGGACACTAGCTTTGTGCCCTTGCGAAAGCTACAGGGGTTTCTTGCCAAAATATTCATGTGGATTATGAGATTTCCTCGAAGCTCCGGAAATCGCGCCGCTTCTGCCGTCTGACGCTTGCGCCGCTGCACCGGCGCACCTATTGTTGTCGTTAACACGATAATCGGAGGGCGTGAATCATGGCGCCCAGGCGCTCGAAAGGTGCGGGCGCGTTTCCCAAAGCGGTTGAAACCCCTGCACCGGCCCGGCCCGATCCTGATGCGCTTTATGCTGCGCTGGATCTGGGTACAAATAGCTGTCGCATGCTGATCGCCCAGCCCAAGGGCAGCGGCATCCATGTGGTCGACAGTTTCTCCAAGTCGGTGCAGCTCGGCGCCGGACTGGAGCGGACCGGACGCTTGTCGCGGTCGTCGATGGCGCGCACCATTCAGGCTTTGCGGATCTGCCAGCAGAAACTGAAACGCAACAGGGTCAGGCGGATGCGGCTGGTGGCGACCGAGGCCTGCCGCCGGGCAAAGAACGCCCGCGAATTCATCCGCCAGGTGAAGCGGGAAACTGGTCTGACGCTTGAAATCATCCAGCCGGAAGAAGAAGCACGTCTGGCAGTGATTTCCTGTGCGCCGCTGGTCTCGACCAAAACGGATCAGCTGCTGGTGGTCGATATCGGCGGCGGCTCGACCGAATTGGTGTGGATTGACATCTCGTCAGTCCCGCGGCGCGACCGCCCCTCTGCGATCATGCGGTTGCATAACGGGTTCAACTCCACTGAAAGCCCGTTTCCCGCGGCAAAAGTGGTGGATTGGATTTCCGTGCCGTTGGGGGTCGCCACTTTGCGCGATCAATTCAACGATGTGGAGGACGACGCCGCCCGCTTTGCGCTGATGAGCTGGTTCTTTGAGGAAAACCTGGCGGATTTTGCGCCTTATAAGGATGAGCAGACCCGGGCCGGTTTTCAGATCGTCGGCACCTCGGGCACTGTCACAACGGTTGCGGCGTCGCATCTGGGGCTGAAACGATATGACCGGACCAAGGTGGACGGGCTGCGGATGACCAGCGATCAGATTGACAAAGTGATCCGGAGTTATCTAGAACTCGGGCCTCTGGGCCGCCGCCGTGATCCCCGCATCGGCGAGGACCGGCAAGCCCTGATCATGTCCGGTTCAGCCATCCTGCAGGCATTGCTGCGCTGCTGGCCGACCGACCGGCTGTCAGTTGCGGACCGCGGCCTGCGCGAGGGTCTGCTTTATGCACAGATGAGCGCGGATGGCGTTCTGGAGGACGGCCCCTATTAGGCGGGGTCGGAAAAATTGGATTTTTCCGGGCCGGAGTTTTCATGAAATTCCGCGCACCGGCGCAAATGGTGACGATGATGGCAAAGACGCCGACAGGTAAGAATACATCCGGACGCGGTCAGCGCGATCTGAAGGTCAAGGTAAAATCAGCGCGCGGGCGCAAGCTCAGCTCGACACTTTGGCTGCAGCGCCAGCTGAATGATCCTTATGTCAAGCGGGCCCAGGCCGAAGGCTACCGCGGGCGTGCGGCCTACAAAATCATGGAACTGGACGACAAATACCGCTTTCTGGTTCCCGGCGCCCGGATCGTCGATCTGGGCTGTGCGCCTGGCGGCTGGGCACAGGTTGCGGTCAAACGCATTAATGCCTTGGGCGAGAAACAGGGCAAAGCCGTGGGCCGCATTATCGGCGTGGACCTGCAGGAAGTCGAACCGCTGGCCGGTGCCGAGTTCCATCAGCTCGATTTCATGGATGACGGCGCCGATGATCAGGTCAAGGAATGGCTGGGGGGCCGGGCCGATGTGGTGATGTCCGACATGGCGGCGGCCAGTTCCGGCCACAAGCAGACGGATCACATGCGGATCATCTCGCTGTGTGAAACCGCGGCCTATTTTGCCTTTGACGTGCTGGAAGAGGGCGGAACCTTTGTGGCCAAGGTCCTGGCCGGCGGTGCCGAAGGAGAGCTGCAGAAGCTGTTGAAGCAGAAATTCACCAAGGTGACCAACATGAAGCCGCCCTCCTCGCGGTCGGACAGCTCCGAGAAATTTGTGGTTGCAACCGGGTTCCGGGGCTAACGCCTCGTTAAATGCGGCGGCTGTGCGGCGCGGTCAGAGACCGGGCCGCAAGGTCGCGCAGCAGGATGGCCTCATCTCCCTCGCCATCGGTCAGCCGGGACACCCTCAGCTTAAGGCTGGCATGTCGGGCCATTTCACGCCGGCGCATCAGTTCAAACAGGCGTGTGTGGCGAAGTTTGCTTTGCAGTTTTGTCATGATGGCCCCTTCTGGATCCTCAGTCTCCTACAGACCTAAAAGGTGATTTGGCCGCAAATCGGGCTCAAATGGGGCAAATTTGCCTTATTGTTGAAGGAATGGAAACAGTTGCTGCAGATCCGCAGGCTTCACGACCGGCCCATTCCGTTGGCAATCTCGATCAGTGCCCCGTTGAATTCGGCCCCCAGGATCAGGATGGCCGAATTCAGATAGAGGAAGATCATTGCGGCCATAGCTCCGGCAAGCCCGGCGTATGTGGCCGAATATTGTGCAAAAGAACCAACGTAAAACGCAAAGCCGCTGCCGCAGGCCAGCCATAGCAGAAGGGTCAGTATTGCCCCCGGCAGGATCCGCCGCAAACGGTGCACGCGACCCGGTAATAGCACATGAAATGCGAGCACGGCACCAGTCGGAAGGGCCAGTGCCAGAACGCCCCGCAAGCCCTTCTCCCAGCCTTTCGGAACACTGTCAAAGGGCAGAAATTCGGCGATGTGCCTGACATAGAGCGGCAATATCACTTCAAACACGGTAACGGCCAGAATACCTGCCCCGCCCAGAACGACCAGCCCGATGCACAGCGCCCTGGACCGCCAAAACGGTCTTGTATCTGTATCATGATAGGCCTGCACCAGGGCGACCCGGACCGCATCGACACCGTTAGAGGCAAAATAGAGCGCAAACAGGCCGCCCAGAGTGACAAGCTGGGTGTTCGACGTCTGCAGCACTGCCTTCAGTTCGGTCAGGATCGGCCGGGCCACCGCGTCCGGCCAAACGCTGAACACCTGTTCCGTCATGGTTTCCATGGCGACGTCCTGGGACAGCAAACCGGCGACTGTCCCCGCCAGCGCCACTGTAAACAGAACAAACGGGAACAACGCCAGCATCATCGACATGGCGATATGGCTGCTCATCACCCAGCCGTTTTTCCGGTTGAAACGGCGGGCGGCGTCCAGCAGGGCTGCAGGCCAGCAGCGAAAGGGCGGTAGGATCGGCATAGCGGCAAGGTTCCACAATCATTGAGAAATTGCCAGCGGTAAAGGTCATATGCCATGATTTCCGCACGCCGCAGCCCGGCCGGGTATTATAGCAGGCACCGCCATTCAGTACTAACTTGAAATCAAAGCGCTATCTCAGGACCTTCAGATGTTTTGGATTGTTCTCAGCACCGTGACTATTGCCGCAACCTGGGCGGCTGCCGGGCTTGCTGCCCTTCAAGCCGCCCGCACCGCGCGCACGCCGCAAGGGGCGATTGGCTGGGCCGTCTTTCTGCTGGCTGCGCCGATAGCCGCCCTGCCCGCCTACATGATTTTCGGCCACCACCGGTTCAAAGGGTATTGGACGGCACGCCGCGCCGCGGAACAGGCTGTTGTTGCCACCCGGAACTATACCAGTGCCCGCTCCGGAAAGTTGCCAACGCTGCCAGTGAACGCAGCGCCCTTCGAAGCCATTGCCGGCATGAACATCTGCCACGGAAACGGATTGGAACTGTTGGTCGATGGTGAAAATACGTTCAACTCCATCTTCGAAGCGATTGATGAAGCGCAAGAATATATCCTTGTGCAATATTACATTCTGCGTGCGGACACCGTCGGAAGGAAGCTTCAGGCCAAGCTGATAGAAGCCGCTGAACGCGGTGTAACGGTTTGGTTTACGACAGACAGCATCGGCAGCCGGAAGCTGTCCCGCGGATTTGCCCGCGCGCTGGAAGAAGCCGGTGTGAACATGATTGATCCCGCAGTTCAACGGCCGCCTTGGCACCGGCTGCGCATCAATTTCCGGAACCACCGTAAGACCGTCATTGTGGATGGCCGGACCGGTTTTACCGGCGGCCTGAATGCCGGCGAGGAGTACATGGGTCTGAACACTGTTATGGGACCATGGCGGGACACGCATGTGCGGCTTACCGGGCCGGTTGTTCAGCAATTGCAGCTCTCCTTTGCTGAGGATTGGCACTGGCACACGCAAGAGCCAATCCTGGACCTGTTGAACTGGGACGCTGAACTGTCACCGCAAGACCGGCCTGGCTTGATTGTCTCGACCGGTCCCGGCGATACCAACGGCAACGGATCCATGCTGTTTTTCTCGGTGATCACCGCAGCACAGGAACGGGTTTGGATGGCGTCCCCTTACCTGGTCCCGGATCAGGAGGTGCTTGCCGCCTTGAAACATGCCGCGTTGCGCGGGCTGGATGTCCGGATCCTTTTGCCGAACTCCATTGATCACCACCTGCCTTGGCTTGCGGGTTTCGCATTTTTTGACGAACTGCGGGAGGCAGGCGTTCGTATCCTGCGCTATCAGGGCGGTTTTATGCATCAGAAATGTTTTGTCATCGATGACAGGATTTCGGGTGCGGGAACGGCAAATCTTGATTACCGGTCGTTCCGGCTGAATTTTGAAACCATGGCGTTGTTTTTCGACTCGCGGTCAGCGCATGAAATGTCCGAAATGCTGGCCAGGGATTTCCAACGTTCTATCGAACTTACACAGCCGCTGGACCAGCAGGCTTGGCCTATTCGATTGCTGGCACCCGTGACACGCCTGCTGGCCCCTGTGCTTTAATCTTTTACGCTATGTGCTTCACCGTTTAGGGAAAACAACCGTCCCATTGCGCTGACTAGAAAGGCCGTGCTGATTCCAAACGCGAATAGTCCGGTGACAGCACCAAAGGCGGCAAAAATCCGCAGCGCCGGACCCAGCACAACATCGCCGTAGCCAAGCGTTGTGTAGGTTGTCAGAGAGAAATACACTGCTGTGTTCCAATCGCCGAGCGCGCCCACCAGGACAAAAGCGGCGGACCAGATCCAGATCTGCACCGTATGACCGCCCAGAATGATGAAAATTGCCACCACAAGCATGAGACCGACCTGCCAAGGCTTATAAGGTTTGGCAAAACCTGCCGACAACCTGTTCAGCACAGCCGAGCAAAAAACCAGAACCGAGATTTCGAGTATCAGACAGACACTCAGATTGATCGAGCCCAACAGCAACTGGTTCCATAGCGTCATTCCCGCACTCCCGACGGTGATAAGCTTTGTGGAGGCTTCGCGGTACCTTATAAAGGCGATCCGCTACGCTTAACCATAAAAATGCCGGATGGGCCAGCCTTTGTGCCGCACTGGACATCTTCCTGGCAGAGGTATTGAGTGCCGTTGCAGGAATTGAAGACCGAAGTGCAGGAGGGGGCCGCAGGATGGTTTTGAAGATCCGCAACGTGACCAAAAGCTATCCGGGACAGACACCGGAAACCGCTGTGTTACGCGGGGTGTCACTGGATCTGGCTGCCGGCAGCAGCCTGGCGCTGACTGGCGACAGCGGCTCCGGCAAAAGCACATTGCTGCACTTGGCCGGCGCGTTGGATCAATTTGACAGCGGCGAAATTGAAATTGCAGGCACCCGGCTTTCCAAACTCAGGGACCGGCAGCGCGCGGCCCTCAGGAGGCGCGATGTTTCACTGGTTTTTCAGCAGTTTAATCTAATTCCTTCACTCAGAATTCGGCAGAATATCTCGTTGCATGCACGGTTGGGAAACCGGTGGGACCCGGATTGGGGGCATGTTCTGGTGGACCGCCTTGGCCTGACCGGTCTTCTCGATCGCTACCCCGAGCAACTCTCGGGCGGGCAACAACAGCGGGTTGCCATTGGCCGTGCCCTGGCTCTGCGCCCCAAATTGCTGCTGGCGGACGAGCCGACCGGGAACCTGGATGAAACTGCCAGTTCGGCGGTGATGGACCTAATGCTGGAACTGGTCCGGGAAAGCGGCGCGGCCCTGTTTCTGGTCACGCATTCCAACGCCATTGCCGGGATGCTGGACCAGCGTCTTCATCTGCAGCTTGGCCAAACCGTATGATCCGCTCCGCGCTGAGTGCAATCCTGTCGCACTGGCGCCGGCATCCTCTGCAACTTGCGACGCTGATGGCTGGGCTGGCCCTGGCAACGGGGCTTTGGTCTGCCGTTCAGGCAATCAACGGTGAAGCCCGCGCCAGCTACGCCCGGGCCGCGGAGCAGCTTGGCACAACAGCTGCGGACCGGCTGGCGCCGGAAGGCGGCACAATCACGCTGCAGCAGTACGCCAGCTTGCGCCGGTCGGGCTGGCAGCTGACACCGGTGCTGGAGGGCACTGTCAGGTTTAAGCGGCAAAGCTTTGATATCATGGGTATAGACCTGCTAAGCCATCCGCTGGTTCCAGCCCTGGCCGAGGCAGCGGAGCAGGACAGCGTACCTGCATTGGATGCGTTATTGCCGCCCGGCCGGTTCTTTGCGCATCCAGAAACTGCGCGGATGCTTGCTGCGGCGCAAAGCGAGCACCCGATAACCGAAACGGACAGATTGCCGCCCGGCGTGCTGATTGCTGACATCAGTTTGGCCAGCCGCCTGCTGCGCCAGCCGGACAGTCTCAGCTACCTGCTCATTCTGCCGGATCAGGTTTCCGGCCTGACACCACTTCAACATCTTGCTCCCGGCCTGATCCGCATTCCAGCCCGCAGTGCAGCAGCAGACACGGCCCGGCTTACTGACAGTTTCCACCTCAACCTGACGGCCTTCGGCCTGTTATCCTTTGCTGTCGGGCTGTTCATCGTTCAAGGGACCATCAGTCTCAGCCTGGAGCAGCGCCGGGGCATGATCCGGACCCTGCGCGGGCTGGGTGTTCCTATGCGGGTTCTGGTGGTGCTGCTTGCAGCAGAGCTTGCGGTTGTCGCGTTGATTTCCGGTACTGCCGGGCTGGCCGGCGGCTATCTGGTCGCTGCGGCGCTGCTGCCGGATGTTCAGGCCACACTAGCCGGGCTGTACGGCGCCGCGGTGGACGGCAGCCTCGGCTTGCGCCTGGAGTGGGTCTTATCCGGGCTGGCAATGGCCTGCAGCGGGACGTTTCTGGCCGGGGCGCAGGCGCTATACGACTTATGGCGGATGCCCCTGCTGGCCGCACCCGCACCCCAGGCCCGCGGGCAGCAAGCAATCAGGTCGCATAAGGCGGCGGCCTGCGCAGGTGCCCTATGCATACTCGCTGGGATTGCGATCATCGCTCTCTTTCAAGGTCTTCTTGCAGGGTTTGTTTTTTTGTCCGGGCTTATGCTTGGGGCGGCACTGGTGCTGCCATTGCTTATCGCCACCGGTCTGCGGATCGGGGCGCGGCTGAGCACACGTCCCTTTACCGAATGGCTTTGGGCCGATACCCGGGCACAACTGCCCGGGATGTCGCTTGCCCTGATGGCCCTGCTTTTGGCGTTGGCGACGAATATTGGGGTCGGAACAATGGTTTCCAGCTTCAGGCTAACCTTCATTGGCTGGCTGGACCAACGCCTGGCAGCCGAGGTTTATGTGACTGCAGTCAGTGATCAACAAGGAACGAGGCTGACGCAGTGGCTGGAGGATCAGGGCATAACCGTTCTGCCAATCCGGCGCAGTGAAATCCGCTACAAGGGCGCGCCGTTGCGGGTTTACGGCGTTGCGGATGATGAAACCTACCGGCTGAATTGGCCGCTGCTGGAGGCACTGCCCGGCGTCTGGGACCGTGTCGCCGCTGGAGAAGCTCTGCTGGTCAATGAACAATTCGCCCGCCGTCATGACCTTAGCCCCGGGCTTTCCTTGGCCCTGGCACCGGATTGGGAGCTGACCATTGCCGGGATCTATTCCGATTACGGCAACCCGAATGGCCAGGTGATCACTTCCCTCGCTGCATTGCTGGACCGCGAACCGGATATTCCCAACCGGCAGTTCGGGCTGCGGCTGCCTGCCGAAGATGTGCCGGAAATTGTCAGCTCCATTCGTGAAGTGTTTGAAATACCGCGGGAAAACATCGTCGACCAAGCGGGCATCAAGGCTCGGTCCCTCAGTATCTTTGATCGGACATTTACCATAACCTCCGCGCTGAACCTGTTGACGCTGGGGGTGGCCGGGTTTGCCATGCTGACCAGCCTGCTTACCTTATGGAGTCAGCGTTTGCCGCAGCTTGCACCGGTTTGGGCGATGGGGCTCAGCCGCCGCCAGCTGGCCGGTGCTGAAATCCTGCGCAGCCTTCTTCTGGCCGCGTTCACCGCGGTTCTGGCCCTGCCGCTGGGGCTTGTTCTGGCCTGGGCGCTGCTGGCCGTGATCAATGTTGAAGCTTTTGGCTGGAAGCTGCCGATGCATCTGTTTCCAGGCGACTGGCTGCGGCTTATCCTGCTGGCGCTGCTGGCCGCGGCGGTGGCGGCCGCCCTGCCCGCCCGCCGGCTCAGCCGCCTGGACCCGGCTGAATTGCTCAAGGTGTTTGCCAATGAACGTTAGATCCGTTTTGACGATTTTCATCGCAGGCTGGGCCACTGAAGCCCTGCCGCAAGGTTATGCCGGGCTAGGAACTGAGGCCGGCGGATTTTCAGTTCCAGAGCTTGGCGGCCAGCTGTCTTTTCCCCGGGATCATGGTGCCCATCCGGATTTCCGCATCGAGTGGTGGTACTTAACCGCCAACCTGACAGACACCGGCGGCAACGATTACGGCATCCAGTGGACATTGTTCCGTTCCGCCCTGGCACCGGGAGAGGCCGAGGGCTGGCAAAGCCCGCAAATCTGGATGGCCCACGCTGCCGTGACTGCGCCGGATCAGCACCTGTTCGCCGAACGCATAGCCCGCGGAGGTGTGGGTCAGGCTGGGGTTTTGGCTGATCCTTTCGATGCCTGGATCGGCGATTGGCAGATGCGCTCCACCGGAGAGGCTATTGAAAGGATGGAGATAACGGCTTCGGGACAAGAGTTTTCTTATGAGTTGCAGCTCTTCGCTGACGGCCCGCTCGCGCTGCATGGAGAGGATGGTTATTCCGTGAAATCCGCCAGCGGCCAAGCCAGCTATTATTATTCTCAACCGCATTATCAGGTGTCCGGAACGCTTGATCTGCCTGGCGGACCCATTGCCGTGACGGGGCGCGGCTGGATGGACCGGGAATGGTCAAGCCAGCCTCTGGCCGAGGATCAAAGCGGCTGGGACTGGTTCTCTCTCAGCTTTGACAGCGGAGACAAGCTGATGGGATTTGTGCTGCGTGGCGAACGCGGTGATTTCACGTCAGGCACATGGATAACTGCAGATGGAAAAGCAGAGCCGCTAGCGCCTGGAGCCTTTTACGCCGAGGCACTGGCTGCGAGCGATGTGCAGGGCCGGCAAGTTCCCACACGCTGGCATGCAAGCCTGCCAGAAAAGGGTGTTTCCATTGAGGTTCAGGCACTTAATCCGAAAAGCTGGATGGGAACCACATTTTCTTACTGGGAAGGGCCGGTGTCAGTCAGCGGCAGCCACTCCGGCAAGGGCTACCTTGAGATGACCGGCTACGAATAAGGGCGCCCGCAGGCGCCCTTGATTTCTTCAGCGAACCACAAAGACCGAGCAATCCGAATGCCGGATCACCCGGGCTGCATTCGGACCAAGCAAGTAATCCTTGAGATCCGGCTTGTGTGCCCCGATCACAATCAGCCCGCTGCCCGCCGTTTCAGCTACCTTCAGGATTTCCTGATACGCTTTGCCGGTGGCCACCAGGTGGCGCACCTTAGCGTTGCGCTCCTTTCCCAGCACCTTGGTGCAAAGTTCACGCAGCCGCTGGGTGGCGTCCTTGACCGCTTTTTGATGGTGGTGCTCCTCAAAGAAGCCCGACACCCAGCTCTCGCCAAAATCAGGCAGCACATTGACGACATCCAGCTGGGCACCGTCCAGCTCCGCCAGCCGGGCCGCCTGAGACAAAACTTTTTCGTCGGACGCTTGGTCACTCAATTCCAGGGCGCATAGAACGGGTTTGTTCATGCTGGGACTCCTTTTTGTTCACGCGCACGGCCGCGCTGCATCAGCGCAACAAGCGCGACCAGCAGCAGCGCCGGCATAAAGATCAGCTCCTTGGGCAGTTGGCTGGCCGGAGCCTGGATCGTTGCGATCTGCACGGGTTCATCGGCATAGAAATCAAAACTCTCCAAACTGGGCGCCGCCGGGGTGCCGAACATCGGCTCGTCCAGCTTCGTAAAGCCGTCTTCCTCCAGCAGCAGCAGGCCATAAGCATCCAGCGCCTGCTGACCGCCAGTGCCATCGGCCGTCAGGATCATTGTTGTGCTTTTAATCTCGGAGGTATCGAAATCAGGGCCTTCGACCGTGATCCTGAACTCCGCACCCGCCTCAGCCTCATCCAAGGCCTGAACCAGCTGGGCCGGCGGCACTTCGGCATAGGGCGGCATCATCCGGTCCATGAAGAAGTCCGGCCGGAACAGGGCGAAGGCGGCAAAGACCAGCAGCACACTCTCATAAATCCGGCTGCGGCTAACGAAATAACCCATGGTGCCGGCTGTGAAGACAAGGATGGCGATGGTGGCTGATATGGCGACAAGAATGCCTTGTATCCAGTTCACATCAATCAGCAGGAGATCGGTGTTGAAGATGAACACAAACGGCAGCGCCACGGTCCGCAAGCTGTAGAAAAAGGCGGTGAAGCCGGTGCGGATGGCATCGCCGCCCGACACAGCCGCAGCCGCAAAGCTTGCCAGCCCCACCGGCGGCGTCACATCTGCCATGATGCCAAAGTAGAACACAAACAGATGCACCGCAATCAGCGGCACGATCAGCCCGGACTGGGCGCCGAGCTCCACTTCTACACCGGCCATCAGAGAGCTGACAACGATGTAGTTGGCGGTGGTTGGCAGCCCCATGCCCAGAACCAGAGACAAGATACCCACCATCACCAGCATCAAAATCAGGTTGCCGCCCGAGACAAATTCGACCAGTTCGGACATCACCTGCCCGACACCGGTCAATGTCACGGTGCCCACGATCACGCCAGCTGTGGCCGTGGCCAGCGCGATGCCGATCATGTTGCGGGCACCGTCGATCAGCCCGTTCCACAGATCGTGGACGCCTTCCAGGAAGGAATTGGCCATATTGCTTTGGCCACGGAAAATCGCCTTGAGCGGTTTCTGGGTCAGCAGGATCACAAACAGCAGCGCGGTTGCCCAAAAGGCCGACAAGCCCGGCGACTTCTGTTCGATCATCAGGAAGTAGACCAGCACGATGATCGGCAGCAGGTAATGCAGGCCCGCCTTATAGATCTCGCCCACTACCGGCAATTCGACCTCCTTGGCGTTCGGGTCATCCGGCACCAGGTCATCGACGCCGGCGGCAAGCCACAGCAGAGCTACGTAAGCCGCGAACACCAGTACCGACAGTGTCAGCCCGGAGGCGCCCGGCATCGCTGCAGTGATCCACTTGACCGGGTACTGCACGCCATAGCAAAGGGCAGCAAAGCCGGCAAAGAACAGTGCCATGCCGCCGATGGTCCGGCCCATGGAGACCACCCGGTTGCCCAGCGTCGGCATGTTCCGCTTCACCGCCTCCAGATGCACGATATAGACCAGCGCGATGTAGGAGATCGCGGCCGGCAGAAAGGCATGGGTGATCACCTCGACATAGGAGATGCCCACGTATTCCACCATCAGGAAGGCGGCAGCGCCCATCACCGGCGGCATGATCTGGCCGTTCACCGAGGACGCCACCTCGACCGAGCCGGCCTGTTCGCTGGTGAAGCCCACCCGTTTCATCAGCGGGATGGTGAAAGTGCCGGTGGTGACCACATTGGCAATCGAGGAGCCGGAGATCAGACCTGTTGCGGCAGAGCCAACAACCGCCGCCTTGGCCGGGCCGCCACGCAGGTGGCCAAGGGCGCCAAAGGCCATCTTGATGAAGTAATTGCCTGCCCCAGCCTTATCCAGCAGCGCGCCGAACAGCACGAACAGGAAGACAAATTTTGTGGAAACACCCAAGGCGATGCCAAACACGCCCTCGGACGTTATCCACATATGACTCATAGCCTTTTTGAGGCTGGCGCCCTTCCAGCGTATAACTTCCGGCACCCATTCGGAGGAGCCAAAGAACACATAGGCAAGAAATATGGTTGCGATAATCGCCATCGCCGGGCCAAGCGCACGGCGGGCAGCCTCAAACAGCAGGATCAGGCCCGCCAGTGCAAACCACTTATCCATATCATCGGCAAGCCCGCCGGAATCAACGATCTTCTGATAAAAAATATAGCCGTACATCGCGATTACGGTTCCGGCCAGCGCGAAGATCCAATCCTGAATGGGAATGTAACTCCGCGGGCTGGACTTCAGCGCGGGATAGGCGGCGTAGGCCAGGAAAATGGCAAAGGCCAAGTGGATTTGCCGGGAATTGTTCACCACACTGCCGGGCAGCAGCAGGTTGGAAACGGGTGAAGCCAGAACGACTTGGAATACCGACCAGATGACTGCGACAATTGCCAGGAACAGCCCCACGCTTCCTACCGGATTGCGGGCGCCTGCGTCTGAGGACGCGACAAGTTCCTGAAGCTCTTCTTCGCTGAGCGGCCGATTTCCCTGTGCATCGGATGCCATGGATAATCTCCCCTAAGGCCGCCGTTTCCCGGGGCCTGAATTTTATAGCCTGGGCAGTGGCCTCAGGCAAAACGGGGCGCCAAATGCGCCCCGTTCCTTTTGTTGGGTGGATTACTCGATCCAGCCCTTTTCTGTGTAGTACTTTGCGGCACCGGGATGCAGCGGTGCCGACAGGCCGTCCGCGATCATCTCTTCCGGCTTCAGGTTGGCAAAGGCCGGGTGCAGCTTCTGAAACGCCTCGAAGTTTTCGAACACCGAGCTGACAACCGCATAAACCGCATCTTCGGAGACGTCTGCCGAGGTCACAAAAGTCGCGCCCACGCCAAAGGTCTTCACGTCCTCATCCGTGCCGCGGTACATGCCGCCGGGGATGGTGGCGGTGCGGTAGAAGGAGTTGTCGCCTACCAGCTTTTCCACCGCCTCGCCGTCCACGGTGACCAGAACCGAGTCACAGGCGGTAGAGGCTTCCTGGATCGAACCGGAGGGATGGCCAACGGTGTAGATCATGGCGTCGATCTGGTTGTCGCACAGCGCTGCGGATTGTTCAGCCGCCTTCAGCTCGGTTGCCAGGGCGAAATCTTCCATGCCCCAGCCCTTGGCTTCCATCAGCACTTCCATGGTGCCGCGTTGGCCGGAGCCCGGATTGCCGATGTTGACTCGCTTGCCTTTGAGGTCATCAAAGGTGGAAATGCCGGCGTCGGCACGGGCCACAACGGTGAAGGGTTCAGGATGCACTGAGAATACGGCGCGCAGGCCTTCGAACGGACCTGCTTCCTCGAACTTGGAAGAGCCGTTATAGGCATGGTACTGCCAGTCAGACTGGGCTACGCCGAACTGCAGTTCGCCTTCGCGGATGGTATTGATGTTGTACACCGAACCGCCGGTGGATTCGACGGCGCATTTGAAACCATGCTCCTTGCGGCCCTTGTTCACCAGACGGCAGATGGCGCCGCCGGTCGGGTAATAAACACCGGTCACGCCGCCAGTGCCGATGGTGATGTATTCCTGAGCAAACGCTGCGGGCGCCGAAAAGGCTGCCGCCACCAATGCACCGATAGCCAACTTGGTGTGTTTCATGATCAAGTCTCTCCCACTTGTCTTATGATTTGCAGCCCGGCGCGGAAAGCAGTGAAAGCGATTCTTCTGTCACTGCACGGCCACAGAAATCGGCATGCCGGACTGGGCGTGTGCGGATTATTTTGCACGTGCAGAAGGGTTTCACTGGCACTCTGTCAAGTCAAGGGTGCTATCTATTGACGCACCCCTCAAAAACCGCATTTTTCTCTTGATTGACGACGGTTAGGGAATTTTCCCCTTCAATGTCCGGGTGTAGCCCATCACCTGTGCATTTTTTTTCTTGCAGTGAGAATAGAGAGAGACGCGATTCTTCCGGCAGGCAGGACACAGCGCCCATCACCTTAACCTGCTATGCTGGACAGGTTTTTACAGTTTTGCGGCGGCATGAAAAACATCCAGGTGACAAATCATCCGGATGACGCTAATACGCACCGCATAAAAATTGATCCGCCGTATCAAAAATTTGCAAGGCAACAGCATTAACGGGGAGCTTACGGCAATGCTTTTGAGCCAAGTGATTACTGACAACCCGTCTTTGACGGATTTCTGGGCTTTGGAGCGGTGCGTTTCTGCCGCGGCCAGAATGATACCCAGCGAGGCAAATGCGCCATTGACCTGCGACGTGGAGCCGGAGTTCCGCTGCACGCCGCGGAAATGGGATCTGATTTTGTCTGCGGCCCATGACCGCGGCCTGCGCGCGCGCTTCGCCTGATGACCGGCTAATCACCGCAAGCCCTGCCGGACCTGCGGTCGGATGAAAGATACAGCCCCGCCAGTACTATTGGCGGGGCTGGCCGTTTTACTCTGCCGGTTGGGCGGCCGCCGTGCCTTTGATACGTTCACGCATGCCCTGCATCATCGCATACAGCACCGGTACCACAATGACGCCAACCACGGTTGCGGCCAGCATGCCCCCAAAGACGGCAATGCCGATGGCACGCTGGCTGGCGGCGCCGGCACCCGAGGCAACCAGCAATGGTACCACCCCCAGCAGGAAGGACAGTGCTGTCATCATCACCGCACGGAAACGCTGTTTGGCGGCTTCCTTCGCGGCATCGCGGATCGAAAGACCCGCGGCGCGCTGCTCCATCGCGAACTCGACAATCAGAATAGCGTTTTTCGACGCCAGGCCAATCAGCATGATCATCCCGATTTGCGTGTAGAGGTTGATGTCGTTGCCGGCGATTGCCACCGCCGCAATCGCTCCGAACAGAGCCACGATCACCGAAAGCAGGATTGCCACCGGCATCGTCCAGCTTTCGTATTGCGCGACCAGGAACAGATAGCCGAACAGTACTGCCATTGCCAGAATCACTGTGACCAGACCCGCCGAGTCCAGCTGCTGCTGTGCAGTGCCGGTCCACTCAAAGGCATAGCCCGGCGGCAGCGCCATCGCGGCTTCATCCTGCATCACCCGGATGGCGTCGCCGGTGGACAGACCCGCAGCTGGCACAGCGGTGACAGTGGCCGACCGGAAAATGTTGTGCCGCTTCAGCAGCACCGGTCCCAGCACGTTTTCCACTTCAATCAGGGTCGACAGCGGAACCATGTCACCTGACTGCGTCCGCACATATAGGCCACCGATATCCTCGATTTTGTCGCGATAAGTGCCCTCGGCCTGCAGCATCACCTTGTAAACGCGGCCGAACAGGTTGAAGTCGTTGACGTAATAGGATCCCAGATGCGCCTGCATGGTCTGGAACACTTCCGAAATCGGTACATTCAGCGTCTTTGCCTTCTCCCGGTCCAGATCGACAAACAGCTGCGGCACATTGGCCCGGAAGGTGGTATAGGACTGGGCGATTTCCGGGTGCTGGTTAACGGAATAGACCAGCGAGCCGACCGCCTGCGCCAGGTCCTGCGGGGTGCCGCCGGCCGTCTGCTGTATTGCCATTTCCACACCTGAGGACATGCCAAGCCCCGAGATCGGCGGCGGGTTGAAGGCGACGATGCTGGCTGCGGCTTCCCCATTGGCAATGCCGTAGATCTGACCAAGGATGGAATCGGGGTGCAGTGCCTCGGATTGCCGTTCATCCCAGGGGTGAAGGGTAGCTATGATCATTGCGCCATTGGCTCCCGTCCCGTTCAGAAGGCTGAACCCATTGACCAGAACGGTGCCCTGGACACCGGGAATCTTCCGGATCTGCTGGTCAATCCGCCCGGTTACCCTCTCTGTCCGTCCCAGCGCCGCGGCGTCGGGCAACTGGACGTCCACAAACAGATAGCCGTTGTCTTCGGCTGGCAGGAAGCCTTTGGAGGTGGCGGTGAAGATACTGCCGGTGCCAAAGGCCACCGCCGCGATGATGGCAAGCCCGATCACCGGCAGGCGCAGCATCCGGGTGACGATACTCAAATACCCGCTGCGTACGCCGCCGATCATGCTTTCGAACAGGGCCAGCAGACCTTTTGGCGGGGCGGAGCGCGCCTTGAGCACAATGGCACAGAGGGCCGGTGACAGCGTCAGCGCGTTGACCGAGGAGATCACAACCGCAACCGAAATGGTCACCGCAAACTGCGAATAAAGCTTGCCGGTGATTCCTGGCATGAAGGTGACCGGCACAAACACCGCCAGCAGCACCAGCGTGGTTGCAATCACCGGGCCGGTGATCTGCTCCATCGCCTTGCGGGTGGCCTCAGCCGGGGGCAGCCCCTCCTCGGCAATGATCCGTTCGACGTTCTCCACCACCACGATAGCGTCATCCACAACAATGCCGATCGCCAGCACCAGGGCAAACAGCGATATGGTGTTGAGCGACATGCCAAGCATAAGCAGGAAGGCAAATGTCCCGATAAGGGACACCGGGATGGCCACCGCCGGGATAATAGTCGCCCGGAAAGAGCCGAGAAAGATGAACACCACCGAGATCACCAGCGCAAAGGTCATCATCAGGGTGGAAATAACGTCATTCAGCGACTGTTCTACAAAATCTGTGGTGTTGAATGGCACCGAATAGGCGACGTCGTCCGGGAAATCCGCCGACATCCGGTCTAACTCTGCCAGCACAGCCTCGGACACCGCCAGCGCATTGGCGCCTGGAGACTGGTAGACGGCCAGGATGGTCGCCGGCACGCCGTCCAGATAGCCCGAGGAACTGTAGTTGGAGGCCCCCAGTTCCACCTTGGCAATATCTCTCAGCCGGACAGTGCTGCCGCCGTCACCGGTTCGGATGACGATGTCCTCGAACTCGCTGACTTCGGTCAAGCGGCCCTTGGATTTGATGGTGTATTGAAAGACTTGATCACCCGGCACCGGCGGCGCGCCCACCTGCCCGGCGGAGACTTCGATATTCTGTTCACGCACTGCGTTGATCACGTCACCGGGCGAAATGCCGAGGCCTGCCATCTTATTCGGGTCCAGCCAGACCCGCATGGCGTATTCAAAGTTGGTCAGGATATCCGCCTTGCCCACGCCATCGACCCGCGCCAGAGCATCCTTGATATTAATTGCGGCATAGTTCGACAAAAAGACGTTGTCATACGAGCTGTTGGGGGATGTCAGGGCCGCGGCCAGCAGCATGTTGGAAGAACTTTTCTGAGTCACCACACCGTTTGCCGTAACTTCAGCAGGAAGGGCCGCCGTTGCCTGCGCCACCCGGTTCTGCACGTTGACCGAGGCGATATCGGCATCAGTGCCGACCTCAAAGGTCACAGCGAGAGAATAGCCGCCGTTGTCAGCTGAAGTGGAGGACATATAAAGCATTCCATCCACCCCGTTGACTTGCGCCTCGATCGGCGCAGCAACACTCTTTTCAACGGTTTCAGCATTGGCACCGGGATAATTTGCGGTGACGTTCACCACCGGTGGGGTGATTTCAGGGAACTGCGCCACGGGCAGCGCGAAATAGCCAATCGCCCCCATGACCGTCAGCACCAGGGAGATGACAATCGCGAACTTCGGCCGCGAGATGAAGATTGAGGAAAACATCGCTTATTCTCCTGCCTGCCCGGCCAGCACCGGATCCACTTCCACACCGGGACGAATTTTTTGCAGGCCTTCGACCACAACAGTTTCCCCGTTTGTCAGCCCATCCAGCACAATGATTCCGGTACCCTGCACATCGCCGGTGACGATATAGCGCTGGGCTACCTGGTTCTGATCATCCACTACCAGAACAAACGGCCCCTGCTGATCGCGCTGGATTGCGGACTGGCTGATGATGATCCGGTCGACTGCTTCTTGCGATTGAAGGCCGACGGTCAGAAAGGCGCCGTCCAGGATCAGCCGGTGATCGTTTTGAAACTGCGCCCGCACGGTGACAGCACCGGTTGCCGGATCAACCCGGTTGCCGGCAAAGGCGATCCGGCCCTTTTCCTTCAGCTCGGCCCCATTGGGGAGGACCACGAACACTTCCGGCGCGGCTTCAGTGTCGGACCGGTCGATGCCTTGCGAGTCGAGATTCTGGAGGATTTCGACGAATTGCTTTTCGTTGAGCGAGAAGGACACGTAAACCGGCGCTTCGCGCACGATGTTAACCAAAGCCGCGCCGCCGGGGCTGACGACATCGCCGATGCTGACCTCGACGCGCCCGACACGGCCGGAAAACGGCGCATGGATCTCGGTATAGCTCAGGTCCAGCTCGGCCTGCCGGATTGCAGCTGCTGCGGCGCGCACCCGGGCTTCGGCCACCTGCTCATTGGCGCTGGCCGTATCCCGGTCCGCCTCCGGGACCGAGCCGCGTTCAAACAGCTTCTGCTTGCGGGCCAGGTCCAGCGAGGCCAGCTCGAGATTGGCCTCTGCCTGCGCCAGCTCCGCCCTGCGGCTTTCCAGCACCGCCTCAAAAGCGCTGCGTTCAATTCGGAACAGCACATCGCCCTTTTTCACTTCGGCGCCGTCCGCAACCAGAACCTCCTCCAGGTAACCGTTGACACGCGTCATGATGTCGGCCTTGTCGATTGCCTCTCCCCGGCCGATAAAAGTCGCCGTGTCCTTGATCGGCTTGATGACAGCCTGCACCACGGAAACTTTGGGCGCCGCGGCCTGCTGGGCGGCGGCAGGTCCTGCAAGCATCAGGCCCGCCGCCGCTATAATTGCAAGTCCGGCTCCCCCGGACAGGTTCTTAATCCAGTTTCGTGCCATGCTCTGCCCCTTCCAATTTCGAAACTATGTAAAAAATGACTGCGCGGACGGCTCAGACCGCCATCAATGCCAATGTTAAACTCCTTCCATTGAATAAGCTGCTCACCATATCCGCAAGCCTGTTGGCGCGATAGGGCTGCGAGTGGAACCTTTGGCGCGCAACAGGGGTTGCCCTAATGGAGACCGGGCGGACTGCCCCGCCTGCGAAGCATCCATTGATTGCCGCTTATGCACCGCTATCTGACCCCGAGATGCCGATAGACCTGAAACCTAGGAGGATGACATGCGATGGAGAGGGCGCCGTGGAAGCCGGAATATCGAGGACCGGCGCGGCCGGGGGCTCACAGGCAGAACCGCAGGGATCGGCGGTGCCGGGGCAGTCTTAATTGTTGTCGTCGGGGCCTTTCTGGGCGTCGACCTCACGCCCCTGCTGCAAGGGTCAGCGCCGCAAAGCCGCCAGCCCGCACCGGTCACTGAAGCCGACCAGAAGGCCGCGGAATTTGTCAGCGTGACCCTGGCAGACACTGAGGAGATCTGGACCGAGATTTTTGAACAGCAGCTGGAGCGGCCTTACGACCCGGCGGTGCTGGTCTTGTTCAAGGGTGTGACACAATCGCCCTGTGGCGCGGCGTCCGGCGCCTCCGGTCCGTTTTATTGCCCGCTTGATGAGAAAGTCTATCTCGACACGGCCTTTTTCACCACGCTCAGCCAGCGGCTGGGTGCGGGCGGCGATTTCGCCGCCGCCTATGTTGTCGCCCATGAGGTTGCCCATCATGTGCAGAATGAACTCGGCATCCTGGGCGAAACGCAACGGAACCGTGCGCAGGTGAGCGAAGTGGAATCCAATGCGATTTCCGTGCGCACCGAGCTGCAGGCCGACTGTTTCTCCGGGGTTTGGGCCCGTTACGCACGTGATGACTTGGGCACGCTGGAACCGGGGGACATCAGCGAAGCGATGAACGCCGCCAAACAAATCGGCGACGATACGCTGCAGCGCAACGCAGGCCGGGCGCCGCAACCGCACACCTTCTCGCACGGCACCAGTGCGCAGCGGCAGGCTTGGTTTGCCCGCGGGTATGAAACTGGGGAATTGGGCGCTTGCGATACATTCAAGGCCGCCTCACTCTGACGCGGCTGCCGGCCGATCGTTGAATTCTCCCCGTGCAGATGGTTGTCTAATCCCGCAGGCGGCGCTAGGCCGGACCCGTAAATCGGGTCGATTCCGGCACCTCGCGCTGAGCCGCCGGACTAGGGAGACAGCCAGATGAAAGTAGATGGTACGCATTACCGATCCCTGTGGTGGGATCATGACAAGGACGCGCTGCAGATCATTGATCAGCGCTGGCTGCCGCATGACTTCCGCATCCAGCAGGTGAATACACTGCAGGAATTTGCCGAGGCAATTGTCGAAATGCGGGTCCGCGGTGCGCCGTTGATCGGGGCCACTGCGGCTTATGGCATGGCGCTGGCAATGCGGCTGGATCCGTCCGATGCGGCGATGGATCAGGCTTGGAGCTATCTGAACGCCACCCGCCCCACTGCCATCAACCTGCGCTGGGCGCTGGACCGGTGCCGCAACCGCCTACGGCCGCTGGCAACAGGTGAGCGGGCTGACGCCGCGCTGGCCCTGGCCCATGAAATCGCAGACGAAGATGTGGAAATCAACCGCAGCATCGGCGCGCACGGGTTGGAGCTGATCAAACAAATCGCCGCACAGAAACTCGCGGGCGAACCGGTCCGGCTGCTGACCCATTGCAACGCCGGCTGGATTGCAACCGTCGATTGGGGCACTGCCACCAGCCCGATGTACCAGGCGCATGACGCGGGCATCCCGATCCATGTCTGGGTAGATGAGACCCGTCCGCGCAATCAGGGCGCGCTGACATCCTGGGAACTGGGCAGCCACGGCATCAGCCACAGCTATATCACCGACAATGCCGGCGGCCACCTGATGCAGCACGGCCAAGTGGATCTGGTGATCACTGGCACCGACCGCACCACCAGCCGCGGCGATGTCTGCAACAAGATCGGTACCTATCTGAAGGCCCTGGCGGCCAAGGATAATGGCGTGCCCTTCTATGTCGCCCTGCCCTCGCCGACAATCGACTGGACCGTCTCGGACGGCGTTGCCGAAATTCCGATCGAAGACCGCAGCGAGCGTGAAATCACCCATGTGCAAGGCAAGAACGGGGATGGTGCGATCGATGCGGTGCAGGTAACCCCGGACGGCACATCAGGCGGCAACCCCGCCTTTGACGTGACCCCGAACCGGCTGGTCACCGGCCTGATTACCGAACGCGGGATCTGCGATGCCTCCGAAGACGGACTTGCCGGATTGTTTCCGGACATGGCCGCCGTCAGAACCGCCTGAGACCGGAGGATTCTGTGTGAAACCTCCATATCAAGACAGCCCCGGGCTGCGGCAGGCTGTGATCGACGCCTGCCTGGAGATGAATGCCACCGGCATCAATCAGGGCACTTCCGGCAATATCTCGGTGCGCGCGGGCGATATGGTGCTGATCACACCCTCTGGCGTGCCCTATGAAAAGATGACGCCCAAGGATCTGGTGAAGATCCCTTTGGACGCTGGCCGATGGCCGGAGGGGCAATTGAAACCATCGACTGAATGGCCTTTCCACCTTGCCATTCTGCGGGCCAAGCCCGCTGTCAACGCAGTGGTTCACGCGCACCCCGTCTATTGCAGCGCTCTTGCGATAAACCGTCAGCCTATCCCTGCCTGCCACTATATGGTCGCGGCCTTTGGCGGCAACGATGTGCCGGTGGCAGAATATGCGCTGTTCGGCAGCCAGCTGCTGTCTGATAATATCACTCGGTCTTTGGAAAACCGCAGCGCTTGCCTGATGGCAAACCATGGCGCTGTAGCCACCGGCGAAAGCCTGCCGCGCGCGCTATGGCGCCTGGGGGAATTGGAAGCTTTGGCCAAGGGTTATGCGACGAGCCTGACAATAGGTGAGCCGCACATCCTGACAGAAACCGAAATGCAGGAGGTAATCGCGGCCTTCGCGGACTACGGCCTGAAAGACAGCCGCTGATCTTGCACAGTCTAAAGGCAAAAGCAGTGCGTGAATGCGAGAGCTTTCAGTTGAATCGGAAAAATAAATATACAAAGGCCTGCAGTAAGAACTTGCTGCAGGCCTTTGTTTTTATTGGTACCCAAGGCCGGACTCGAACCGGCACGCTGTCACCAGCGGGGGATTTTGAATCCCCTGCGTCTACCATTCCGCCACTTGGGCCACGTCCTGTTCCTAGCCAAGCCAGACGCCAAGGTCCAGAGGCAAAAATGCTCTTCCCTGCCGAAAAAACGGCCTGTGGCGAATTCCGCGCAGCAAAGGTTGACGGAACGCAGCGCGCATGCCACCTCATCTTGCAAAACCCGTTGAGGATGCAGGGCACTGAATGCTGAAACCGCTGTACAACCGGACGATGGCCCTGGCCGATCACCCCAAGGCGCTTTGGTGCTTGGCCGTTGTCGCCTTTGTCGAAAGCTCCGTCTTTCCGATCCCGCCGGATGTGCTGATGATCCCGATGATCCTCGCCCGCCCGTCCCGCGCCTGGCTGGTTGCGTTGGTCGCACTGGCGGCCTCGGTTGCCGGCGGCGTGCTTGGCTATGCGATCGGAGCGTTCTTCTACGAGGCCATCGGCCAGCCTGTGCTGGAGGTGATGGGCAAAGGCGATGCCATCGCGGAGTTCAACACGCGCTTTAACGATTTTGGATTCTGGGCTGTGCTGGGCGCCGGCATCACACCGTTCCCCTATAAAGTCATAACCATTATGTCGGGCTGGACCGGCATGCCGGTCGGCACCTTCATTGCCACCTCTATCCTTGCACGCGCATTGCGTTTTTTCATCGTCGCCGGGTTGCTCTGGAAGTTCGGAGTCCCAATCCGCGATTTTATTGAACACCGCCTGAGCCTGGTTTTCACAGCCTTCATGGTTGTCCTGTTTGGCGGCTTCCTGCTGGTAAGGTTCATCTGATCATGCATCGTTTTCTGATCCTCCTCGCGGCTGGCGGCTCTGCCGCGCTTTTGTTGGGTGCGCTGGGGTTCCAGTACATTGGCGAGATGGCGCCCTGCAAACTTTGCTATTGGCAGCGCTACCCGCATGCCGCCGCGGCCGGCATCGGCGTTTTGGCACTGATCATTCCGGGAGCGCTGCTGCCTTATCTGGGAGCGCTGGCGGCGCTGGCCACTGCAGGCGTTGGCGCATTTCATACCGGGGTTGAACGTGGCTGGTGGGAAGGCCCGTCCACTTGCACGTCCGGTCCGATTGGCGGCCTATCCCCGGATCAGTTGCTGGACCAGATCATGGCTGCCCCCTTGGTACGTTGTGATGAGGCGCCATGGGAAATGCTGTCACTGTCTATGGCCAGCTGGAACGCCATTGTCTCTTTTGGCTTGGCGCTGCTTTGGTTTGCGGCGGCTAACCGTGCCCGCAAACAGGGTTAACCGTCAGGTAAGCTGAAGTGAAGGCTACAACCAAATGGCATGACTGCAATATTTCCGAATTTCAGCTGTCTTTTTTTGTCGCCAGCAGCAGGTTCGTCTCGCTGCTCACAATCCCCTCGAAGGTGCGGATCTTTGCCAAAGCCGTGTCTAACGTTTCCAGTGTTTCGGTGCCAAGCACCACAATCAAATCCCAGCGCCCATTGGTGGTATGAATTGCCCGGACTTCTGGAAGCCCCTGCAACTGCCGGGTGATCCGGTTGGTGCCGCGGCCTTCGATCCCGATCAGCATCAATCCCCGGACCGGATCCCGCAGCACGTCTTCTTTCAGCACTACGGTAAACCCCAGAATATCCCCGCGCGCCTGCAACCGCTCAATCCGGGCCCGCACCGTGGTGCGCGACAGGTTCAGCTCAAGTGCCAGATCTGACAGCGACGCCCGCGCATTATGCCGAAGAGCTGACACCAGCCGCTCATCCGTTTTGTCCATTTTCCACTCCAATTCGACCATCCACTGACCTTTATGAGCAAAATGTATGCTGGAATCTATCTCATATCGGAGGTTTCTAGGAGGAAAGTTTATTTTTTTGAGAGGCCGAAACGGTGACTTCACAACATTGCATCCTAATTGGCGCGCCGGTGGACAGTGGTAAACGCCGGGCCGGCTGCCTGATGGGGCCCGACGCATTCCGGACTGCCGGGATTACTGCCGCGCTGGAAAGTCTTGGCCATACGGTTGAGGACTTGGGAAACCTGACCCCAGCCCCCTATGCGCCCGATGCCAACGACGGGCTGGTCTTTGCCCGCAATGAGACCATCGGCTGGACGTCGCGCCTTGCTCAGGCAGCTGAAAATGCTCTGGAGGGCGGCCTTCCCGTTTTCCTGGGCGGCGATCACTCGCTCTCGCTCGGCTCCGTTGCAGGTGTTGCAAACTATGCTGCCAAGGCTGGCCGCCCGCTGTTTGTTCTGTGGCTGGACGCGCATACCGATTTCCACACACCGGATACGTCGGACAGCGGTAACCTGCATGGCACGCCAGTTGGATATTTCACAGGCCGCAACGGGTTCGACGGCTTTCCTGAAGTTACCAACCCGGTGCCGCAGGAGAACGTCTGCATGATCGGGTTGCGATCTGTCGACGCCCAGGAACGGCTTGCCCTGGAAGGCAGCTCTATCTGCACCCATGACATGCGCCATATCGATGAGAACGGTATCGCCGGCCCTCTGAACCGGTTCCTTGAACAAGTCGCCGAGGCCAATGGCATGCTGCATGTCTCGCTAGACGTGGATTTCCTGGACCCCTCTGTCGCCCCGGCAGTTGGCACCACGGTTCCGGGCGGCGCCACAGTCCGCGAAGCGCATCTGGTTTGTGAAATCCTGCATGACTCCGGGCTGATGACCTCTTTGGATTTGGTTGAACTGAACCCGTTTCTGGATGAAAGGGGCCGCACAGCGCATTTGATGGTGGATCTCTGCGCCTCGGCTCTGGGCCGACGCGTCTTTGACCGCCCGACACGGAGCTACCAGTGACCAGCCTGCAGGCCCCTCCTGCGGTGGTCATAATGTGGCCGCACCAGTTCCGCTCAAATACGGAAACACAGGGCGGAAACGCCTTTCAAATACTGGCAAACAGTCTTAGCGGAACAATTTCAGCGCAGGCTCTGGCTGATTTCGGCAGCGCGGTAGTACCCACTGGCAAAAAACGCATTCTTGCACTTTCGGTCAAGGCGCTGGACGCACTGCGTCCGGAGCAGATTGCAGAAATCGAGCGGAGCGCCGAGCCGCTGCCCTTGACCATCCCCACCATCGAAACCGCAGGCGGGTCGGTGCGCTGCATGCTGACAGGCATCCACCTCAGCCCCCGTGAAAGGACTTCCGCATGACACAGCCTTCAGAAAAAGCACTGGTGCCTTTTGTCAGCGTCGACAATATGATGCGCCTCGTTCATCACATCGGCATCGAACAGATCCTGCGGGATCTTGCAGGCTATGTCGAAGACGATTTCAAACGCTGGGAACTGTTCGACAAGACCCCGCGTGTTGCCAGCCATTCTGATGTCGGTGTGATTGAGCTGATGCCAACCTCGGACGGCGAGGCCTATGGATTCAAATATGTGAACGGCCATCCCAAGAACACATCCGAAGGCCTGCAAACTGTCACCGCTTTCGGCCTGCTGGCAGATGTCTACACCGGATACCCGGTGCTGCTGACCGAGATGACCATTCTGACCGCTCTCCGTACCGCGGCAACCTCAGCAATGGCGGCCAAGTATTTGGCGCCTAAAGGTTCAACCACGATGGCAATGATCGGCAATGGTGCCCAGTCGGAGTTCCAAACACTGGCGATGAAGGCGATTATAGGCCTGAAATCCGTGCGCCTATATGACAAAGACACTGCTGCAACCGCGAAATGTGCTCGAAACCTTGAAGGCCTGGGCATTGAGGTTGTGTCCTGTCGAACTCCGGAAGAAGCCATTGAAGGTGCCCAGATCCTCACAACCTGCACCGCGGACAAGCAAAACGCCACTATCCTGACCGACAACATGGTCGGCAGCGGTGTGCATATCAACGCAATTGGCGGCGACTGCCCGGGCAAGACGGAATTGGCAGCCGGCATCCTCGGCCGCTCTGACGTCTTTGTCGAATACCCGCCGCAAACCCGTATCGAGGGCGAAATCCAGCAGAGGCCGGAAGACTTTTCCGTCACTGAGCTGTGGGAAGTGATTTCGGGTCGGAAACAGGGCCGCACCGGTGACCGGCAGATCACCCTGTTCGACAGCGTCGGCTTTGCTATCGAGGATTTTTCGGCCTTGCGTTATATCCGCGACCGCATCAAAGGCACTGACTATTTCATCGAGCTGGACATGCTCGCAGATCCGGACGATCCGCGCGATTTGTTTGGCATGCTCCAGCGCGCGAAAAACTGATTCAATGCAAAGGGCGCCCGTTCCCCCGCGGCCGCCGGCACGTCCGGCCTTTCAGTCTGATCGCCGCCTACTGCGGCGTGTGATGACAGTGTCCCAAGGGACTTGAGCGTCTGCCCTTTCAAGGCAAAAGGCATAGGCGGAGAGGCCGGAAACCATATTTTTGCAATTACTTGGGGAGTGTTCCTCAAGCGTCCAGCTCGGTGTCCCAATAGAGGAAATCCATCCAGCTGTCATGAAGATGGTTGGGCGGAAACTTGCGCCCGGTATTTCGCAACTCTTCAGCGCCCGGCCGCCGCGGCGGTTTGCGCAACGACATACCGGCCCTGTGCAGCGATTTGGAACCCTTCTTGAGGTTGCAGGGGCTGCAAGCTGCCACCACATTTTCCCAACTTGTCACCCCGCCGGCCGCACGCGGCACCACATGATCAAAGGTCAGCTCTCCCTTGCTGCCGCAGTACTGGCAGTGGAACTCATCCCTCAAAAATAAATTAAAGCGCGTGAAGGCAACGCGCTTTTGAGGTTTTACATAATCTTTCAGAACCACCACAGAGGGTATTCGGATCTCGGTACTCGGACTGTGCACCACCTCGTCATACTCTGCCACAATGGCCACCCGGTCGAGCCAGGCCGCCTTGACCGCGTCCTGCCAGGACCACAAGGATAGTGGGTAATAAGAGAGTGGCCGGTAATCCGCATTCAGTACCAGCGCGGGGTGCTGTTTCAGCGCCCCTGGAGATCTGACAAACTCTGCCCTGAAATCGCCATCCATTGTGAACGTCTTCCTCGCCCTGATCTTCCGTTTCCCGGAACCAGAGCGGGGAACCCGCCCCAGCTTATCTTGACTATATATCGTGGTTAGCGCCTGACAAGCCCTGATGATCCACAATATGTCGGGAGCTGTCTAAGCTGATTCCGTGTCAGCGGGGTGACAGTTATCCACAAGCTGCTGCGGCGCGGCCCTCTTGCCTTGCCGCTGCCAGCCGCTTATTGCCCAGTCATGACCCGTCTGATCCGCTTCAACAAACCCTATAACGTCCTGCCCCAGTTCACCGACCGCAGCAGCCAGGACAGTCCGCGGGCCACGCTGAGCGGTTACATTGACTGCCCCGGCGTTTATGCTGCAGGCCGCCTTGACCGCGACAGCGAGGGGCTGATGCTGCTGACCGACAATGGCCGGCTGCAGTCCTGGATCACCGATCCGAAGCACAAGATGGACAAGACCTATTGGGTTCAGGTAGAAGGCATTCCTGACGCTCAGGCTCTCAAGTGGCTTGCGGAAGGTATTGATCTTAAAGACGGAAAGACCAAGCCCGCCAAGGTAAGGGTGATTGATGAGCCACCGGGCCTCTGGCTCCGGACGCCGCCAGTCAGAGTGCGGAAAACCGTCCCCGACAGCTGGATCGAGCTTACCCTTCGTGAAGGCCGCAACCGACAGGTTCGGCGGATGACGGCAGCGGCCGGTCATCCTACGCTTCGGCTGATCCGCTACAGCATTGGCGCCTGGACACTGGACGGGCTTGCACAGGGAGCATGGAACGATCTTGAACCGCCAAAGGTCCCAGGTCCCCCTAAGCCCTCTCGGAAGCCACCGCGCAAACCCAAGGCATCTGCGCCACGGCCGCCGGCAAGTGACAGGCCGCGGCGGCGCTGATATTCTGTCAGCATGCCATCGCAAGCCCCCGCCCCCAACGCCATTCTGGAAGCTGCGCTTTATGTGGATGATCTGGACCCGGCCGAAGACTTCTACGGCCGGATCCTGGGGTTGGAGCGCATCCAACGGATCGGTGACAGACACGTCTTCTTTCGCTGCGGAACATCGGTACTGCTGATTTTCAACGCTGCGGAAACCGAAAAACTGCCTGGTAATCCGCGCTTGCCGGTGCCGCCGCATGGCGCCCGCGGCCCTGGCCATGTGTGTTTCGCGCAGCCACGCGAAGAATTGCTTCAGATGCGTGCGCGGCTGATGTCCGCAGGAGTGGAAATAGAGGCCGAGTTCGATTGGCCTAGCGGAGCGCATTCAATCTATTTCCGGGACCCCGCCGGGAATTCTGTCGAAATCGCCGAGCCGCATCTCTGGACCCCGTGAACTGCCGGGCTTCCTGAAATGGCTGCTGCGCCCCGGAAAACTCACGCTTTCCGGCCAAATTTCTGAGCATGGATGTTGCGGCACGCCTGACAGTTCAGAGCCCCAGCTTATCGCGCATGAACGCCAGCGCCACGCTTAACCCATCGGGAGCTATTCCGTGGCCTGTGCCCTTTTGAATATGGGCAAAGACATCCTGAAAACCGGCTTTCTGCAACGCTTCCGCGGCGTCCGGCAAAGATTGCACCGGCACCACATCGTCCTGATCCCCATGCACCAGCAAAACCGGCATCCTGGACACGGCTTCATCCTGCAGCAGCTCAGGCGCCAGCAAGCGGCCGGAGAAAGCAACAATCCCGGCCACCGCGTCCTCGCGCCGCGGCGCAACTTGCAGGCTCATCATCGTGCCTTGGCTAAAGCCGAACAAAACAACCTGTTCCGGCAGCACATCTTCGTCCACCATCAGTGCATCCAGAAAGGCATTCAGATCTTCGGCAGCAGCTTGCATGCCGCGCATGCTCTCTTCTTCCGAAGAACCGTCGATCCAGGGGATCGGGAACCACTGAAAACCCATCGGAGCGCCGGCACAGGCCTCGGGCGCATCCGGGGCAACAAACAGAGTATCCGGTAAATGCTCGCCCAAGGGATCCGCCAGCCCCAGTAAATCGGCGCCGTTGGCACCATAGCCGTGCAGAAACACCACAATTGAGCGGATGCTCCCGGAAACCGGTTCCTTGCGGCCGGCATTGAGTACACGAGTCATCGGATCCCTTCCCTGTCCTTCGCCATCCGGTAATAGGCCCACAGGGTGCGCGCCGCAACCGATCGCCAAGGCGACCAGTCTTCGGCCATTTGCCGCAGCTCGCGGTCCGTGGGGCGGTCCGGAAGATCAAACAGCAGCCGCGCCGCCTCCTGCAAGGCTAGGTCGCCAGAGGCAAAGACATCGGCCCGGCCCAGCGAAAACATCGCATAGATCTCAGCCGTCCAAACACCGATCCCCGGGACCTCAACCAGACGTGCAATCACCTCTGCGTCCGGAGCGCCCCTTAAGGCATTGAAATCAATGGGTGCATCTGCCAGGGCCCGGGCATAGCGAATTTTCTGGCGGCTGAGGCCCGCCGTACGCAGATCATCATCAGTGGCTCGCAGAATCTCACGCGGCCCGGTGAGCTTGGCGTCTTTCATCCGCGCCCAGATCGCCTTGGCGGAGGCCACACTCACCTGCTGGCTCACAATCGCGCTCAACAGCTCGGCAAACCCGTCCGGCTTGCGGCGCAGCGGTAATGGACCGGTCAGTTTCAATGCGTCGGCAAACCGGCTGTCGTGCGCGGCCAGCCATTCCGCGCCCTCAGTCACGCAGGCGCTGCATTGGATAATCCGGCCCACCCCTGGCAGGAATGTCGGTCCGTTTGACGCCACGTTACCCTCTGATTACTGGCAGTTGAAAGAAACCGTGATCACAAGGCCAAGCCCGCTGGCTTGCTCCCGTACATATTCACGGCTACGCATCCCACATGACCATGAGCATGACCACCCCCAGCGACACAGTCGCCAAAAAAAACGTTGCCATCCTGGTGCTGGCCCAGGCACTCCTCGGCGCTCAGATGCCGATGATTTTCATTGTTGGCGGCTTGGCCGGGCAGTCACTGGCGTCAAACCCTTGCTTTGCCACCTTGCCGATCTCGCTGATCGTAGCCGGATCAATGCTGGCGGCCACTCCGGTCTCAGCCGTTATGCAGCGCTGGGGCCGCCGGGCGGGCTTTTTTGCAGGAGCGGCCTTTGGCGCACTTGGCGGACTGGTCGGGGCTTACGGTCTGTACCTTGGCTCCTTTCCCATCTTTCTGATCGGCAGCCTGCTGACAGGCGTTTATATGAGCGCACATGGCTTCTACCGCTTTGCCGCTGCAGACACCGCGTCCGAGGCGTTCCGTCCCAAGGCGATCTCCTATGTCATGGCAGGCGGGCTTGCGGCCGCCATCATCGGCCCGCAGGTTGTAAAGGCCACCAG
>NZ_JAXMOX010000012.1:0-39444 GCF_034669605.1 Leisingera sp.
GACGAGAGGCGGCGTGGAAGTCTCGGTTCAGGTTCGGATGTTGGAACTCTTGCAGGGCCCCGCAGCGTGAAGGCTGAAGGCTGATGGCGCCAGCGCCGGGCCGCGTTAGTATCGGGCGTGGCGCCGCAAGACACGGCGGCCCAGCAGCTTGCGCGGCTGAACATCCCGGAACGGCTGCGGAGATTGACAACAGCGGTGCGATCGGCTTGGCGGTGCAGGCCGCGCTGACTGCCGTTCAGCCGGAAAGGGCGTAGCGTTGGATCAGGTGGAAGCGGCCGTCAGGTGCCTCGCCCATCAGCGCCAGATCCCCGATTGCAAAGGGCGCAGGCAGCAGCGGGAGGAGAAACGTGTTGAGCGCCTCTTCCACCGCAGGCAGCTGCGGCTTGGGCAGTTTGCCGGTCAATGTGATGTGAAAGCGGAACTGGTCCAGGACATAGGGGAAACCCCAACGGCTGAGGTTTGCGTCCTGCTCCGGGTTCAGCCCTGCGCCGCGGCGGCGCGCGACCTCAGTTTCGGATGCCGGCGCGCGGAACCGGTCAAGCTCTGTCACGCAGGCGGCGGCCAGCGCCTTCAGCGCGGTCTCGTCCCCGGCTGGGCGCAGGGCCAGGAAACGGCCGAGCCGCACCAGCTGCAGACCGTCCAGCGTGACCGGTGCTTGCGAGGCGGCCAGCGCGGCACAGGCATCTTCAAGCGCCGATTGGGTCTGCCCCTCGGCGAGGCGCATCGGCGGCTTCAGGGTGGCGTGCAACCCGTATTTGCGCGGCACGCCGGTAATGGCTGCCACATCCAGCCCGTGAACCTGCGGGTGGGGCAGGTCCAGACCCGCTTCCATGTCCCAGCCCAGCCAGCTGGCTGCAAACCGGCTCCACGCTGCACCGGCAGGCGGGGCGTAATAGATCGCGTATCGCGTGAATGTCACGTTGGCCTCCTGAACGCGGCCGTCCATAGCTTGAGAGATGTGAAGGTCAGATGACAGATGAATTGATCCTTGCCAATGCCAAGCTGGTGCTGGCGGGCGAGCCGCGGACCGGGATCAGCCGGCCCGGTAGAACATATAGCGTCCCGGCGGGATGCCGTCCGGGCCGTCCAGCTCTTCGAACCCGATCAGCGGCTGGCCCGAAACGATGATGCCGCCAGGGACCATGACTTGCGCAATGACGGGGGAGAGGATTGCGGCTTCGGCGACGTCTTTTTCCTTGATGCCAAAGCCAAAATCATAATGCGCCAGGGCAATGCTGCGCCCCTCAGCCGTTAGCCGTTCCAGCATTGGCTTTGCCTCGCCTTGCAGGAAATCCTGTTCCGGCGGCACGCAGGAGGGATGGCATTGCAGCAGCCGGTCTATGACCCATATCCGCCGGAGGGACAGCGTTTCACGCAGGTGATCATAGGTACGGCCGTTGCCCAGGCCCATGTCCAGCACATCGCCTTGCAGCGGGCTGATTTGCCCCGCGGCCCAGTTCAGCCCGTCGCGCTGGGCAGTGAGGCGGCGCAGCATGGAATCCAGACGGCTCATTCAGGACATCCTTTCGTCATAGATCCAGGCCTCGGCAGGGCCAGCAAGCAGGCGTTTGGCAAACGCAGCAGTGAACTCCCAGACCGCCTCGTCATGCACCAGGTGGTGGGTCAGCAGGCCGTATGGTTCCGCGTTGTCGGCCTCGCCAAGGCGGCGGTCGCGCAACTGGCGCACCACCTGCGCAATCAGCTGGTCGGGCGGCACCAGGCTGCGGGCGCCTTTCCAGTCGATCGGGTCGAGATGCGTGTTCACCCGCAACAGGCCGGAGGCGGGTTTGGCGTTTTTGCGCGGTGTAAAGGTCGAAACTGCGGTGAAACCGGCACCTGCCAGCCATGTCAGCATTTCCGGCGAAATCCGGTTCCAGGGCGGCACGAACATCGGGCGCAAGCTGGTGCCGAACATTTCCTGCAGCGCGGTGAGGCCGCGCTCGGCATCGTCCAGCAGTTCCTCCAGCGGTCGGTGGGCACCGAACTCGGCTTTTTTTTCACCGGCGGGCGCGTGGTTCTGATGCGCCCAGCCATGTACCACCGGGATCAATTGCGGATGATCTGCAACATAGCGGCCAAGGTCCGGTGTGACGCCCTGCGGGATCACTGCGAGATGCACCGGCAGGTCAAGCTGCGCAGACAGTGCTGTCAATTGCTCCAGCTCGATTGAATGGGACATCGCGTCATCGTCCCGCCACCACAAAGGCAGTTTCAATCCTGCCGTTTGCCAGTGTTCCAGTTCCCGGTCCAGACTGCTCCAATCCGGTGTCATTCGCGCCCTCCCGCAAGTTCAGCGGCAATCTTCACACTCCGGACGGCGCCGTCAAACCTGAAACCGCCCGCTACCCGCGGCGGTGCGTGCAATACCGCCTTGACCGCAGCGCATAGCGACGCCGCCGAGAGGTTCGCGGTCTTAACCACCTGGACGCCGTTCAAGGGCGCAAGGCTGGCAGCCCGCAGACCCTGTTCGGTTTCATTTCCGGCATCAAACGGGATCAGCACAGCGGGCGTGCCGGCTTGCAGCAGGTCCAGCGCAGTGTTGTAGCCGCACATGCTGACCGAGGCCGCGGCGTGGGAGAGCATCTGGCGGAAGTCCTTGCGCGCCGGTTCCAGCAGAGCGGGGGAGCCTGCCTTGGTAAGCTCTGCAATACGCCGGCCGGCGTCCGATCCGCCAATCAGCAGCCGCCAAGGCGTGTCAGGCATCAGCTTTGCTGCCTTGAGCGCAGCCTGGTAAAGCGGTGTTCCGACGCTGCCGCCACCAGCACTGACCAGCACCTCGCCGCTGCCTGCCTGCTCCGGGTGCAGGCCGGCAGCCGGAGGGGCAACGTAGCCGGTGTAGCGCAGCTTGGCTGCCAGCATGCGGGAGACCGGCCAGCTGGCCTCCAGCTTTGTGGCCGCAGGGTCGGAATGGACCAGCACTGCGTCGTAAAACCGGGCGATCACGGCATCGGCTTTGTCCGCTTTCTCTGGTTTGGAGGGCGGGGCGAGAATGTCACGGATAGAGGAAAGGATCACTGGCCGCCGGGGTATCCCATGGGCGGCGTCAAGCAGCGCCAGGAACTCCTTGCGCAGGGAGCGGCGGCCAAAGGGGTACAGTTCGGTGATCAGCACATCGGGCTGCATCGCGTGCAACGCGGAGCACAGCGCCTTTTCTCGGCGGGTCAGATAGGTCTCATCCGCCAGAGAGCCGTCCGCTGCCAGCAGCCGGGTGAAATTCACCCCGTCGGAACGCAAGGGTGGCAACTGGACGAGAGCGATTCCATCGATGTTGAGCTGGGGGGCAGGAAAGCCGCCGGAAACCACCTGAACCTGATGCCCGGCAGCGGAGAAGGCCCGGGCGAGTGTCAGCGCCCGGGCCAGGTGGCCGGTGCCAAGCAGATGGGTAACGGCGATCAGGACCTTCATGGTGCGGCCTTGCGGATAAGGCGGACCGGCTCGGGCCGAGGTGTCAGGGCAGTTCCGCTAAGTTCGACCACGAACAGCCGGTTGCGCTTGATACGGAAGGGGGCGGGGCTGTCGAAATCCCAGCCATGGGCGCGTGCCAGGATCACCCGCATAATGCCGATGTGGCAGACCGCCAATGTATCCTGTGTCAGACCGCGCAGCCAGGGTTCGATACGGGTCCAGACCTCCGCGGGCGTTTCACCTCCCGGCGGGCGGTAGTGCCAGCCCCAGTCCTCGATGTCGCGGAAGCCGCTGATTGGATCAGCCTTCAGGTCCAGCCCTTGCAGGCCTTCCCAATCGCCCCAGTCCATTTCAATAAGTTCCGGCGCGGTGCGGGGCGGGCGGCCCGCAACCAGCTCTGCGGTTTCAGCTGCACGCAGCAGCGGGCTGGAGCAGAGGTCTGCCTGCAGCCAGTCATCGGGCAGGGCATAGCCGCGCAGCGATTCGCGGGCTTGCTCATCCAGCGGGATGTCACTGCGGCCCTGGATGCGGCCTGCGCGGTTCCAGGCGGTGTGGCCGTGACGCAATAGGGCGAGGCGGATCATCAGCGGGTCTCCATCAGCGGCAGAACAGTTGCCCAGAACCGCCGGGCAGCGGCAGGGGCAAGGTGGCGGGACGAAATGAGGTTGCGCACATCCTTGCCTGCCTCAACGCGCAGTGCGGGGTTTGCAAGCAGGCCCGCGGTAAAGGCTGCGAGAGCTTCGGGCCCCTGTTCCGGAGCAGGGTAGCCTGCAGGCAGCAGCACATCCCGCACGCCGGGCCGGTCCTGAGCTGCGATGGGCAGACCGTGGGCCTGGGCTTCCAGGTAGACCATGCCGAACGCTTCGTTCACGCCGGGCCAAAGGAACAGGCCGGCGTTGCCATAGGCGGCTGCCAGCTGCGCACGGGAAAGCTGGCCAAGGAAGCGCACTTTGTCGCCATAAGGGGCCATCAGTGTTTCGACATCGAGGCGGGCAGGACCGTCGCCTGCAATGTCCAGCCGCCAATCGCCGTGCAGATGAGAGAGCATTGCGGAGATGATTTGGTAAGAGGCCAGCTTGTCACCCTGACGCATCATGCCGGCCGTCAGCATCGGGCCGTCCAGCGGCGAGGCTTCGGGCAGCCGATCCAGCGGCAGGAAGGGGGGCAGGTAGGCCACTGCCTGCCCGCCGCAGCGATCACGGTCCAAAGCAAAATGATCCTGTTCCGTGAAGTAGAAGATCGCCGCGGCAGCATCGGCAGCGGCGTGGGCAGCTTCCGCAAAGCCGGCCCATGGTCCGGTCAGGCGCTTCTTGGCGCGGGTGGATTCGATTTGCACATAGGGAATGCCGCGGGCACGGGCAACGGTAGGGCCGATCAGATCGGGCGCCTTGTAGTAGTTGTGATAGCTGACCCAAAGGTCCGCTTGGGGCAGGCTGCGGATAAGCCTTTCAGCCTCGGCTTCGGCCTGATTGCGCAGGCTTGCCTGCAGCGCCGCGTCGCCGTGCTTGTCATATATCCGCTGGTCGGAAACCAGCTGCACCTCCGCACCGCTGGCGGTGAGCAGACCTATCAAGTTACGGGCAATCTCGCGGTCGCCGGAGGGTACCGGGTGATGCGGCGGTTTCATCGGTGCATAGAAGGCAACCCGCTTTCCGGCTCCCGGCTGCATGTCCAGTCAGTTGCCCTGCAGCATCGCGTTCAGCCGTTGGGAAAGCTGGGCAATGCCGGGATCCATGCCGAAATCCGTGCGCAGGCGGGTCAGTGCGGCCTGGGCCATTTCTGCCAGGCTTTGGGGATGCCGGACGGCGTAAAGAAGGCTTTCCGCCAAAGCTTCGGGGGTGTCCGCGCTCAGCAGGCCATGAGTTCCATGGGTGATGAATTCGGGAATGGCGGAAACCGGGGACGACAGGATCGGCAGGGCCTGCGAGGCGGCCTCCATCAGCACATTGGGCAAGCCGTCGCGGTCGCCGTCCGCGGCGACCCGGCTGGGCAGCACAAACAGGTCCGAGCGGCGCATCGCCTCGATCACCTCGGGCTGGTCGCAGGCGCCGCGCCAAGTGATCCGGTCGGCGATACCTGTATCCTCGGCAATGCCCTGCAGCAGATCGCCTAAACCGCCGCCGCCGATGTGGGTCCAGTGCCAATCCAGGCCTGCGGGCAACAGGGCCAGGGCGGCCAGCAGCCGGTCAAAGCCTTTCTTTTCCACCAAGCGGCCGACGGACATGAAACGGACCGGGTCTTGCGGCTGGCGCAGCTGGCGCTCAGGCGGTGCGGGGAAGCGCGCGAGGTCGAGACCGTGATAGACCAGATCAACCCGGTCCGGTGCATCGGCCATATCCTGCAGGTGCCTGGCGCCGAAACCGGTGCAAGTGGCGCCGAAGGCCGCGCCGTGATGGGCGGCGGAGAGCTTTTCTTTGATTTCCCAATCGGGCGAGGTCCAGATGTCTTTGGCGTGAGCCGAAAAGCTCCAGGGCAGTCCCCGCATGATGGCGGCATAGCGGGCAACCGAGGACGGCGTGTGCAGGAAATGCGCGTACAGCCCCAGCACTGCGTCCGGCATTTCCGCGGCCAGCACACAGGCTTGGCCAAAACGGCGGATGCGGTTGGGTGTCGGGTCGCGGCGCAAATCGGCGCGCCAGATGCGGTAGGCCTCAGCATAGCCGGGCAGTTGCTGAGCCTTGACGCGCGCGCGCCACACACGCTCCGGCTCTTCATAGAGGTACTCTGGAAGGTAGTTCACCGGTGCCTGCAGCCGCGCATGCAGCGGGTGGCGCTTGATGTCGGTGGGGTGGCGCAGAGACCAGATCTCGAACGTGTGGCCGGTGGCCTCCAGGGCAACCAGTTCCTGTGCAATGAAGGTTTCGGACAGCCGCGGCCAGCCCTTGACCACCACCGCAAGGGGCGGGCGGGCAGAGGTCATTCAGCGGCCTCTTTCCGGGTGTTCTGAAGCAGCGCAGCGACCCGGCGGGTGACGTAATCCAGCCCGTCCAGCAGCCCCTCTGACCCGGCGGCAGAAGGCGGTGGCTGGGTGGCCAGCGCGCGGATCGCCTTGGCCAGCGCCGTCGCGGTCCAGCCGTCGCGGGTTTCATCCAGCATGGATGCAAGGCCGATTTCCTCGGCCCGGCTGGCGCGGATCCATTGCTCCAGCCGCGGCGTGGTGCGGGGCACGATCACTGCGGGTTTGTCAAAGGAAAGAACTTCGCAGAAGGTGTTGTAGCCGCCCATGCACACGACGCCCTGAGCGCCGGCAAACAGGGTTTCGATCTGTGATTCAAAGCCGACAGCGGTAACACGGCCATCGAGCCGGGCAACGCGCGCCTCGAAATCCTCGCGGGTTTCGCCGGACAGGAAAGGGCCGTAAACCAGCACCGCGCGGGGAGACAGCCCCGGGTCGGCTTCATAAGCCGACAGCACCAGGTCCACCATCATCTCGCCATCGCCGCCACCGCCGGGGGTGACCAGCAGATAGGGCTGTTCCGGCGGCTCCCCCACCTGGCCAAGATCGCGGCGCAGGTAGCCGGTCCAGTGCATCCGGGCCTGCATTTGCGGTGTGAACGGCAGCCCCGCAGTAGGGTCGTATACGGACCGCGGCCCGTAGACCCAAATCTCATCATAGAAATCCCGGGTGGCCTCAACCGCGTGTTTGCGCTCCCATTCGGCGGCCAAAACCTCGGGTTCATCCAGCACGTCACGCAGGCCCAGAACCATCTTGCAGCGGCCCTGTGATTTCAGCAGGTCCAGTGCCGGCATCAGCTCACCGCGAAAGCCGGTGGGTTCCTTGTCCGCCACCAGCACATCGGGGTCGTATTGCTCCACTGTCGAGCGGATCAGGGCGGCGCGCAAGTCGGCGGTTTCCTCTATGCTCATACCCATCGTGCGTGAGGCATAAGAGCCGTCAGAACGCTTGATCACACCCGGCAGGCGGACATGATCGACCCCGGTCGGGAAAGAAAACCGCCCCGCAACCGGCGAACCTGTCAGGATCAGCGCCGAGGTGTCGGGGTTGGCAGCCGTTAGGGCACCCGCAAGCGCACGTGAACGACGCAGATGCCCCAACCCGAAAGTGTCGTGGCTGTAGAACATGATCCTCGGCCCGCGCGTGCCGGTGTCTGCCGCTGTCTGGCTGGCGATTGCGATCGTCATTGGATTGCCTGATCAGGTTGCCGGGCGGCGGATGGCCGTAATGCCGGATCTGCGGCGCAGTACCCAAGCCAGCCGGAATTGCCGCTCGTCCCCGGGCGCCTGCTGTTGTGCTCCGCCATCGTCCGCCTCAGTTTGCGCGCCCCTTTTTGCCAGCTGCGGCGGGAGCACGGACAGTATTTGCCAATGCTGCTGTATTCGCCCGGATGGTATTCTGCCAGTCCAGGAGCTGCAGCTGTCCGCCCGCTAGGCGGAAGTTTGAATTTATATAACCCGGAGCCTGTGCGCATGCAATCATGTGCCTTTGTTGCCTGTTGCACTGGAAATTGCGCCCGCGCCATTTGCGCAACGTTCCGTCGCGTGGTTAATTTGACGCAAGTTTCCAGAAGGATAAGCGTTCATGCTGCAGCAACTGTTCCGGGTATTGCTTTGCGCTTTGCTAAGTTTCGGGCTGGCGGCTCACGCTGGCGCGCAGGAAAGTGACACGGGCGGAGCGGATGCGCTGTCCAGGGCGATCGAGAAGGCGGCGGAAAGCGGCGTCAGTGTGGTTGTGGTCGACAGCAGCGGCCAGCTGATGAATGCGCCGCCGGACCAGGCAGAGGAAGCCGGCCGCCTGGCATCCGGCACGAAGGAACAGCCTTCGATGCTGATGAGGGCGCAATCCAGGGTGGGGGCGTTCCGCGCAGAACTGAACAGCCGCCTTGAAGCGCTGCCATACTCGATCTTCGAGATGCAGTACATCCTGCGCCAGACCAGCCCGGACGGCCGCATCATGACCTATGTCGAGGTGCTGGGCTGGAGTGTCTTGTTCCTACTGGTCGGGCGCTGGCTGTCGACAGAGATTTACGGCAAGCGCATCGCCAAACGTTTTGTGGTCGCCCGGATCCAGGCCAACCCGGAAGGCTATCAGGAAAAAATGCCCTTCCTGGTGTACCGGTTCCTGATGGGGATCGGGGCCACCGTTTTTGCGATGGTTTTTGCAGCCCTTACGTCCTATCTGATCTTCGGAGCCTCGGGTGATCCGTCAATCGAATTCACGGCAACGGCTGTCTACACGGCTTTTTTCCTGGCCCGCACGGTGTCCGATCTGTGGCGGATGGTGCTGTCGCCTTTCCTGGCCCAGTACCGCATACCGGTATTTTCGGACCGGGACGCAAAGCGGCTCTATATCTGGGCATCCTTGCTGGCGACCTATGACATTTCGTCGACACTGTTTGCTACCTGGGTTGGCGATTTTGGCCTGAACTATAATGTTTATGCATTGGTCTACGGGGTTTTGGCGCTGGCTGGGATGCTGGGCAATCTGCTGATGCTGCTTGTCAACGGGCGCGCCATTTCCAACGCCATCCGCGCAGGCCGCGCACCTGAGGAATGTTCCTGGCTGGTACGTATCCTGTCGGTTGCCTGGGCGCCGGTGCTGATGGCCTATATGGCTTTTGGCTGGTTCAAGCTGGCCTTTGACCTGGTGCTGGAACAGGAAATCTCGATCCCGCTGATGGCGGGAAGCTATATTGTGCTGACCACGATCCTGATCGTCTATGGGGCGATCAATTACTTTATCGAACGCTATTTCAGCCGCAACAGGATGGTTCAGGCAGCGGCAGACCCGGATCAGAATGAGGCACCTGCCGAGGCACAGGAAACAGATCCGGCCCAGATGACCTTGGCGGAGATATCTGCAGAGGGTCCAGGGGCCGGCGAAGATGATACCGCCGCATTGCCTGCAAAACACCCGATCGCCACCTACGAGGATCTCGCCCGCCGGGTTGCGGGGATCCTTGCCTTTGTCGTTGGCGCCTATTCGCTGGTGATTGTCTGGAACCCGGATGCCCGCTGGACCGAAACGATGGCGGCTGACCGAGTGATTGATGTCACCGTGATCCTGTTCATCGGTTATATTGTCTATCACCTGTTCCGGATCTGGATAGACAGCAAGATCGACGAGGAGGCCGGTGAAGTGGAACCCGGGGAACTGGGGGATGAAGGCGGGGCTGGCGGTGCCAGCCGCCTGGCCACCTTGCTGCCGCTGTTCCGCGGAGCAATTCTGGCGGTGGTGCTGGTCTCGATCGTTCTGATCGTGCTGCTGGAACTCGGCATCAACGTCAGCCCGCTGTTTGCCGGTGCCGGTGTGGTCGGCTTGGCGGTGGGCTTTGGCTCGCAGACTTTGGTGCGGGATATCTTCTCCGGCGCTTTCTTCCTGATAGATGATGCCTTCCGCAAGGGCGAATATATTGATATCGGCGATGTGAAGGGCACGGTCGAAAAGATCTCGGTGCGTTCTTTCCAGCTGCGTCATCATCTGGGTGCGCTGCACACGATCCCCTTTGGCGAGATCAAGGTGCTGACCAATTACTCGCGTGATTGGGTTATGATGAAACTGCCGATGCGCGTGACCTATGACACTGATGTGGAGAAGGTTCGCAAGCTGATCAAGAAGCTTGGCCAGAAGCTGATGGATGATCCGGTAATCGGACATACCTTCATTCAGCCGCTGAAGTCCCAGGGTGTGATCGAAATGCAGGATTCGGCGATGATCATCCGTGTGAAATTTATGACCAAACCAGGGGATCAGTGGATTGTCCGCAAACGGGTGTACCAGGAGATCCGTGAATTATTTGCCCGCGAGGGCATCAGATTTGCCCATCGTGAGGTCACCGTGCGGCTGGCGCCGGATAAGGCTGAAGATATGACGCCGAAGCAGAAAGAAGCAGCCGCAGGGGCAGCGCAGGCGGCGATTGACGAAGATCTTCTGGACGAGATGGGCGGACCGGGCGGCGATGACCGCTGAGCCAATGCCAGGCCGGCGCCCTCCCGCCCCCGTGCTGGATCGCTTACGCGCTCCTTTTGGGGTTTGGCATGGCGCCGCGCCGCCGCCTGCGGCGGGAGTATTTCTCGCAGAAAGAACTCCGGGGTGAGTTGGCTGCAAGCCAAAGGGGCAGCGCCCTTCTCCATAGGCTATTGCAGCCAGCATGCGGGGGCGCTGCCGCAACGGGAAGCGGGCCGGTCCCATCGCATTCGGCTGGTATCCAGACCGAGCGGTGCAGCAAGGCGGCGGCCCGGACCCCAGCCGCTGTTTTCAATCTCCGGATTATAGTCGCTGTCCGCCGGTTTGGTGAGCTCCAATCCTTCGGCATGTTTCTGCAGTCCGGCAATCAGTTCTGCGGTGCGGGCAAGCGACAGACGGGCCACGGGCACTTCCTCTCCACGGGCGGCGGCTGCCAAGGCCGAAAGGGCTGCTGCTGCCATCAGATAGCCCGTGGCATGATCCAGCGCTTGCACCGGTAAAGGGTGCGGATTGTCCGTCCTGGCCTGGACGCGGCCTGTATCGGCGATACCTGCACTCATCTGCACCAGGCTGTCAAAGCCGCGCCGCAGGGCCCAGGGGCCGGTCCAGCCATAGGCATCCAGAGTCACTTCAACCGCATTGGGAGCGATCCGGCGGCGGGCGTCCGCACCGTAGCCCAGACCATCCAGTGCACCCGGGCGGTAGCCATGCACCAGAACATCGGTGTTGGACAGCAACGTCTCGAACCGCTGGCGTCCCTCGTTGCTGCGCAGGTCCAGGAATGCCATGCGCTTGCCCAGTGAAATGTCGGATATGACCCCCGGTTCGTCCCAGCCGGGGGGATCTATGCGCAGCACCTCTGCCCCGAAGCCAGCCAATGTGCGGGTCGAGACCGGCCCGGCCAGAACCCGGGTCAGATCCAGCACTCTGAGACCGGCAAGCGGGCGGTCAGCCGTCGCCTCGGGCCTGTTTCGCAGCTGGATCTTGCGGGGGGAGATCCAGTGGATCAGCGGTTCGGCCGCCACAGCGCTGCCTTGAGGATGCGCCAGCCAGTCCGCGCGGCTGCGCATGGCGGCGGCCGCGCCGCCTGCGGTCACGATCTCCTTTTCGAGAATACCGGCCTGCCAGTGCCTGACTGCGGCTTCTGCACCGGAGCGATTTCCCTCACAGCCGAGCACCTGCAGCGCGGCCCGGCGGTGTTGCGGCAGGTTGGTGTGCAGGCGGATCCAGCCGTCTGCGGTTTTATAATTGCCGGCAATCGGATCCCACAAGCTGGGAAGCTCCCAGCCCACGGGGCGCAAGCTGCAGCTGAACCAAAGCGACGCCAGGCGCTGGTCCACTGTGACCTCCGGCGCAACGGGTGCCAGGTTCAGCGCCGCTATCAGCTGCGCCAGTTCCAGCCCAGCTGCGGCGATTGAGGCATTGGCAAGTTCGGTAACCGCGAAGGCGCTGGACCATCGCCCGGTGCCCGCCTGGCAGTAGCTGCCAGGCGCGGGGAGGGCGGTCAGCAGGGTCATTGCTCGTAAGGATCGAGGCTGTCGCGCAGCCCGTCGCCGAGAAAGTTGAAGGCGAGCACGACGATTACAATCGGCAGCATCGGGACCGCGGTCCAGGGGTAGATCTCGATCGAGGCCAGGTTTTGCGCATCGTTCAGCATCACGCCCCAGCTGACCGCCGGCGCACGCAACCCAAGGCCGAGGAAAGACAGCGCGGTCTCGCCCAGAATCATCGCCGGGATCGACAGCGTGGCCGAGGCAATCAGATGCGACATGAAGTTTGGCAGCAGATGCTTGCGGATCACCCGGCCGGGAGAGGCACCCATCATCTCTGCGGCGCGCACATATTCCTCTTCGCGCAAGGACAGGAACTTGGCCCTCACGGACCTTGCAAGCCCTGGCCAGTCAAGAATCCCGAGGATGATTGAAATGACAAAGAACACTGCAACCGGAGACCAGTTCGAGGGCACCGCGGCAGAAAGCGCCAGCCACAAGGGAAGCTCAGGCAGGGACCGCAGGATTTCGATCACCCGGTTTATCAGCCAATCGGTCTTGCCGCCGAGATATCCTGCCAGTGAACCAAAAAAGATACCAAGCACAAAGGACACGGAAATGCCGATCAGCCCCACAGTAAGCGACAGCTGTGCGCCATAGGAAACGCGGCTGAAGATGTCGCGGCCGAGCCGGTCGGACCCCAGGATAAAGATCGTTGCCTCTTCGGTTGCGCAGAACAGGTGGCGGTTGCTTTCGATCAGACCTGCCAGCTTATACGTTTTGCCCTCGCAGAAAAATTCAAGCTTCAGCGGGCGCGAGGTGTCCGGACTGAATTCCCACTGGAAAGTTTCCAGATTGGCCTCGGATGTCATCGGGTAAACGAAGGGACCCACGAACGCGCCCTCGTGGAACAGCTTTATCGATTGCGGCGGGGAATACAGGTGCTCTGAAAAGCGCTGGTTTGGACCGTAGGGCGCGATGAAGCCGGCAAACGGGATCATCAGATAGGCGACCAGCAGAAAAAGGCCCGAAATCAGCCCCAGCCTGTGGGTCCTGAATTTGCGCCAGACCAGCAGCCAGTTGGGCGCGTCGAGGTCCTTGCGCTCCAGCTCCAGCAGCGAGGCCTGCGGGTCGAAAGGCTCATCATCGACGTAACGTCCATCAGGCAGCCGGGTCATGCGCCGCGCCCCTCATACCGGATCCTCGGGTCAAGAAGCACTAGCAATACATCTGAAACCATGGTGCCGATCAGCGTAAGCAGCGCGACGAACATCAGCACGAAGCCCGACAGGAACATGTCCTGGGTCTTGAGTGCGGTCAGCAGGGTCGGCCCAATGGTTTGCAGCCCCAGCACCACCGACACCAGTACCGAGCCTGAGATCATTGCGGGCAGCAAGTTGCCGATGTCTGCGACAAAGGGGTTGAAGGCCACCCGCAGCGGATATTTGGCCAGCATCCGCGCCGGCGCCATGCCCTTGGCGATGGCGGTTTCCACATAGGGTTTGCCCAGTTCGTCCAGCATATTGGCGCGCAGGCGCTGCATCATCGCGGACGCACCGGCAGTGCCGATCACGAAAGTCGGCACAATCAGGTGGACGAGAATGGATTTCACCTTGTCCCAGTTCATCGGCACGCCTTCGTATTCAGGCGCCATCAGCCCGCCGATGGGCAGATCAAACCAGCGGTGGCCATAGTAGAACAGGATCAGCGCCAGAAGGAAGTTTGGCGTGGCGAGGCCTAGATAGCCGATGAAAGCCGAGGTGTAATCAATCCAGGTGCGGGCCCGCGCGGCAGCCAGCACCCCCAGCGGCAGCGCTACCGCATAGACAAAAACAACGGCGGACAGGTTTACCAGAACTGTAAGCCAGAGGCTGTCGCCGACAATATCGGCAACCGGGCTGTCGAACTCGAATGACCAGCCGAAATTACCCTGTATCATGCCGGAGAACCCGTGCGGGCCGGGCATGAAGCCCATCCAGATCATGTATTGCTGCCACAGGGGTTTATCGAGCGCATATTCCTGCCGCAGGAATTCCGCCTTAGCGACACCTGCGGACTGGCCGGTGGCCTGCAGCTCGGCAATCTGGTTCGATAAATAATCACCCGGCGGCAGGTTGATGATGGCAAAGACCAGCACGGACACCACCAGAAGCGTAAGCAGCATGGTGCCGAACCGGTAAATGGCGTAGCGCAGAATTTCCATCAGCCCTGGCCATCCTCGAAAAAGAACTCATCCGGCCGGTAAACGCCGAAATGGGCACCGGGATCCCAGGCCCATATGGCCTGTTCCGGCACGTTGCGCAGGCGGTTGCTGACCACGACGGGCTGCGGCGCGGCGGCCACGACGCCGATGGCATAAACTTGATCAGCGTGGATTTTCAGCATGGACCGCCAGGCGGCAGCCCGCTCGGCATCTGTGGCGGCCATGTTCCAATCCTGCATCAGATCCATCAGCTGCTGCGCCGGAGCCATGTCAGGCGGCTCACCCGCGTCACCGCCGGTTTGATAGTATTGGCCCCATTTCGGCCAGGACAGGAACACCTGATCCGTTGGCGCCAGATAGGCGGGCGAGGTGTAGACCTGCGGCAAGCCATTGTCCCAGCCGAACCAGGCAGAGGCCAGGGTCCTGCCGGAAAAGACCCGGTTGCGCAGGATGTCGCGGTCCAGCGGGCGCATGACCAGTTTGACCCCGACATCACGCCAATCGTCCGAGATTATCTGAAGAGCATTTTCGACTTCCTGACGTTCGCCCGCTGTTTCCACGACAAGTTCCATCAGCCGCCCGTCGGCCAGATAGCGGATACCGTAGGCGTTTTTCTCTGTCAGGCCGGCCTCGTCCAGCAGCAGATTGGCCTGCTCCGGGTCGAAATCCGCCCAGGCGGCACGCAGGCCAGGGTCGAAAAATTCGCTCTGCTCCAGCACGGTCATGGCGCCGGGCTTGGCCAGATTGAAATAGAGCGCCCGGTTAATGGCGCGGCGGTTGATGGCCAGCGACAGCGCCCGGCGCACCCGGACATCGCGCAACACCTCGCGCCAGACCGGATCCCTGGCATTCAGGTTCGGATAGATCGCAATCTGCGAAGCGGCACCGGACCCCCAGAGATATGTCTTGTAGTTTGCGCCATCCTTCTCGCCCTTGCGCAGGATCGGAATATCGCGAAAGTCCAGGCCGCGGGCCTGCAGATCGGCCTCGCCGGCGTTCGACTTGGCCGCTACCAGGCCGGCGGTCACGATCTCCATTTCCACGGTGTCGATAAAGGGCAGCTGCACGCCGCGGCTGTCGATCCGGTGGTAATAGGGATTGCGCACGAACTGGTGGCGGATCTTCTTGCCGGGCGAGGCATTGATCCACGGCTGCAGCGTCGGAAGCTCGTGGTTATCGAACTTGTACATATTGTCGTATTTGTTGTGCAGCGCGGCCCAGCTTTTGACGCGGGCGTAATCGACTTCCTCTTCCAGCGTATCCGGGTCGGCGTAATCCGCGTGGAACTGTTTCAAGTATTCCGCAGGCCGGTAGATGAATGGCGGGCGCGCCTGGGCCAGCATGTGCAGGAAACTGGGGTTGGGGTCGTCCCATTCATAGATGATTGTGGTTTCATCCGGGAAGCTAACCCGCGGCAGCTTGCCGTTTACGCGCAGGAAATCCGGCGGACCGGCCGGGCTGAGCAGTTCTTGGTTGGCGACATCCTCCCACCAGTAGCGGAAGTCGGCTGAGGTGAAGGGATCGCCGCTGGACCAGCGGTGGCCGGGCCGCAGTTTCAGGGTGTAGCGCCGGTTCCCTTGGTTCTCATAGCGCAGCAGAATATCAGGCTGCAGCCGGTAGCTATCGTCATAGCCCGCCAGCCGCGCATAGCCATAGACAACCATCTGGCGGATATCCTTGGAGCGGGTCACCATGGTGTTCAGCGTGCCGCCTTCGATGCCATAGCCCCGGCCCTTGGCAGCCAGGTCGACCACCAGCGGCACCTCTGGCAGGCGTTTGGCCACAGGCGGCAGGTAGCCCGCATTGACTTCGGCGCTCCAAAATTTGCTTTCCTGAACCTCGGGGCCGCACAGGGCAGAAAACGGGGCAAGGCAGAAGGCAGCCGCCAACAGGGGTTTCAGGGCATCAAGCATGGCAGCGCACCTTATGGCCGGGTTCCAGGTTTTTCAGGTTTACCAGGCGCGGGGCATCAAACCCGTTAAAGCGGAATTCTTCGGGCCAGCAATCCGGCGCGCCTGCGCCCTGGGCCACCAGATTCAAATCTATGGGCCGGTCAATATCGGGTTCCGGCTGAGCCGCGATCAGCGCCTTGGTGTAAGGGTGCTGGGGATTGTAGAACAAGGTTTCCGGCGGCGCCTGCTCGACAATCAATCCGCGCCGCATCACTGCGACCTCATCTGCAATGCGGGCTACCACGGCCAAATCATGGCTGATGAACAAGTAAGAGAGGTTCTGCCGGTCGCGGATTTCCTCCAGCAGCCGCAGGATCTGCTCCTGCACCGAAACATCCAGCGCCGAGGTCGGCTCGTCGCAGACGATCAGCGCCGGCTCCAGCATCAGCGCGCGCGCGATTGACAGGCGCTGGCGCTGACCGCCGGAAAACGCATGCGGGTAGCGTTTCAGCATGTCCGGCGACAGGCCGACCAGCCGCAGCATGTCCGCTGCCCTGTCCCGGCGTTCAGCACGAGAACCGACGCGGTGGATCTCCAGCGGCTCAACCAAGGTGTCCTGAATGCGCATCCTGGGCGACAGCGAGGAGTAAGGATCCTGAAACACCATCTGGGCCTGCCGCTGAAAGGCAGTGCGTGCGGCGCGGTCCATGCTGTGCACAGTGACCGCCGGTTGATCAGGGTCAGGGCGGAACAGCACCTCGCCACCGGGATCCGGCGGCTCTGCCCCTAACGCAATCCGTGCGGCCGTGGTCTTGCCCGAGCCGCTTTCGCCGACGACAGCCAGGGTTTTCCCGCGGCTTAACAGCAGATCAATCTCGCGGCAGGCGTGGATCAAGGTTGGAGCTTGCCAGCCTTTGCGGGCTCTCAAAGTGTAGGTCTTGGAGACCGACTTCATTTCCAAGATCAGATCATCGCGTGACGGCGGGATGGCGACAACCGCTTCATCCGGGATTTCCGGGGCCGCGTTGAACAGGGCCTTGGTGTACGGATGGGAAGGGGTCCGCAGCATCGGTTCCGCACGGCCGGATTCCATCACCCGGCCCTTGTGCATCACCACCACCTGCTCTGCCATATTGGCGACCACGCCCAGGTCATGGGTGACCAGGATCATTGCCATGCCGGTTTCGTGCTGCAGCTCTTTCATCAGACCCAGCACCTGCGCCTGTGTCGTCACGTCCAGCGCCGTAGTCGGCTCATCCGCGATCAGCAGGTCCGGCTTGGCCACCATAGCCATGGCGATCATCGCCCGCTGGCGCATCCCGCCAGACAGTTCGAAGGGATAAGATCTGTAGGTGCGTTCCGGCTCGGGGAACCCGACCCGCTCAAAACATTCAAGAACCGTCTTGCGTGCCTCGCGTTCGGACTTGCGGCCATGCAGCCACAGCACTTCTGACACCTGGTTGCCGATCCGGTGCAGCGGAGAAAGCGAACGCATCGGCTCCTGGAAAATCATCGCGACGGTATTGCCGCGCACGTCGCGCATCAGCCGTTCGTCGAGTGTCGCAAGATCCACCGAGCCGCCGCGGGTGTTCAGCAAGATGCGCCCGGAGCGCAGCTGCGCCACCTTCGGCAGGATCCGCAGCACGGCACGGCAGGAGACCGTCTTGCCCGAGCCGCTCTCCCCGACCAAGGCAAGTGTTTCGCCAGGCTGCACAGCAAAGCTCACGTCCTTCACGACGGAGGCACCCTTGCCAAACCCGACGCTGAGGTTTTCAACGGACAGCAGCGGACGCATTCAAGTTTGTCCGCCCGGCTGGTTCAAGGCATTCATGAGATCATGTTTTCCCCTGTTTTTTCCCTCAGTTTCGCGTGCTGAGGGCTGCTTAGTCAAACCCCATTTGACCGGATGCCCGTTGTACAAGGGGTAATTGGTTGGCTTTCCGGTTGTGCTGATGGGCGCTTCTTAGGGCCAAAAGCCCGCATTCGCTCCGCATATTCGGTGTTTTTGGCCGGGCGGGCCGGGCAAGGATTACGGGTTTTCATGTTAGCATGCCTTCAGGTGTATAAAGGCCCAGTTTATATCCCGCCCTTCACTAGCTGCGGACCTGCTGTGGCCCGGGCGCCACTCAATCCATGCCGCAAAAGCCTGCTGACAGGATTGCATTGTTGGCGCCAGCCGTCAGCCCGGCATAGAATGCCAGGGAACGCAAACATTCCGAAAGGCCGCATATGGCGCAAAAACCTGTTCTGCACCGGGACGATCCGGAGGCCGAGCCGCTGGTCGGCAACATTAAGGTTACCCGCAACGACTGGCTGAATGTCGCGATGGATGTGCTGATCTCGGACGGGGTGGAGCAGGTGAAAGTGCTGGCGCTTGCCGAGCGGATGCAGGTTTCGCGCTCGTCTTTCTACTGGTACTTCAAGTCGCGCCAGGACTTGCTGGATGCGCTGCTCAAAACCTGGGAGCAGACCAATACCGCCGGCATGGTGCGCCAGGCCGAGGCACCGGCCAAGACTATCACAGGGGCCGTTCTGAACGTGTTCCGCTGCATCGCCAACCCCGATCTGTTCAACACTGCACTGGACTTTGCCGTACGTGACTGGTCCCGCCGCTCAGGCAAGGTGCGCAGCTTGCTGGACCGCTCGGACCGGCGCCGGGTCGAAGCGTTGACGGGGATGTTCGCACGCTACGGCTATCCGGACCGAGAGGCGGTAACCCGGGCCAAGGTGCTGTACTATATGCAGCTCGGCTATGAGATGGCGGACCCGAATGAGAGCCACGCGCACCGGCTGGAGGTGACGTCCGAGTACCTCAAGGTTTTTACCGGGCGCGAGCCGCTGTCCGAAGAAATGGCGGACTTCACCGAGTTTACTAAGCAGCACTGGGACGTCTGAGGCGTTATCCGCAGCCGCGGGCGTGAGGTTTTACAGGCTGCGGAGCAACTCTTCGGCCTGCGTGCGTGCCACCTCAGCCGCTTTCAGCCGGACCGGGCCATAGCCGCGGATCTCCATCGGCGCATTCAGTACCTTGAGGCAGGCCTCATGCGCGTCGGTGCTGTAACGGCTGGCGATGGTCTCAAGCGTGGCCTCAAACCAGGTCAGCAGACCGCGGTGCAGGCGGGCTTCCTCGTGATAGCCGAAGATGTTGAAGGCTGAACCGCGCAAGGCCTTGCCCTTGGCCAGAAGGGTCATCACCGGGCGCAGCCAAGCCCCGAAGGCCCGTTTTCCTGGACGTCCGCGGGCGTCCTTTTTCCAGTTCAGCAGAGGCGGCGCGAGGTGGTAGTTGACGCGGAAATCTCCTTCGAATTCCTCTTCCAACTGATGCTGGAAGGCGTCGCTGGTGAGCAGCCGGGCGACCTCGTATTCGTCCTTGTAGGCCATCAGCTTGAACAGCGATCGCGCCGCCGCCCGGGTCAGCTCGTCCTGCGCATTGGCAGGCAGCGCCTCGCGGAGCCGCCGCAGGGCAGAGGTGTAGCGCCCCGCGTAAGCCACGTTCTGATACCCGGTGAGGAACGACGCACGCCGCTCGATCAGCGCGTCCAGCGTCTCGGGTTTTTCGGGGGCCTCCTCATAATGGCTGGCGACCAGTTCCGGGTCTGCCGCCATGGCACGGCCGATGGCAAAGGCCAGGCGGTTCTTTTCAACGGCAACGCCGTTCAGCTCGATCGCCTGATCCAGCGCGCCGGCACTCACCGGCACCAGACCCTTCTGCCAAGCAAAACCCAGCATCATGACATTGGCCAGCACAGCGTCGCCCAGCATTGTCTCCGCGGCCTCATTGGCGTTGAAACCGGACAGGTTCTGCGGACCGACGGCTTCGGCAATGGTTTTTTCGCGCAGGCCTGCCATCAAGTCGGCATCGCGGCGCAGCACCAGATCGCCGGTGGGCATTTCCGCCCGGTTCAGCACTACCTTGGTGTCCGCCCGGTAATGGGCGGAGGCCTTGGGCGCCGAGCTGACCACCACGTCACAGCCAATCACCGCATCCGCGCCGCCGGCGTCGATGCGCACCTGGTTCAGCGTCTCCGGCGCGTTCGACAGGCGGATATAGCTCAGCACGGTCCCGAACTTCTGTGCAAAGCCGGTGAAATCCAGAACGCTGGAGCCCTTGCCCTCCAGATGCGCGGCCATGGTGATTAGCGCACCCACGGTGACAACACCGGTGCCGCCGACGCCGGTGACCAGCAGGTCGAACGGCGCGTCCAGCGATGGCAAGGCAGGGGAGGGCAGTTTGGCGGTCAGCTGCGCGGCATCCAGGCCTGCGGTCTTTTTCTTGCGCCGGGTTGCGCCCTCAACGGTGACAAAGCTGGGGCAGAACCCGTTCAGGCAGGAGAAATCCTTGTTGCAGCTCGACAGGTTGATCTTGCGCTTGCGGCCAAACGGCGTCTCCTTCGGCTCCACGCTCAGGCAGTTGGATTCCACCGAACAGTCGCCGCAGCCCTCGCAGACCAGATCGTTGATGAAGGCAAACCGTTTGGGATCTTCCATCTTGCCGCGCTTGCGGCGGCGGCGCTTTTCAGTGGCGCAGGCCTGTTCGTATATCAGGACGGTGACGCCGGGGATTTCGCGCAACTCACGCTGCACACTGTCCAGCGCGCTTCGGTCATGGAAGGTGGTGCCCGCCGGGAAGTCGCGGCGGCTGAACTTGCCGATGTCATCGGAAACCAGGGCGATCCGCTCCACCCCTTCAGCACGGCAGGTCTGGGCAATGCCATGCACCGAGACCGGCCCGTCCACCGGCTGGCCGCCGGTCATCGCCACTGCGTCATTGTAAAGGATCTTGTAGGTGATGTTGGTGCCTGCCGCGACCGCCTGGCGGATCGCCAGCGATCCGGAGTGGTACCAGGTGCCTTCGCCCAGGTTCTGGAACACATGCTTGCCGCCATTGAACTGCGAGGCTGCGGTCCAGGGCACGCCTTCACCGCCCATCTGGGCATAGCCGGCCGTCTCCCGGTCCATCCAGCTGGCCATCACATGGCAGCCGATGCCGGAAAATGCTTTGGACCCTTCAGGCAGTTTGGTGGAGCTGTTGTGCGGGCAGCCTGAACAGAAATAGGGCGTGCGTGCGGCGCCGGGCACATTCAGCACCTTTGGCGGCTCGGCTGCCAGAGCGGCCGCCTTGGCGGGCAGGTTTTCCTCCGGGAAAAACCTGTCCAGCCGTGCGGCAACGATTGGCGCCAGCAAGAGCGGGCTCAGCTCGCCGGTCCAAGGGATCAGCGGCTCCCCCTGGCTGTCGTATTTTCCGACCATCTTTTCCGGCTTGCTGCCGGGCCAGTCATAGAAGTTTTCCTTGAACTGGCTCTCGATGATGCCGCGCTTTTCTTCTACAACCAGCACCTCCTGTTTACCCTTCACGAATTTCAGCGCATCGGTGCGGTCCAGCGGCCAGACCATGCCGACCTTGTAGATATCGATGCCCAGGCGGCGGCAGGCGGCCTCATCCAGCCCCAAAAGCCGCAGCGCTTCCATCAGGTCGAGATGCCCCTTGCCGGTGGAGACAAAGCCAAAGCGCGCGTTCTTGATGTCATAGATCCGGCGGTCGATCGGATTCGCCTCGGCAAAGGCGCGCACGGCGTCCAGTTTGGCGTGAATACGGGTCTCGATCTCGGGCGAGGGCAGATCGGCGCGGCGTATATGCAACCCGCCGGGATAATCCGGCAGGTCGGGGTATATGAACGCGTGGTCAGGGCGCAGTTCAACCGAACGCGCGCTTTCCACGGTTTCGGACACAGCTTTGAACCCCACCCAGGTGCCGGAATAGCGCGAAAGGGCAAACCCATACTCGCCGAATTCCAGAAATTCGGACACGTCCGCTGGGTTCAGCACCGGCATGAACCAGGACATGAACGCAACATCCGACTGATGCGGCATCGAGGAGCTGACGCAGCCGTGGTCGTCGCCTGCTACGACCAGTACGCCGCCCTTTGCGGAGGAGCCATAGGCGTTGCCATGCTTCAGCGCATCGCCGGAGCGGTCCACCCCCGGACCCTTTCCGTACCACATGGAAAACACGCCTTCGACCTCGCAATGCGGATCGAGCACTGCCTGCTGGGCGCCCAGAACCGCGGTAGCGCCCAAATCCTCGTTCACCGCTGGCATGAACTTAATCCGGTTTTCCTTCATCCGGTCCTCGGCGCGCCAGAATTCCAGATCGACCGCCCCCAAAGGCGAGCCACGGTAACCAGAGACAAAACCCGCAGTGTTCAACCCCGCTTCCCGATCGCGGCGCGCCTGATCGAGCATGATCCGGGCCAAGGCCTGGGTGCCGGTCAGGAAAACCCGGCCCTGGGTCTTTTCGTACCGGTCTTCCAGCTTGTAGCTGCGGAAATCATGGCTCAGCTTGGTCATCTTGGAGTGTCCTTGCACGGAGAATGTGGTGTCCGGAAATTTAAACCACTCAGGTTGAAGAGATTTGCCTGAATTTCTGATTTTGAGGATAATTTTGGGTAAGCTATCCAGAATATTATGATTTGGCGGGGAAAGTGACCGAACCATGAAACTTGACGATCGCGATTGCCGTATCCTCACCCTGCTGCAGGAAGACTCCCGCATTTCCAATGCTGACCTGGCTGAAGCCGTCGGCATGTCGGCCTCTGCTCTGTGGCGCCGGGTGCGGGCGCTGGAGGATGCGGGCATTATCGAGCGGTATGGCGCAGTGGTGAATGCTCCGGCAATGGGACTTGGGTTCCAGGCCATCGTGCATGTGCATTTGACACGTCACGATCCGGACAAGCTGGTGGAATTTATCCGTGCAGTAGAAACCAGCCCGCTGGTGCAGGAATGTTACGCCACTACAGGACAGGCCGACTACCACCTTCGCGTGCTGGCTCCGGATCTGGATGCCTACAACCGGTTTCTGGAGGGATTTCTGTTCCGTCTTCCAGCGGTCGCCAGCGCTCAGACAAATGTGGTGCTGCGTACGATCAAACGGGACAAGCCGGTTGTGCCTTAGAAAATTTTCCAGCGGCGGAAGTATCTTCTTAAAGCAGATGGCTGTGCAGCCAGTCAGCGCCTTCTTTGCAACGATACTTTGGGGGATGCGGGCGTTCTTCAGCCCACGGCTGCCGTCACGCCGCCGCGTATTTCACCCAGGCCCAGGCCATGGCGATGTAGGTCAACTGGTGCAAAGCCTGGTCAGAACCCATCGCCTGCCAGAACATCGCCTGCTGCGGGTGCAGCTTCTTGCGTTCGGAAAAACGGGCTTTGCCGAAATCAATGTGGAAATGAATCACCCACTCCAGCACAGCCAGAACTAGAATGAATGCCAATGGTGCGCCGAACAGCAAATAAACAAGGGCTGAGCCGATCACATGGATACCCGCATGCTGGGCCCGTCCCATATGGGCATAGGCGCAGCGGCCGGACAGCATCTTGGGTGTTTGCAGAAAGAAGTCGGCAAACAGGTGCTTGACCTGCAAAGCGCAGAGCAGCAGCAGAACGTATCCGACATATTCCGGCAAACCTATTGACCTCCAGCAAGGATACCTCGTTGGAACCTTACGGATTTTTCACCGTCTGGCAATTGCTGCGCCGGCAGGATGCCGCAACGGGACAGGACGGTCTTCTGCCCATTGCCTGTGCCTGCCAAACCGCGCTACCCATAAGACAGTCCAACTCCAAAGCCGCCATTTATGGAGCTTTCCCCATCGAACGCTCTTTGTTCCGTTTCATCTGGAAGTACTCGAAGCGCGACCAGCTGGTGCTGTTGCTGGTCACGGCCTGCCTGTTTCCGCTTCTTTACCTGACGCTGGAGCTGCCGAAACGGATCATCAACGATGCGATCGGTGCTGAGAGCTCCACCATAACCCTGCTGGGGCAAAGCTTTGATCAGCTGACGTTCCTGTGGATTCTTTGCGGCGGATTTCTGGTGTCGGTGCTATGCCACGGCCTGCTGAAAATGCGCATCAATACCATGAAGGGGGTGCTGGCCGAGCGAATGCTGCGCCGCTTCCGCTATCAGCTGATCGCCCGGGTGCTGCGCTTTCCGCAACCTTACTTTGAGCGGGTCAGCCAAGGCGAACTGGTGTCGATGGTCACCTCCGAATCCGAGCCGATGGGCGGGCTGATGGGGGATGCGGTCAGCCAGCCGGTGCTGCAAGCGGGGCAGATGCTGACTATCCTGTTCTTCCTGTTCCTGCAGAACTTCTGGTTCGGGATGGCCGCAATTGCGCTCATTCCGCTGCAAGGCTGGCTGATCCCGATGCTGCAACGGCAGATCAACTTGTTGAACAAAAAGCGCATCAAACAGGTTCGGGCACTGGCCACTGAGATCGGCGAAAGCGCCGCAGGCGCCTCGACGCTCCGGATCAATGGCGGCTGGCGTTACCGGATGGCGATCATCACAGCCCGGCTGGGGCGGCTGTATGACATCCGCTTAGAGATCTACCAGAAAAAATTCTTTATGAAGTTTCTCAACAACTTCATCACCCAGCTGACGCCGTTTTTCTTTTATGCTGTCGGCGGCTTTCTGGTGCTGCAGGGCAAGGTGTCGTTGGGCGCATTGGTCGCGGCGCTGGCAGCCTACAAGGATCTGGCATCACCTTGGAAGGAATTGCTGACCTATTACAACCAGACCCAGGACATGGGCTTGCGCTGGGAAGTAATCCTCGACCGCTTTGCACCTAAGGGCATGGTGGATGAAAAGCTGCTGAGCGGCGAGCCAGAGGAGCTGGAGCATTTGCGCGGCGACGTGGTTCTGGATGCGGTCAATGTGCGTGACACGGATGGCAATCCGGTGCTGGAAGAGCTGAGCGCAACCTTCCCCGCAGGGCAGGTCATCGGTATTGCGGCCCCCTCCGAGGAAGACCGCCGGGCTCTGGCGGAACTGCTGACGCGGGAAATACTGCCCTCAACGGGAACGGTGACGGTGGCCGATCAGAACCTCACCGGGCTGCACCAGGCTACGGTGGCGGCGCGGATCGGCTATGCTACCTCGCGGCCGGTTCTTTTCCAGGGATCCTTTGGCGACAACGTGATGATGCCAATGCGGCTGCGCCCCTTGGGCGCGGCCCGGGACTTGCAGCAGCTGGAGATTGCCAAACGCGCGGGCAACAGCCCGGATCCCTTTGATGCACCCTGGCTTGACCCCAAGCTGGCTGGTTTCTCCAGCGAGACGGAGCTGCGGAGCTGGTGGCTGCAGCTGGTTGAGGGGATCGGATCCGATACTGCTCTGTTCCGCCGCGGTATCGAACAGTGTTTCGAAGCGCCCGACCACCCGGATCTGGCGGAGCGGCTAGTCGGGCTGCGCCCATCGGTGCGCAAGGCCATTCTGGACGCCGGTCTGGACGTGCATGTGCATTTTCTGGAACCGGAGGCATACAACCCGGCGCTGCCGGTTGCGGAAAACCTGCTGTTTGCAGCCTCGCAGCAGGCCCTGACCGGCGAGGTCTTGCATGGGCATGCGGAATTCCTCGACGAGCTGAAGCAGCTGGGGCTGGACGAAGGATTGGTGGCGCTGACCCGCGATGTGGTGGAGATGCTGCGCCAGATCTTCGGTATGGACGGCACGGGTCACCCCCTGTTCCGCAAGTTGGGATTGGATGTGGGCGCCTATGAAACGGCGCTGTTGCTGGTCGACCGGCCCGGAACCGTAAATGCGGCGGCGCTGAGCCGCGAGGAACTGGCTCAGCTGTTGATCGTGCCTTTCACCATTTCGGCGGAACAGATCGGCCCGGCATTTGAAGAGACAATGAAAGAGCGGATCCTGGGCTTCCGCCGCAGCCATGGGATGCGCTTGCTAAAGGCCTTGGGCGCCGGCTTTGTGCCATTTGCAGAAGAGGCCATCGCCCCCACTTTGACGGTTCTGGAAAACGCTTTGTTCGGCAAGATATCGGATGCTGCCGGCGCCAAGGGCGATGAGGTACGCAAACTTGTCTCAGAACTGATGGTGCGTGAAGGCTTGCGTAATCAGGTGGTGGAACTGATCTTTGACATGCCGATTGCTGTGGGCGGGCAGGGGCTGGCCGCCAGTTTTGCTGAGCCGCTGGCCTTTTGCCGGGCCACAATCAAGAAACCGGATATCCTGATCCTTGATTCCGCGATGGCAAGTTATGATATTGAAACCCGCGTCGCGGTGCATAAGAACCTGCGAAAGCTTTTGCCTGGAACCACGCTGATCTACCTGGCCCCCAGCTTTCAGAGCCCGGATGTGTTTGACGTCTTCTTTGAGCTGCGCCAGGGCCGTCTGGTCAGCGACGAGGCCCAGGTCGTGGCGGCAGGCGATGGAGCGGCGAGCCAGGATCTTGCCCGAAAGCTCAGGGCGCTGGAACAGACGGAACTGTTCTCGGGCCTGAACCGGCGCCAGTTGCGCCTCCTGGCATTCGGCGCCCGCTGGTATGATGCCGCAGCAGGAGAGGTTGTGTTTCTCAAGGATGATAAGGCGTCGGACGGGGCGTATATGATCCTTGAAGGCGAGGCAGAGCTTTACTTGCCGCAACCGGGCGGTGCGGACCGGCTGATTACCACGGTTGGCCCTGGGCGGCTGGTGGGGGAACTGGGGCTGATCCGCCATGAACCCCGGGCGCTGAGCATGATCGCGGCGACCGATCTCAACTGCCTGCGGATTGGTGAGGAAGAATTCCTGGCAGTGGTGGAAAATGACGCCTCCACCGCATTCAAGCTGTTGCAAGTGGTGGCGGGCTACGTCTCCAATTAATCTGGACATTCAGACAGGGAAAAAACATGAAACTTCTGCGGTACCGCACGAGCGGAGGAGTACGGCCGGGACTTTTGGACAGCACAGGCGCAGTCCGGGATTTGTCCGCGCATCTGCCGGACATTACCGGTGCGGTGCTGGGGGACGAAACCTTGGCCCGGCTGGCAGTGCTGGATCCGGCGGAGCTGCCGCTGGTGGAAGGAGATCCAGAGCTGGCGCCTTGTGTCGGGCAGACGGGGAAGTTTCTCGGCATCGGCCTCAACTACACCGATCACGCGGAAGAGATGGGCATGGCGCTGCCAGAGCATCCAATTCTTTTCCTTAAGGCGACGTCGTCGATTTGCGGACCGGACGATGACGTGATCCTGCCGCGCGGCTCAGTGGCGGCGGATTGGGAGGTCGAGCTGGGCGTGGTGATCGGCACTGCAGCCAAATATGTCTCCGAAGACGACGCGTTGAACCATGTGGCGGGGTATTGCGCGGTCAACGATGTGTCCGAGCGCGACTATCAGACCAAGCTGACCGGCCAGTGGACCAAGGGCAAAAGCTGCGACACCTTCGGGCCAACCGGTCCCTGGCTGGTGACGCGGGACGAGGTGCCGGACCCGCAGAACCTGTGGCTGACCTGTGATGTGAACGGCACGCGGCGGCAGACTGGAAACACGGCCACGATGGTGTTCACCGTGGCACAGATCATTTCGCATCTGAGCCAGCTGATGACCCTGCATCCGGGCGATGTGATCGCGACCGGCACACCGCCGGGCGTCGGTATGGGGTGCAAACCGCAACCGGTCTATCTGCAGGCCGGCGATGTGATGCGGCTGGAGATCGAGGGGCTGGGAGTGCAGACTCAAACGGTCCGGTCTGACGATTGACACTCTGCAGGCGGGGTCTCCCGCCCGTTCCGGCACCTTCGCGGAATGCGCCTGCCCGGTTGGGCGTGGCGCTGCGCCATGCGCAGCGCGGTCCTGCTTGCAGCAACGCAGGAATAGAACCTGGAAAACGTGCGGGGCCGCCAGCGTCTATGGGAAGAAGCGGTCAAGCGCCGCTGCAGAACTGCCTGTACAGCAAGGCTATCAATTGCTGCGTGTTGCCATCAGTCAGGCAATAGAAAACTGTCTTGCCTTCCCGCCGCGTGGCAACCAGACCTTCTTCACGCAGACGGGCGAGCATTTGGCTGACCGCGGCTTGACGCATGTTCAACAGGGCTTCCAGCTCGCCCACAGACTTCTCTCCGGTGCCAAGATGGCAAAGGATCATCAGCCGCCCTTCATGGGCAAGCGTTTTGAGGAAAGCGGCCGCTGCTGCGGCGCTATCCTGCATGCCGATTGACGTTTTTAAGTCGATGAGGTCATTGTTCTGGGCAGGCACTATGCGGCATCCTGGAAGATTGTATGCCGCATAGTGCCGCTATTCTTCCGGTCAAGTCACCCAGGATTTGCAATCTCAATCCACGATCGGCGGAGAGCCACCGGCAAAGGCGTTGCCATTTGAATAATCACAGGGCGCTTCCTGCATGTTAAGGTGCAAGTCAGTTCCGGTGAACGGATGGGCGCGGGCAAGATCTTCGTCCACTTCGATGCCCAGTCCGGGTGCGCTGGGCGCGGTAACATAGCCGTTCTCTGCGCGGATAGACCCCTTGATCAGCTGATCGTGAAAGGGGGATTCTATGGTTTCCAGCAGCAGGATGTTCGGGATTGAGACGGCGAGGTGGATATTGGCCGCCCATTCCACCGGTCCTGCATAAAGATGCGGCGCCATCTGTGCATTGAACACTTCTGCGATGGCCGCGACCTTTTTCATTTCCCAGATCCCGCCGGCACGGCCCAGGGCCGGCTGCAGGATCTCGGCGGCGCCAGCCCGCAGCACTGCAGCAAATTCTGACTTTGTGGTCAGTCGTTCACCTGTGGCCACAGGAATGCGCAGGGTGCGGGCAACGCGGGCCATGTCTTCGATATTGTCAGGCGGGGTAGGCTCCTCGAACCAGAGCGGGGCAAAGGGTTCAATTGCCTGGCCCAGGCGGATGGCACCGGCGGTGCTGAACTGGCCATGGGTGCCGAACAGCAGGTCTGCCTTATCGCCCACGGCTTCGCGGATCGCCTTGCAGAACGCCACCGACAAGGAGATGTCCGACATCGCAGGCATATGCCCGCCGCGCATCGTATAGGGGCCGGCGGGATCGAATTTCAGCGCGGTGAAGCCTTCGCGCACCTTTTGTGCTGCGGCCTCGGCAGCCATTTCAGGCGAGGTCCAGAACGGCATGATGTCCTGATGCGGCAGCGGGTAGAGGTAGGTATAGGCACGGATGCGATCATTCATCCGCCCGCCAAGCAACGCATGCACCGGCCGTCCGCGGTCCTTTCCCAGGATGTCCCAGCAGGCGATTTCCAGACCCGAGAACGCACCCATCACTGTGAGGTCCGGGCGCTGTGTAAACCCCGAGGAATACGCGCGGCGGAACATCAGTTCGATGTTTTCCGGGTTCTCACCTGCCATGTGGCGCTCGAATACGTCGCGGATCACATGGGTCATCGCATCAGGGCCCACGGATGACGCGTAGCATTCGCCCCAGCCGGTGATGCCGGTGTCCGTTGTGACTTTCACCAGGATCCAATAGCGCCCGCCCCAGCCCGGGGCAGGCGGTGCAGTTACGATGATATCCAGATCTTGCAGTTTCATGGTCTAGCTCTCCGAAGCCTCGGCAAAGGCGGCCAATTCCTTGTCGATTTCATCAATTGCAGCCCTTGTACTGAAGAAGGCCAGGCCCGGCGCCCCCATGCTGTCCACGCAAACCTCGATATCGATTTGCACCCTGGCTCCGTCAAAGGCGCCGTCGATTTGCCAACGGCGGGTTTCGTCCATGTCCAAGCCAGGCAGGGTATCCGCGATGGCGGCGGTGAATTCCGCAGGCAGCCCGAACCGGGGATTATTGGCGAGCCGCGTCAGAAAGGGGGCGGCCTCGCCGGCACCGAAACCGGCCGAGGTCTCCGAGGTGACCGGCGGCGCCTTGGGGGTCTCTGGTTTAAAGAGATCGGTCAGAAATTTGAGCATGTTCTGCGCTCCACCTTGAAAGTGTCAGCCGAAAACAATCACATTGCGTTTGGCAGAACCAGTCTTGGTATCGGCAATGGCCTCGTTGATCTGCTCCAAAGTCCAGCGCCCGGAAATCAGTTCGTCCAGTTTCAAGCGGCCCTGCTGGTAGAGATCCACCATCCACGGGATATCACGCTGGATCACCACGTCCCCCATCTTGGAACCGATCAGCCCTTGGCCCACGGCCGCCAAAACCACAGGCTCATAGCTGGCCTTGGCGCCGGAATGCGGCATGCCGATCAGCACCGCTTTGCCGCCGCGCGCCAGATACCGGGGGGCCTGTTCATAGGCTGGGATGGCGCCAACGGTGATCAGCACCGCATCCGCACCGCGGCCGCCAAGCGCCTTGAATGCGGCTTTCCATGGTTTTTCTTCAGTGGCGAGCACCCCGTGGGTGGCGCCGAACTCCTTGGCAATCGCCAGTTTCTCCGGGCTCATATCCACCGCAACGATGCGGCGGGCGCCAGCGATTCGGGCGCCCTGGATGGCATTGAGGCCGACACCGCCTGCACCGATCACCACCACATCCTGACCCGCACGCAGCTGCGCCGCGTTGACCACCGCGCCCACCCCGGTGATCACCCCGCATGAAACCAGCGCCGCGGCATCCTTGCCCATATCTTCCGGTATTTTCACGATCTGCCGCTGGTCCACCACCACCTTCTCGGCAAAGGCGCCGCAAGCCATGGCCTGATCCAGCGGCTTGCCGTCCGCGGTTTTCAGCGGGCCGCTCACGGTGTCATAGAGTGTTTCACAAATCACCGGCCTGCCGCCGGCGCAGGAGGGGCAGGTGCCGCAGCTGCGGATCAGGGTGACCACAACCGAGTCGCCCACGGCAAACCCCTGCACGCCGCTGCCGGTACTGGTGATCACTCCGGCGGCCTCATGCCCATAGACTGCCGGCAGATGCCCGCCCCAGGCGCCCTCGGCATAGGAAATATCACTGTGGCAGATTGCTACTGCGTCCAGTGTGACCTCAACTTCGCCCATCCCGGGCGGTGCCAGCTGCACTTGCTCGATCACAAGCGGCGCGCCGAATTCATGGCAGACGGCGGCTTTGATGGTTTGCATGGTCTCTCTCCCCGTTTTCAAACAGCGTGGCGCGGCGGTCGGGCTGCATCAAGCCGGAATACGGCAGGGCGAAGGCGCAATTACGCTACGGAAGGCTTGCTGCGCAGGAACACCGCGCAGCCGATTGCCATCAGAAGCAGCGCCAGCAGGAACGGCGCACCTGGCAGGTAGAGGCCAGCGCCTTCGCCGGTAAAGCGGGCAAATACCACCGTCATCATCAGCGGCGACAGGATCATCGCCAGCGCATTGACGGCGGTCAGCACCCCTTGCAGTTCGCCCTGCTGGTTGTCCTCTGCCGCTTGTGCCATCATTCCTTGCAGTGCGGGCTGGACAACCGCCCCCAGGGCCGAGACCGGGATCAGCAGCATCGCAAGAGTGCCGCTGGAGATGAATGCGAGAATGCCGAAGGCGGCAAAGTCGAACAGCTGCCCCCAGATCACCGTCCGGCGCTCCCCGAACCAAGTCACCGTGTAGCGCAACAGCCAGCCCTGCACCAAAGCCATCGAGATACCGTAAACCGCCAGCGACAGCCCGATCACCTGCGGCTGCCAGCCAAACCGCTCCAGCGTGAAATAGGCCCAGATCGCGGGGTAGACGTAGATGGCAACAGAATAGAGGAAATAGACCCACAGCAGCGGCTTGATGCCGGGAATGCGCCCGACCGCGCGGAAGGCGCCTAACGGGTTGGCGCGGGGCCATTCAAATGGGCGGCGGTTCTTGTCCTGAACCGTCTCGCCCATCACAAACCAGCCAAAAGCGAAGTTTGCCAGCACGAGAACCGAAGCGGCATAGAACGGCGCCCGGGTACCCAGTTCGCCCAGCAATCCGCCCATCAGCGGGCCCAGCACAAATCCGGCACCAAAGGCCGCACCCAGCAGGCCGAAATTGGCGGCCTTCTTTTGCGGCGGCGAGATGTCGGCGATATAGGCGCCTGCCGTCGAATGGGTGGCGGCGGTGATGCCGCCCAGGATACGGCCCAGAAGCAGCAGCCACATGGTGCCGGCAAGGGCCATGATCAGGTAATCCAGCGCCATCACAAACAGCGAGACCAACAGCACCGGCCTGCGCCCCACTGCGTCGGACAGGCTGCCGAGGATCGGGCTGAACAGGAACTGCATCACTGCAAAAACAGTGCTGAGGACACCGCCCCAGACTGCCGCCTGCGCCAGCGACCCGCCCTGAACCCCGGTGATCAGGCCCGGCATCACCGGCATGATCAGCCCGATGCCCATGGCATCGATCATCACGGTCGCCAGGACAAAGACGAGGGACAGGCGGCTTTGGTGTTCTGCCCCGGCACCCTTGCCTGTTTTCGCTGTCAGCGCAGGCAATCCTGCTCTCCTCGACGGTTTCTATTCGCCGCCCAGTTCTCCTGCCTTTATGGCAAATTGCAAGGCGTCCCACGGGGCCCGGCCCATCTGTTGCGACGCATCAAACAGCGCTGCCGTATCAAGATCCGGGTATTCCCGCGCGACCAGGTCCTGCAGCGGGGTTTGAGTGGACTGCGCCTCTTGGCACAGCGCCTTGACCGCCGCCTGGGCATCGGGCCGGGGCATTTCTGCGGCGAGGGCGAAACTCAGTGCCTCGGCGTGGATCATGCCCAGCCCGTCCGACAACGCGGATGCCATGGCCGCCGCATTGGGTGCGAGACCGGCGCAGAGCGCCCTGCTGGTCTTTGCAGCACTGGCGGCGCCCAGCACGATTTGGGGCAGGCACATCCATTCGGTGAACCAGGCTGCTCCGTCACGCTGATGCTGCTGCATCGCTGCTCCCTGCAGCACAGAAAGCAGACCGCTGCCCTGCCGCGCCAAGGCCGTCAGAACCGAAGGCGCGACCGGGTTCTGTTTCTGCGGCATCGTCGAGGAAGCGCCGGCACCGCCCAGCAAAATCTCCCCGACGCCGCTTTGCGCCAGCGCGGTGCAGTCCTTTCCCAGCTTGCCGAATGCCAGCGTCACCCGCACCAGCCAATCCGCAATCCGCAGGACCGGAGTGCGGTCAGTGTGCCAGCTGCGTCCGGGATCACCCAGCGCCAGCCCCTTGGCCATGGCTGCGCGCACCTCCGCCGCTTGCGGCCCCAAGGCAGATGAGGTTCCGGCAGCACCTGCCAAGGACACCAGCAGGCAGCTCTGGCGCAAGCCGGGCAGTTCCTCGATCAACCCCAGCAGTGGCGCGCCCCAGCCCGCTGCGACCGCGCCAAAACTGGTGGGGGTGGCGTGCTGGCCATAAGTGCGCGCTGCCATCGGCAGCTCCGCATGTGTTTTCGACAATGTGCCAAGGGCTTTCACACTTGCAGTTAAATCCGTTTCCACCAGTGCCAGCACCTGGCGCAGCCGCAGCATAAGCGCGCTGTCCATGATGTCTTGCGAAGTGGCGCCCCAATGCACGTACTGCGCATGTTCCGGCGCTTTCATCTCGTCGCGGAACGCAGCCACCAGCCCCGGCACCGGCACGCCGTTCTGTCCTGTAGGCCGCTTCAGAACACCGGGATCGACGGCGATTTCCACCACGGCCCGGCTGATTGCGGCGGCGCTCTCCTGGGGTATAACCCCGGCCGCGCCTTGCGCCTTGGCCAGCGCGCCTTCCACCAGCAGCATGGCGCGCACCTCTGCGCTGTCGGAGAACAGGCGGCTGGCTTCGCCGCTGCTGAAGAGATCACCGTAAACCTGGCTGTCAAAGACGGAACCTGCCATCAGAAGTCCTTTGCGATGTGCCCGATCAGATCCGCGAGGCCCTTGGGATCTGCAAAGAAGGGCGAATGGGATGTCTGCATTTCATAGACCAGATGCGGCGGAAGCTGTGCCGCCATTTGCACCTGGTATTCCGGCGGGATCACCCGGTCGCTTGTGCAGCGGATATAGGCCTTGGGCACCCCATAGAACCGCTCAGTCAGCTGGATCGGTGTGTCCTGAGGCCGGATCGGCTGAAGGCAGAGATTCTGCATGGCATAGCGAACGGCCTCCTCCGGGCAATCGTGATAAAATAAATCCGGTGCGGTATCAGGCAAGAAGCTGTAGCCAGTGCCGGCCGGGTTCTTGGCCGTCGCGCCCGTCAGCGTCTGCCGCGGCCCGGCTTTGCGCATATCGATCAGGGAACTGCCGCTGACCGGGATGTAGGCGCAGAGATAGATCAAACCGCGCAGCTTTTCCGGGGCGGCCTCTGCAGCGGCAGAAATCGGAAAGCCGCCCCAGGAATGGCCCAGCACGATGGTGTCCGGGGTGGAGGCCGCTGCGATGGCATCAGCGGTATCTGCCAGCGTGACGCCTGCCGGATCCCGGCCGTCGCCATGGCCGGGCAGGGTGATCGTGCGCGCTGTATGGCCGCCGGCCTTCAGTGCCGGGACAACATCACGCCAGCACCAGGCGCCGTGGCAGGATCCATGAACCAGCAGAACCTCAGCCAATATGCCCGGTCTCCTGCAGGAAGGCGGTCAGGCGCTCTGCGTATTCCTCCGGCTGCTCGACGCAGGGGATATGGCCAGCGCGGCGGATCAGGTGGAACCGGCTGCCGGGGATCAGATCGACCGTCTCGCGCACCAGATCGGGCGGGGTGGCGCCGTCCTCAGAGCCCGCGATACCCAGGCACGGCAGCCGCAGCCCGCTGGCTGGAGTATAGAAATCGGTTCCGGCAATTGCCGCGCAGCAGCCGGCATAGCCATCGCGGGACTGCTGCACCAGCATGTTGCGCCAAAGCTGCAGCTGGGGCGTGGCCCGGAAAGTTCTGGAGAACCAGCGCTCCATCACGGTATCGGCCAGCGCCTCCACACCCTGCGCTTGGACCGTCTGCACGCGGTCCTTCCACATCTTTGCAGTGCCGATCTTGGCGGCGGTGTTGGAGAGCACCAGCGCCCGGATCTGGTCCAGCCGCTTCACTGCCAGCCCCTGTGCGATCATGCCGCCGATCGACAGCCCCACAAACATGCTATCCCGCACCTGCAGATGATCCAGCAGCCGTTCTGCGTCGCGCACCAGCGCGCCCATCGAATAAGGTGCCGGCGGGCAGGACGACAACCCATGGCCGCGCTTGTCATATCGGATGATGCGCAGGCCCGCGGGCAGGCGCGCCACTACCTCATCCCAGACCCTCAGGTCCGTGCCCAGAGAATTGGCAAAAACGATGGGCGCGCCATCCGCGTTTCCGTCAATGCGGTAGTGAAGCTGGACATCGCCCAGGTCTGCGATCTGCATGGAGCGCCTCTTGGTTGTTCCACCGCACTCTACCTGCGCCGGGGCGACGAGGTAAACCAGCCGCCTGCCGCGGGCTGGGAAATTTTCTTGGGTAAGAAAATTGGCCGGAAAATTTGGATTCTCCTGCGTCCTTCAGCCGTGCAGCTCAATATGGGCCATGATCTGCCCGTGATCGGAGGCCAGCTTGTTGTAAGGCGCCTCAGGGTGGCTGCCGTCGGTCAGATGGTCGTTGAACACGCTGTAGTACTGCATCCCCCCCAGCGCGCCGCTCCAGGCAGGGTCGAAATGGCGCGACATGTAGATCTGGTCGATGCTCTCATGCACTCCGTTAAAGGCAGTGGTGTAGACCACATCGCGCAGGCTTTTCTTCAGGAACATATTCTCGGCTGATCGCAGCCGCACCCGGTCGATTGCTTCGCGGATCTGAGTGTCCTCTTTCTCGCTGTAGCGGTCGCCGCCGTGCCGGGCATCATGGCGCAGCATCCAGGCGTAATTCTTGAAGGGGGCCTCGCCCGAGATGATTTCACTGCTGACAGCGTGTTCGCCGTCATTGAAATCCCCCAAGACCATCACCGGGCGGCCCTGTTCCAATTCGTCCAGAATTGCACGGCGCAGCACCCAGGCCTCTCCCATCCGCCGCAATGCCGCCCTCAAGGACCCCAGGGCACGGCCTGCGGCGTCATAAGCCGTCAGCACGGTTTCCGGCGCGTAATCCGCGCCCTGCGGTGTGATGTACTCGCCCAGCTTCGATTTCAGGTGGCAGTTGAAAACGGTGATGACCTGTCCTCCAACAGGTACGCGGACCTTTAAGATTGGCCGCGACAGGCGGCGCAGGGTATAGAAACCGGCTTCTTCTTCCTCACCCAGGCAGGCCATGGGAATGTCCAGCGGCTGTGCCAGCTCCTGGATCACTTCTGCCTCTCCTTCAAAGCCGAACCGGGACAGCACCGCGAGACCGGGACGCCGTTGTCCAGGCGCGCCGGTGTCATTGACGTTCGCAGCGAAAGCCAGCGCTGCCTCGTCATAAGAACCATACGCCAGCTTCTGAAAAATCGCTTTCCGGTGATAGCGCTTGGACGGGTCGGGAATGCTGGCTGCATTTGCCTCCGCTCCGCGGCGGTCCGCCTCGGCAATCACCTGGCGCAGCGGGGCCTCCTCAAAGATCTCCTGGAAACCCACGATATCCGCGTTCAGCGTCAGCAGCTGGTCAGCCATCCAATCCGCCTTCCACGCATATTCCTCAGGCGTGTAGCTTTGAAATCGGTAGTATTCCCGCTCCGGTCCGATCAGATTTTTGACGTTGAACGAGGCGATGGTGAAACGTGTCATGAACGGCCCCCTTGCCAGCCGTACGGATTTCCGTTCGGTCAGAGGTCAAGCATAACGCGCCAGCGCCTCCTGGAACAGCGCCGCATCCACATTGCCGCCTGTGGCGACTGCAATCACCGCCTCGCCATCGATCTTGTCAGGGTGGAACAGGGCCGCCGCCAGCGATGCCGCACCACCGGGTTCCAGTACGATTTTCAGCCGCAAGAAGGCCAGCGCCATCGCCCGCATCGCCTCATCCTCGCTTACCACCAGTCCCGGCCCGCACAAGCGGCTGAGGATGGGAAAGGTGATCTCACCGGGCTGCGGTGTCAGGATCGCATCGCAGATTGAGCCGGATTGGCTGCGGTTCTGCCGGATTTCACCGGCCGCCAGCGAGCGGGTCACATCGTCAAACCCTTCCGGCTCCACCGGGCGCACCCGCAGATCCGGCGCGCGCGCCTCTAGCGCCAGGGCGATCCCCGAGGATAATCCGCCGCCGCCGCAGTTAACCAGAACGTCTGCCCGGGTGATGCCTTCGGCAGCGGCCTGTTCCGCGATCTCCAGCCCGCAGGTGCCTTGACCGGCAATCACCTGCGGTTCGTCATAGGGTTTGATCAGCGTCAGCCCGCCCTTCTCGGCATACCGGGCGCCCACTGCCTCGCGGCTTTCCCTGCCTGCACGGTCATAAAGCACCACCTCGGCGCCCAGGTCGCGGGTGTTTTGGATCTTCAGCTTTGGCGCGTCGGCCGGCATCACGATCACAGCAGGCGCCCCATGCGCTTTGGCCGCTGCGGCCACGCCCTGCGCATGGTTGCCGCTGGAATAGGCGATGACCCCGCGCCTTCGGTCTTCTTCCGCCAGCGCAGAGACCGCCGACCAGCCGCCGCGGAACTTGAAGGATCCGGTGTGCTGCAGGCATTCCGCCTTCACGAACAGGCGCCGCCCGGAGATCTCGTCCAGAAAGGGCGAGGACAGCAGCGGCGTGACGCGGGCATGGCCTTTCAGCCGCGCTGCCGCCGCTTCGATCATGGTAATTGAGGTCATTTGATCTGGTCCAGTACTGAATGGATGAGGGCAACCGCCTCTGGCTCGTCCAGAAAGGGCACATGGCCGCGGTCCGGAATTTCCACTGCTTGCAGCGCTGGCAGGCGGCGCCGCATTTCCGCGCAGGTTCCTGCGCTCAGAATGTCTGAATTCGCGCCGCGGATGACCCCGCAAGGCAGGCCGTCCAAAGCCTGGAACAAAGGCCAGAGATCCGGGGCAGGGCCTGCCTCCGCTTGTGCCAGCAGCGCGTCGCGCAGGCGCGGATCATAGCGCAGGCTGAGCCCGCCGGCGCCTGCATCGTAAAATGCCTCAGCCTCCTCGCGCCAGCGTGCAGCCGGGACGCCGGGAAAGGCCGGCGCCATCAGTGCAGCAAGCGCTTCTGCGGCCTGCGCATGGGTCTTTGCTGCCGGGCGGCGGCCCACGTAGCCCATGATCCGGGCAATGCCGTCTGCGGGGATCTCCGGGCCGACATCATTCAGGACCACCGCGGCAAGCCGGTTCTTGGCGATGGCGGCCAGTGTCATTGCCACCAAGCCGCCGCGCGACGTGCCAAGAATGGCAGCGCGGTCCGATCCCAAATGGTCCAGCAGTTCCAGCACATCCTGCGCTTCGCGCAGAACATTGTAGGTCATGAAGCCCGGATCATGATCCGACCGCCCCCGTCCGCGGGCGTCCAGAGTGATCATCCGGCAGCCTGCAGAATGAGGTGCGAAATACCGGAAATCGCGGCTGTCCCGGGTCAGGCCTGCCAAGCACAGCAGCGGCACACCCTTCCCGGCATCGGTATAATAAAGCTGCAGCCCGTCTGAGGTTTCGAAAAACGGCATATGTGTAGGGTCATCCTTTGGCCAGGTCGGGAATTGTTGTCAGGTCAGGCAGGATATGCGCCGGCGTCCAGGGCAGCCGGTCCACAGGCTCGCCTGCCCGGTTGACCCAGGCGGTGACAAACCCATAGCCCGATGCCCCCGCCGCGTCCCAGCCGTTGGAGGAGACAAACAGCACCTCCTCCCTGGCGCAGTTGAACCTGGCGCCAACCAGATCGTAAACGCGGGCGTCGGGCTTGAAGATGCCGACGCTTTCTACCGACAGCACGTCATCCAGCACATCGCCCAGGCCGGCGGATTGCACCGCTCCGTCCAGCATGGCGGGGGATCCATTGGACAGGATCGCGGTGTTCATGCCGGCGGTCTTCAGGGCGTTCAGCATGGCGGGCACTTCCGGATAGGCTCGCAGCTGCCAGTAGAGGTCCAGCAGCCGCTGGCGCAGGGCCGCATCCCCTGCCAGGCCGGCCGCCTCCATCGCCCAGTCCAGCCCGTCCTGCGTCACATTCCAGAAATCGGCATGGGCATTGGTGATCGCCCGCAGCCAGGTGTATTGAAGCTGCTTCAGCCGCCAATGATTGGCCAGCTCGGCCCAATTGTCCTGCAAATGCGGAAACTCCGGTTCGCTGGCGGCCTGCCGCGCAGCAGCGGCCACATCGAACAAGGTGCCGTAGGCGTCAAAGATACAGGTGGTGATTGGCATGGGGCTCTCCCTTTGCTGGAGCGTCGCACGAAGCCCTGGGCGGGCAAAGCGGGAAATTGTACCCATACGGGTTTACATCACGTTCGCGGACGCTAGGCTGCGCCCCTTTATCAACCCGCAACCAATTGGAGGTCATATGACCGGGGTAAAGAACGGCGACACCGTGCGCATCCATTACACAGGCAAGCTGACGGATGGCACCGTTTTCGACAGTTCCGAGGGCCGAGATCCGCTGGAATTCACCGTCGGTGCAGGGCATGTGATTGCGGGCATGGATGCAGGGCTGGAAGGCATGGCCGAGGGAGAGAGCAAGACGCTGGAAATCCCCTGCGCCGAGGCATACGGTCCGATCAACCCCGCCGCGCGCCAGGAGATCCCCCGCGAGGGCATTCCCGGGGATATCCCGCTGGAGCTGGGAACTCAGTTGCAGATGCAAAGCCCGGACGGCCAGGTTCTGCCGGTGACGGTGGTTGAGGTCAGCGACGAGACTGTCACCCTGGATGCAAACCATTTCCTGGCGGGCAAAGATCTGGTGTTCGACATCGAGCTGGTCTCGGTACCCTGATGTTCCATTTGCGGGCAGGCGGCACTCCCGCGCCCGCAGGTCTTCCGGCTGTGCCGGAAAACGCTTGGCGGCTTTGGGCGTGGGGC
>NZ_JAXMOX010000013.1:0-38871 GCF_034669605.1 Leisingera sp.
CCGCCGCGGCAGGCCGAAAGCCCGCAGTGTCCCCGCGGGGACAGAGGAAGGGCCGCAGGCAGCGACAGGGCGGGAGTGGGAAAAAGAGGCCCGGCAGAGGTGCCGGGCCTTTGGGTTTTCCGGTGCTGTCCCCGCGGGGACAGCCGGCGATTTTCGATCTGAAGGGCGGGTCAGTTCAGGATCTTGAACTCAATCCGGCGGTTCTTCGCCCGGTTCTGCGCCGTATTGTTGGGCACCAGCGGTGTGGTTTCACCGTATCCAACGGCCACCAGCCGTGCGGCCGGAATGCCGGTTTCCTGCAGATACCCGTTGACCGCCGCTGCGCGTTTTTCGCTCAGCTGCATGTTCCAGGCGGCTTTGCCCTGGCTGTCGGTGTGGCCGCCGACCTCGACGACCATGCCGGGGCAGCGGCGGATGATATCCGAGAGACTGTTGAGAAAGTCGCGGGAACTGGCATCAAGCCGGGCGGTGGAGGGCGCAAAATTCACGCTGCGGCCTTGCGACAGGATTTCGAACCGTCCGGCACAGGCCTCGCGGCTGAAGTCGCCGCTGGATTCCAGCGCAGTGGCGGCCCCGGCGGCGGCTGTCCCCGCGGGGACAGAGGCGCTGCCCGGGGCGGTGCGGTCAAACATCAGATCCATGCTGACCAGCCCGACAGGGGTTATGGTGACGCCCGCGGCTTCCTCCAGCTTTTCGCGGCCGGGGTTCAGCTTGAACGCCTCAAGCTTGAGGATGACCGGCTGCACGGTGGCAACGGCGACGCGGTCGGTGCCGAGCAGTGTTACCGCTACCGGTACGGTCAGATCTGCCGTGACCCCATGCAGCGACACGGTGACCGGCAGCTCGATCTGTTTACGCTGCACTGCAGCAAGATCGGCGATCTGCGCCGGGTCGATCCGGGCGGTGACCACCGCCTCGGGGTAGGTGAAGGTTTCAAAGAACAGGAACCGCATTCGAACGTTGCGCAGGTCGATGGAGGTATCGACGGAATCAAGCGCGATGTGGATCTTGGCCTCGCCCTGGCCGGAGATGCTGCCGGAGAAGGCGGCAAAGCGGCTGGATTCCGCAATGCTGCCCTTTTTGATCGATATAAAGCGGATGGCAGAGGAGTCAGGGTTGAGCTGCCAGCCGTGCTCAAACGGGCCGGCGGCCAGGGCCGGGCGGATGAGAAATGAGAAAACTGTTAAAAATAAAAGAGTTATACGTATCATGCGCGATCCTTTCGGGTTGCCAACGTGAAATTCCCGCCAGCAGGCAGGGACGAAAGAGACGGGCCCAGACTAACAGCACACTTGCTGCCGGGCGCAAGGGCACGATAGTTTCGTAACCAAATACCCTTAAGAATTGCGAAGCTGCCCTGCGGGGCGAGAATTGGAGCAGATGCGTGCGTGGTTTGATGATCTGGGTCCGGCTGGTGGTGCTGGCTGTTGCGGCGGCTTGCTGGGGGGGCAAGGTGCTGTCCGAAGAACGGCTGGCGCTGGTGATCGGCAATTCGGCTTACGGTGCGGTGCCGCCGTTGGACAATCCGGTGCGCGACGCCCGGCTGATCGCAGAGACGCTGGAGCGCCTGGGCTTTGAGGTGACGCTTGCCGCGGATGCCAGGCAGATTGAAATGAAGCGCGCCATCGGCCAGTTCGGACGCAAGCTGCGCGGCGCCGGAGAGGACGCAACCGGTCTGTTTTACTATGCCGGCCACGGGGTGCAGAGCTTTGGCAGCAACTATCTGCTGCCAGTGGATGTGGCGCTGGCGGATGCGGCCGATCTGGATCTGATGGCGGTGGAGGCGCAGTCGGTTCTGCGGCAGATGGCCTCGGCCAGGAACCGCACCAATCTTGTGATCCTGGACGCCTGCCGCAACAACCCGTTCAAAGACATTGCCGACCTGAATGAAACCGGCCTGGCAGAGATGAAGGCGCCGACCGGCACCTTTCTGGCCTATGCCACGGCGCCGGGCGGAGTGGCGCTGGACGGCGAGGGGGCGAACAGCCCCTTTACCGAGGCGCTGGCGCGCGAGATCACGGTGCCGGGGCGGCCTGTGGAACAGGTGTTCAAGCAGGTGCGCCGGGCGGTTCTGGACCTGAGCGGCGGCGGCCAGACGCCGTGGGACACCTCCTCGCTGGTGAGTGATTTTGTGTTCCTGCCAGCCGAGCCTGAACAGGTGATGAGCGCTGCGGAACTGCAGGAGGCGCAGTTCTGGCAGTCGGTTCAGGCGTCGCGGGATGCGATGCAGATCATGCTGTACCTGCGCGGCTACGGCGATGGTAAATACGCCGATGAGGCGCGGGGGCTGCTGTCTGAACTGATGGCGGAAGAATTGCAGGGCGGGGCGGCGGTTGCGGCAGCGCCGGTTGCAACCGCCCCGGTTGCGTCAGCGCCGGCGGCGGCTCCCGCACCGGCCGCTGCGGACGCGGAAACGGCGATGTTCCAGGCCGCGCAGGACGATGGCAGCCAGGCGGCGTATGAGGCTTATCTGATGGCCTATCCGGAGGGGCAGTTTGCCGGGATAGCGGCGGCGGAAGCGGCGGCGGTGAAAGCCGGCGCAAGCCAGGACCCGGCGGCTGGCGATGAGGCGGCCCCGGCGGCGCTGCAGCCGGATCCCGCGCCGGCGGCGCTGGCGGAGGCGGGGCCGGTCACCTATGCCAGCCCGATGCAGTCGGAGATGCCGCAGATTGCCGGGCTGACCCTGGCCGAGGCGGTGACCCGCTCGCCCGTGTTTCCGCCCATTGAAGGCCTGCCGGAGAGTTATTGGAAGGATCAAACCTGCAGTGCCTGCCACCAGTGGACGCGGGACCGGCTCTGCACCCAGGGCAACACCTATCTGAGCCTCAACATGCAGCGCTCGCTGGGCAAGCAGCATCCGTTTGGCGGGGTTTTGAAACAGACGCTGAAAAGCTGGGCGGCGGGCGGTTGCCAGTGACCGGCTGAGGGGCTGCTGCAACAGGGCTGGGCTGAAACAGGGCAGGGAGGGCTCCCGCCTGCTGCGGTGCATTTGAAAATGCACCTCTGCCGTTGGGCGCGGCGCTGTGCTGGGCACAGCGCTGGGTTCCACCTTTGGAAAAGCAGACCTTTCGCGAAGCAGCATTTGCGGGGTCATTGGCTGAGAAGCGGTTAACGGCAGTTCTGCCCTCAAGGCGCCATGCCGAGGCTAATCCGCCCTTTGCGGCCTCAAGGGTGAACCACGCGTGCCGCGCGGCTGCCGGCGCAGCCATTGATCCCGTAAAGGGCGGGGGAGCGCGCTGCGCGTCGGCGCAGCGCCCGGCCCAAGGCCGCCAAGGCCTGGCGGCACAAGCCGCGGGTCTGCGGGCGCGGGAGTTCTGCGCTTTCAGTCAGTTGGTCACGGAGCATGGGTGGTGATCAGGAAATAGACCCATTCGCCTTTGAAATCAGGGTGTTCGGCGCGGGCCTGTGCAACTTGGACGCGCAGGAACTCAAGGTAGGGGGCCGCGGGTTCGCTGAGCGGACGGAGATCCGCATAAAGCGGGTGCGAGGCGGCAAAAGCGACGGCGATTTCCTGGCCGTAGGGCGGGCCGACAGTGATTTGCAGACCGGGATCGCCGGCCTCTCTGGCGCCGACACGCAGGGCGCTTTTGGGGGCGGTCTTGTCAAGCGGCGCCTGCGCGTTCGGCGCGAGATGCAGCACTGCGCCGCCGGCGTCGAAATAATCCACATAGACATAGGCCGGGTAGTCCGGCGCGGTGAGGTCGAAAAACAACCGTTCGCCGCCAGAATAGTCGAGCACCCGGGCATGGGCATCGGCGCCGACCAGCAGCGGATTGGTGATCTGGTCGGTGCTTTGCGGCAGGCCGACACCTGCAATCCCCGCCAGCGCGCCGCATTGCGGGCGCGGCAGCAGGCGCATCTGATCCGAGACCGTGATATCGGCCCCCATCCGGGCCTGAAGTGCGGCCAGGACGGGGCGGCGAAGCCCGTCCTCGGGCAGGTGGCCGCGCACCTCCAGCGTGGCGGTTTCGGGGGTAAAGGCGGCCTGCAGGCGGGAACAGGGCACAGCAGCGAGGATACCGGCAACCCCATCGCGCAGGGGGGCGCCTTCGGCCATCGCATCGCCGGGTTGCACGAAGGCCTGAAACGCGGCGAGGGAGACCGGGTCGATATCGCCGAAGCCGCCCTGGAAGGCCAGCGCGGCCTTGATGCGGGGGGCATCGGGGACGGCGGCCGGAGTGTGTTGCGGATTGGGCGCGGCGACGGCCAGCGGGGCGGCTTCGGGCTGTGCCTCGGGGCTGGGCTGGCTGGCGGGAGCGGCTTGCGGCAGGGCCGCGGCACCGGGGGGGACGGCAGCGGCGGCGGTCAGCGTGGCAGCGGTATCCGGAAGCCGGACGCCCGGATCCTGCGCTGCGGCCAGCAGGATGGGCGCGGGTGCCGCGGGCACCGCCGGTTGAAAGGCTGCTGGGGCAGGTGCCGCAGTTGCGGAGGGCAGCTCAGCGGAATTGGCCTGCTGCGGGGCCGGGCGGGAGCCGGCCAGGCTGACGGCCGGGACAGCGGTGCTGGCGAGCCTGTTTCCGGCGGTCCGGACCGGGGCAGCTGCAGGAGCCTGTGCCGTTGAGGGAGCAAGGTTTGCCGCCGCAGGCGCGGCGGATGTGAGGCGGTCCGCTGCGGGTGCTTGCGGCCGGGCCTGCGACTGGGGGATGGCACCGGCATCAAGACCCTGCGTTTGCGCTTCGCTTTCAGGGGCTTGTTCGCCTTCGGGCGCCTGCGCCACGGCCTCGGAGCGGGGGATGCGGTGGGCCTGCAGGTTGAGGCGGCTTTCCGGGTTGGGCTGCTGCGGCACCGGGTCGGGGGTGAGCGAGATCAGCAGCGCGCCAGCGCCCGCGGCGTGGACCAGCGCCGAGGTCGCAAGACCCAGCGCCCATATGGCAGGGGCCCGCATCATCCTTCGGTTTCCGGTGTGACCACCAGCACCACGTCCTTGAACCCCAGCGCCTCGCCCTGGGCCACCAGCGGCAGCACCCGGCGCAATTCAGCTGCGCGGTGGGCGTTGATGCGCAGGCGCAGCTCCGGGTCTTCTGCCAAGAGGGCGGAGAGGGCAGGGGAGAGGGCCTCGCGGGGGATGGCATCGCCGTCGAGGGCCAGATCGCCGCTGGCGGAAATGGCCAGGGTGATGCCGCCCGCGGGCATGTCGCGGCCGGTGACGGCGGTGGCGGGGCGGACATCAAACGGCGCGGTGGCGTCCATCCGGCCGATCAGCATGAAGAACACCAGCAGGAAAAACACCACGTCGATCAGGGCGATGATGGTTTCCGAATGGGGGCTGCGGGCGGGGCGGTTGAGTTTCATGGCGCCGCCTCCAGCCGCAGCACGCGCAGACGGGTGACGCCGGCAAGTGCTGCGCTGTCCATCACCGTAATCAGGGCCTGGGTCCGGGCGGCGCCGGAGGGCAGGATCACCACCTGGGTCAGGGGGGCATCGGCCACCGCGGCGGAGAGGGCGGCGTGCAGGGTTTCTGTGGTCAGCGCCGTGCCGCGCAGGACGGGCACGCCATCGGCGCCGAGGCGGATCATCAGGGTTTTCGCTGGTGTCCGGGGGCTGGCGGCCGGGCCTTCGGAGGGTTTCACCGCCGGGATCATGTCGAGGTTCAGATAGGTGGAGGTCACCATGAAGAACACCAGGAGGATCAGCATGACATCGATCATCGGCACCAGCGAAATCAGGGCGCGGGGGCGGGCGGGCCGGTGGATCCTCATGGCAGCTCTCCCGTGTCAGCGCGACCCGTCGATCAGCAGCAGGCGGCCGGCGGCGCTTTCGATGGCCTGGGCGGCGGCGTCGATGCGGGCGGCAAACAGCCCGGCGGCAACGGCGGCGGGGATGGCAACCAGAAGGCCCGCGGCGGTGGTCAGCAGCGCCTGCCAGATGCCGCCCGCAAGCACCGAGGCATTGGCGGCGCCCTGCGCCAGTTCCAGCTCCTGGAAGGATTGGATCATGCCGAGCACAGTGCCGAGGAGGCCGAGCAGAGGTGAAACCATGGCGATCAGCTCCAGCAGGCGGATCAAGGCGTTCATCCGGCTCACTTCCTCATTGCCGCGGCGGGTGAGCTCGTCTTGCAGAAGGGGCCCGCGCAGACCTTCCTGCAAGGCCTGCATGGCATAGCGCATCACCCGGTCCGCCGGGGATTTGCCGCCTGCGACACTGTCCTGCGCCTGCTTGCGGTCGCCGCTTCTCCAGAGCGCCAAGGCCTGTTCGCGGGCGGCCCGGCCGGAGCGGACCGGCCAGAGCTGGATCAGCTTCACCGCAATCACCGTCAGCGACAGCAGTGACATCAGCGCCAGCAGCGCAATCACCGGTCCGCCGGTGCCGAAGATTTCCCAGGTGCCGCTCATGGCCTATTTCACCAGCGGCGCGGCAGCGCGGGAGCCAAGCTCCAGAAACGGGAAACAGTCGATCTGGTCCTGGTTCTGGGGCTGGCAGGAGGTGATGTCGTGCAGCAGGATTTCCGAGATGTTGCTGCAGTTGAGTTCGGGGATTTCAAAGAGTTTCAGAGTGGTGCGCTGGACGGGCAGGGGGGCGGCGTCGATCGACAGCAGCCGGTCGATCACCCCCTGGCCGTCGAGGATGGCGAGCGACATTTCAAACCCTTCGAAGCTTTTGCCGGTCTGGTTGCGGAACAGGAAGAAGGCGCGGCAGCCGCCGCCTTCGATCTCCTCGGTCTTGTTCAGCTCAACCCGCAGCGGACCGGTCTCAGCCGCGGCGGTGAGCGGCAGGCAGATCAGGGTGAGGGCAGTCAGCAGGCGTTTCAGGGGCATCACTGTCTCCGGGTTCCGGTGGGATGCCCAGCCCGCAACCGCTGCGGGCCGGGCTGTTTCGCGGTCAGACCAGGGCGGTCAGCGCCTTTTCGATCTTGTCCATGGCGTCGCGGGCCGAGTCGAGATCGCGGCGTTTCAGATGCCGGGCGGCCACATGCAGGGCGCGGCCGAGACGATCGCGGACCTCGCCCGGCGCGCGGGCGACATTGGCCTGCAAGGATTGCGCGCGCTTGACCTGGGCGCCCAAGCTGCGCTGGTCCATCTCGCGCTGGCCGCGTTTCATCGATTTGGCCTCATCCTCGCGGTCCTGGCCGATGCGGGCGACGGCGCGTTCGATCACCACGACCATGGTCTCGGCCTCTTGCAGGCGGCCGTCGTTGATCAGGCTGACGGATCTGGCGAGCGCGCGTTTGAGTTTCAGCTCCAGCGGGCCGGGGGCCAGGCCGATACGCGGCTGGATGCGTTTCAGGCGGCGCTTGAGCGGTGCGATGGCCTGGGGGTCGATGCCGGAGGCGGAGATATCGGCTGCCTCTTCCCCGGCCGCCTGGCCCTCGGCCTTTTCCGGTTTGAGACTGTCCAGCAGGTTGCCGCCGTCATCATAGAACAGCACGTTGACCTGGGGTTTGTTGCGCCGGAGGAAAGTCTTCAGCTCGGTGACCATCCGCTGCGGCGCGCTTTCGCAGGTCATTTCCATCTCGCCGGAGCGCACCACATAGGTGCCCCAGGCCATCGGCGGGCCGCCGCCCTCCTTCTTCATCGGGGTCTTCAGGGTTTCCGGTTTCTTGCCCGGCTGGATCATCAGCAGCGGGTCTTTGGCCTGGTCCAGACAGAAGGCGAAACTCATCCGTTTCTTGCAGCCCTCGCGAACCATCGCTTTGACTTCCTTGCCGGAAATGCGCTCAATACTCATTATTCGCCCGCCGCAAAAAGCTGTGAAAACATTTGACTTTAGGATGCCGATAAGGCTCACTTGGGGTCAAGTTTTAGTTTCAGATTAGGGCAGCCTTAACCACCAGGCCCGAAAAGGGTGGGGGCTGCTTGACGTTAAGTCAATAGAGCCGCAGAACCGGAAAAATAGCGGGGGGCAAGCGAGACAATGGATCCGGCAGCATTACTGCAATCCAAAGGGGACGACGCGCCCAGCGGCGAGAACCTCGAATACGATCCAGCCTTCACAGAGATGGAGCTGGCCGCCCAGCCGGGGGAAGAGTCGGTTGTGGGCAACGAGACGATCGAAGCCACGGATCCGGATTACCGCGAAGTTCAAAAGAAAGCCCTGGAGGTGCTGGAGCGCAGCCATGATCTGCGGGCCGCAGTGTTCCTGGCCGATGCACTGCTGCAGTCCGAAGGGCTGACCGGTTTTGCCGATGCGACGGCCTATATCCGCGGCTGCCTGGAGGGCTTCTGGGAGAGCTGCCACCCGGAGCTGGATGAGGACGACGGCGACCCGACCATGCGGATCAACGCGGTGCAGGATCTGTGCGGCCAGCCGGACGGAATGGCGGGGCCATCGCCGCTGTACCGCTCGCTGCGCCGGGCGCCGCTGTCCGAAAGCCGCGGTTTCGGCCGCTTCTGCCTGCGCGACATCGAGATCGCCGAAGGGGTGATGACCGCCCCCGAAAGCATGGAGCATATTCCCGACACGGCGACCATCGGCGCCGCTTTTCAGGACAGCGACGAAGAAATCGTGGCGGCAAGGCTTGCGGCAATCGTGTCGGCGGAAGAGAATGTCCGGGCGATCTCGGCGGTGTTCGATGAGCAGACACCGGGGCAAGGCCCGGATCTGAGCACGCTGATCAAGCTGCTGCAGCAGATCGCCAAGCGCATCCGTGCCTACGCCAACATGAGCGCTGAGGAAGAGGCCGGCGATGACAGCGCTGCAGAGGATGCAGCGGCTGACGACGCCGGAGAGGCCGCACCGGCTGCTGGCGGGACTGCCGCGGCGGCAGCGCCGGGGGTGATCAATTCGCCGGCGGATGTGTCCAGCGCGCTGGACCGGATCATTGCCTATTACCGGCGGCGGGAGCCGTCGAGCCCGCTGCCGATCCTGCTGGAGCGGGCGAAGAAACTGGTGGGGGCCGACTTCCTCACCATTATGAATGACATGGCCCCGCAGGGGGTGGAGAATGTCCACCTGATCGGCGGGATCGAAGACGACGACGACTGACACGGCGACTGACACGGGGCCTGCCGCGCTGCACGGCGCCGCGGCCGCCGTGAAAGCAAGACGAGTAAGGAGACCTAGATGGCCGGAAGTTCACAGAAATTCATTGCCCGCAACCGGGCACCAAGGGTCCAGATCGAATATGACGTGGAGCTGTACGGCGCTGAGAAGAAAGTGCAGCTGCCGTTTGTGATGGGCGTGATGAGCGACCTGGCGGGTAAATCCGAAGTGGAGCAGCCCGCGGTTGCGGACCGCAAGTTCCTGGAAATCGACGTCGACAACTTCGATGACCGGATGAAGTCGATGGCGCCGCGCGCCGCCTTCACCGTGCCCAACACGCTGACCGGCGAAGGCAATCTGGCGGTCGACATCACCTTTGAGAGCATGGACGATTTCAAGCCCGCCGCAATTGCCGCCAAGGTGGAGCCGCTGCGCGAGCTGCTGGAGGCGCGCACCCAGCTGTCAAATCTGATGACCTATATGGACGGCAAGACCGGCGCCGAGGATCTGATCTCGAAGATCATCCAGGACCCGAGCCTGCTGAAGACGTTGGCCGCGCAGCCGAAACCCGGCGGCGACGCCGAGAGCGAAGAATAAGAGGGGAGGACGAAGATGGCTGAAGAAGAACTCCAGGCGGAAGCCGCTGCCGGCGAATCCGCCTTTGGCTCGGCCGAATTCGCGAGCCTGCTGCAAAAGGAATTCCGCCCCAAGTCGGATCAGGCCAAGACGGCTGTTGAAAGCGCCGTCAAAACCCTGGCTGAGCAGGCGCTGGCAAACACCGCGCTGGTGTCCGACGATGCGCTGCGTTCCATCGAGAGCATTGTGTCGGCGATCGATGCGAAGCTGACCGAGCAAGTCAATCTGATCCTGCACAACGAGGAATTCCAGCAACTGGAAAGCGCTTGGCGCGGTCTGCATTATCTGGTCAACAACACCGAGACCGATGAGCAGCTGAAAATCCGGGTGATGCCGATCACCAAGAAGGAGATGTCCAAGACCCTGAAGAAATTCAAGGGCACCGCCTGGGACCAGTCGCCGCTGTTCAAGAAGATCTACACCGAGGAATTCAGCCAGCTGGGCGGCGAGCCCTACGGCTCGCTGGTGGCGGATTATCATTTCGACCACTCGCCGCCGGACATCGAACTGCTGGGCGAGATGTCCAAGATCGCCGCGGCCGCGCATGCGCCGCTGATCACCGGCGCCAAGCCGACCCTGTTCCAGATGGACAGCTGGTCGGAACTGTCGAACCCGCGCGATCTGACCAAGATTTTCCAGACCCCGGAATATGCCGCCTGGCGGTCCCTGCGCGACAGCGAGGATGCCAAATACGTCGGCTTGGCGATGCCGCGGTTCCTGGGCCGTCTGCCCTATGGCTCGAAGACCGACCCGGTTGACGAGTTTGCCTTTGAAGAAGACACCGCAGGCGCCACCAGCGACAAATACGGCTGGGTCAACGCGGCCTATGGCATGGCGGTGAACATCACCCGCTCGTTCAAGATGTACGGCTGGTGCTCGCGGATCCGCGGCGTGGAAAGCGGCGGCACGCTGGAAAACCTGCCCTCGCACACCTTCCCGACCACCGATGGCGGCGTCGATCAGAAGTGCCCGACCGAAATTGCCATCGACGACCGGCGCGAGGCGGAACTGGCGAAGAACGGCATGATGCCGCTCTTGCACCGTAAGAACACCGATGTGGCCACCTTCATGGGGGCGCAATCGCTGCACAAACCGGCCGAATATGACGATCCGGATGCCACCGCCAACGCCAATCTGGGGGCGCGGCTGCCGTATCTGTTCGCCACATGCCGGTTTGCGCACTATCTCAAGTGCATGGTGCGGGACAAGGTCGGCTCGTTCAAAAGCCGTCAGGACATGGAGTCCTGGCTGCAGGACTGGATCAACAACTATGTTGATTTTAACGCGGATATCTCTTCGGAGAACGAGAAGGCGCGCAAACCTCTGGCCGCCGCCGAAGTGGTTGTGGAAGAGGTCGAGGGCAACCCGGGGTATTATACCTCAAAATTCTTCCTGCGCCCGCATTACCAGCTTGAGGGGCTTTCTGTCTCGCTGCGGCTGGTATCCAAACTGCCCTCGGAAAAGGGAGGCTGATTTTCCACTCCCCAGCCTCAAACGATCATAGTGCAGTAGAGATCTTAGTTATTGAAAGGATAGAAAAATGGCTGCTAACATGTTTGTGCAAATTTCGGATGTCGAGGGTGACGCCACCGAGGAACAGCACAAGAAATGGATTGTCATCCAGTCCGCAAGCTGGAACGTCGAGCGTGCCGTTGAAATGACCGATCTGGGCTCGACCCAGCGGATGCATGCAAACTCCAACTTCGGCAAGATTGAGCTGACGTCGCAGATGGGCAAAGCGTCGAACGGCCTGGCGCTGTCGGTGGCCAATGGCACCGTGCGGCCGGAAATCATCATGCACTGGTGCCGTTCGGGCGACAGCGCCAGCGCAGGCCTGCTGGTCTATTCGGTCTGGAAGATGAAAGACGTGGTTGTCGACAGCTACTCGATCTCGGCTAGCGAGGACGGGATCCCGGAAGAGACCTGGTCGCTGGCTTATGCGTCGATCGAGCATGAGTACAAATCGACCAACCAGAAAACCGGTAAGCTGACCACGGAAGGCACCTTCAAGTGGAACGTTCAGACCGGCAAGGTCGAGTAAAACCATTGGCCGGCCCCGGGCGTATTTGCGCCCGGGGTCTGTTTTTCCCGGCGTATTTGCAGCCTCCACCCTAGTTGCGGAGTAGACCCCGATGACACCCGAAGAGCATTTGAAAGCTGGTGATCCCAGGGCGGCGCTGGAGGCGCTGCAGCAAAAGATCCGGGGTGATGCGAGCAATGCCAAGCTGCGGGTTTTTCTGTTTCAGCTGCTGTGCGTGCTGGGCGACTGGAACCGGGCGATTGCCCAGCTGAAGGCGGCGGCGGGTTTGGATGAAGGCGCCACGGTGATGGCGCAGGCCTACCGCGAGGCGATCATTTGCGAAGTGTACCGCGAGAAGGTTTTTGCCGGTGAAAAGGCGCCGCTGATCCTGGGCGAGCCGGAGGAATGGCTGGCGCATCTGATCGAGGCGCAGAAACTGCTGGCGCAGGGCAATCCCAAGGAAGCCGCCGAGCTGCGCGCGAAGGCGTTTGATGCGGCGCCGGCCAGCCCCGGCCAGATCAACGGCAAGGCATTCGACTGGATCGCCGATGCCGATATGCGGCTGGGCCCGGTGCTGGAAACTGTGGTGAACGGCAAATACTACTGGCTGCCGTTTGCGCAGATCGTTTCTTTCGAGGCCGAGGAGCCGAGCGATTTGCGCGATGCGGTCTGGACCGCCGGCACGCTGACCCTGGCGGGCGGCGGTTCGGTGGCGGCAATGATCCCGACGCGGTATCCGGGCTCTGAGAAAGCCGACGGGCTGTCGATGCTGGCCCGCGCCACCGTGTGGGAGGATGCCGGGGCGGACACCTATACCGGCCTTGGCCAGCGGCTGCTGACGATTGGCGATGAAGATATTGCCATCATGGATGTGCGCACACTCCGGATGGATGGGCATGACGTAGAGAATGGCTGATAAAACACTGGCCGAGCGCCTGCAGCCATCGCTGCTGGACCGCCTGACAGACAATGCACCTGGCGATCTGAAGGAAACCCGCGAGAGCCGGGTGATCGATCTTTCGCGCTTGCGGGACATCATTCAGCGCGATTTGTCCTGGCTGCTGAACACGCAGAATGTGGAAAGCCATTTCGATGCCCGGAGATACCCGTCGGTCTCGGCTTCGGTGCTGAACTACGGGCTGATCGAAGTGGCGGGCGAAGCCTCGACCAGTGAAAAGGCCGAATCGATCCGCCGGTCGATCAAACAGGCGATTGCCACATATGAGCCGCGGATCATCGAAGGGTCGGTGGATGTGCAGCTGCAGGAAGGCACTGATGCCACCGAGATGACCGTGGGGCTGGAAATCCGTGCCGATATGTGGGCGCAGCCGATGCCGCTGGAGCTGTATTTGCGCAGCAAGGTCGATCTGACCACCGGCGAAGTGGAAATGGAAAGGGCCATGTAAGATGGATACACGGCTGCTGACCCATTACGAGAATGAGCTGAACTATTTGCGCGACATGGGCGGCGAGTTTGCTGCCGCCTATCCCAAGATCGCCGCCCGGCTGGGAATGGAAGGGGTCGAGGTTCTTGATCCCTATGTGGAACGGCTGCTGGAGGGGGCCGCTTTTCTGACCGCCCGCGTCCAGCTGGAGCTGGAGCTGCAGTATCCGAATTTCACGTCGAACCTGCTGGAAATCATCTATCCGCATTACCTGGCGCCGACGCCGTCGATGATGATTGCATCGTTTGAGCCGGATGTGGCGAATTCGGCGGTCAAAAGCGGCTATGTGCTGAAGCGGGGATCGACCCTGCGGTCGCGGCTGACCGAGGGCGAACAGACGCCGTGCGAATTCCGCACCTCTGCCGATCTGACGATGTGGCCGATCCAGATCACCGAGGCGCAGTATATCGACGGCCGCGGCGAGCTGGTCGCGGCGGGGGTTGCCGCGGGATATGATGCCCGCGCCGGCATCCGGCTGCGGATCAAGCGGATTGACGGCGATCCGATCAGCAAACTGGGGATGGATGATCTGGCCCTGTATCTGACTAGCGAGGCGGGCAACAGCTGGCCATTGCTGGAGCTGCTGTGCACTCAGGTGCAGGGGATCGTCGCGCGCTCCACCGACCGGCGGGCGGACTGGCAGCTGCCGCTGCGCGGGGCCAAAGTGGTGCAAAAGGGGTTCAGTCCGGAGGAGGCGCTGCTGCCGCAGCCGCGCCGGGTCTATGACGGCTACAGGCTGTTGCAGGAGTATTTTGCAATGCCGGAGCGGTTCCGGTTTGTGGAACTGCAGGGGCTGCAGGCGGGGTTGAAGAAATCCGCGGGCAACGAGGTTGATCTGTACATCCTGCTGCGGGAGGGTATGCCGGAGATTGCCCCGATCATTATGCCGGAAGTGTTCAAGCTGAACACGGTGCCGGCCGTGAACCTGTTTGAAAAGCGCTGCGACCGGGTGCGGATTGCGCCGATCGATACCGAACACCATGTGATCCCGAACCGCACCGCGGGTCTGGATTTTGAGATCTACGGGCTGAACAGCGTGGTCGGGATCAGCGGCGAGGGGGAGGACGACGTGATCTTCCGCCCGTTCTATTCCGCCAATGATTTTACCGCTGCGGGCGAAAGCCACCCGGCTTATTACACCGTCAAACGGCGGATGCGGCAGCGCTCGGAGAAGGAGCGTCTGCGCGGGGTGCGCAGCTCTTATCTGGGGTCGGAAGTCTATCTGACGCTGGTGGACCGGTCGCAGGTTCCCTATTCCCCGGGGCTGGAGCAGCTGGCGGTCAACGCGCTGTGCACCAACCGCGACCTGCCGATGCTGCTGGCTACTGGCAATGATGATGTATTCCACCTGCCTGAAGGCGGTCCGGTGCGCAAAGTGACGCTGCCGGTGTCGCCGACCCGCCCGCATCCGACGCTGGCGCAGGGGGATACCGCCTGGCGGCTGATTTCGCACCTCAGCCTGAATTACGTGTCGATTGCCGAGACCGGCAAGGGCCAGTCGGCAGAGGCGCTGCGCGAGTTGGTCGGGCTTTATGCGCCGCTGGGCGACCGGGTGACGGAAAAGCAGCTGGAGGGGATCCTGTCGGTGGACGCACGGCCCATTGTGCGGCGGATGAGCGACGAGATCCTGTCGACCGCGGTGCGCGGGCTGGAGATCACCCTGGGCTTTGACGAGAGCTATTTCGAGGGCAGCAACATCTATGTGCTGGGGGCCGTTCTGGAGCGGTTCTTCCGCGGCTATGCCAGCATCAACTCATTCACGGAGACAGTCCTGAAGACTGAAAAACGCGGGGAAATTGCCAGATGGCGACCGGAAAAGGGCCTCGGCCGGACGATCTGAGCCTGTATGGCCGGTTGGCCATGGCGCCTGAAAAGCACCATGTTTTTCAGGCCCTGCGGGTATTGGAAGCGCATTTCGATGACGCCCCGCGTCTTGGCGAAAGCCGCCGCCCGCGCGAGGACAAGCTGCGGTTGGGGCAGGAGGCGGAACTGGCGTTCCCGCCCTCGACCATTGCCGCATTCAAGCCGGCTGAGGGGGGGAAACCTGCCGTTCTGACCAACCGGTTCTTCGGCCTGTTCGGGCCGCAGGGGCCGTTGCCGCTGCATCTGACCGAATACGCCCGCGACCGCAAAAGGAACCACCGCGACCCGACGATGGTGGCCTTTGCCGACATGCTGACACACCGGCTGATGAGCCTGCTGTACCGGGCCTGGAGGCAGGGCTCGCCCGCCGTCAGCTTTGACCGGGCGGACGATCCGATGGCGCGCAAGGTGTCGTCGCTGATCGGCTATAACGGGTTCAAGTTCACCGGCCGGGATGACATGCCCGATCTCGCCAAGCTGCATTTTGCCGGCCATCTGGCCAAGGGTGCCAAGAATGCCGAGGGGCTGGTGTCGATCCTGTCGGCGTTTTTTGAGGTGCCGGTGCAGCTGCAGGAATTTGTCGCCAGCTGGCTGGAGCTGGAGCCGGATGACCGCTGGCAGCTGGGCTCTGGCGGCCTGGGCCAGTCCACCAGCATCGGCGACAAGGTCTGGAGCCGCTCGGCCAAGTTCCGGATCCGCATCGGGCCGCTGAAACTGGAAGATTATGAACGGCTTTTGCCGGGCGGCGAGCCATTGAAACGGCTGCGGGCGATTGTGCGCTCTTATGCCGGGGATTTTCTGGATTGGGACGTGAACCTGGTGCTGGCGGGCGACGAGGTGCCGCGGGCATCCTTGGGCGGCAGCACCCGGCTGGGGCATACCAGCTGGATCCGGTCGCGCCCCGATCCGGACGCGGACCAGCCGGACGTGAATGATTTATATCTGTACCCTGGATTTGGCGCCGGGGCTGAAGAGCGAGTAGAGGGAGGGATTTAGGATGACCGAGATCAGCCGCGTGGCGCTGTTTGGCAAGCTGAACAAGCTGGGATACCAGGCCGTTGAGAGCGCAACCGTGTTCTGCAAGATGCGGGGCAACCCCTATGTCGAATTGGTGCATTGGATGCATCAGCTGCTGGCGCAGCAGGACAGCGACATGCACCGGATCATCCAGCATTATGATCTGGATGCCGGCAAGATTGCCACCGAACTCACCCGCGCCCTGGATATGCTGCCGCGCGGGGCCTCGACGATCTCGGACCTGTCGGACCACCTGATGGATGCGATGGAACGCGGCTGGGCCTGGGGCTCGCTGCTGTATTCCGCGGGCCAGGTGCGCAGCGGCCATCTGTTGCTTGGCATGCTGAAGACTCCGGCGCTGCGCAACATTCTGTCCTCGATGTCGCCGGAGCTGGCCAGGATCGGCGCTGATGATCTGGCCGACAACTTTGATAAGGCAACCGATGGCTCGCCCGAGGAACGGCTGGGGGCACAAGACGGCTCCAACGTCACCGGCGGCGGGGCGGAGCCGGGCGAGGCTTCGGGGTCGATGGCGCCGGGTGCGATGGGCAAGGGCGAAGCGCTGCAGCAGTTCTGCACCGATTTGACCGAACAGGCCCGCAATGGCGAGATCGACCCGATTGTCGGCCGGGATGAGGAGATCCGCCAGATTGTCGACATCCTGATGCGGCGGCGGCAAAACAACCCGATCCTGACCGGCGAGGCCGGGGTCGGCAAGACCGCGGTGGTCGAGGGTTTTGCCCTGCGGATCGCGCGCGGCGACGTGCCGCCTGCCTTGCATGATGTGCGGCTGCTGGTGCTGGATGTGGGCCTGCTGCAGGCCGGCGCCAGCATGAAAGGCGAGTTTGAGAACCGCTTGCGCCAGGTGATTGACGAGGTGCAGGCGAGCCCGGTGCCGATTGTGATGTTTGTCGATGAGACCCACACGCTGGTGGGGGCCGGCGGTGCGGCGGGCACCGGCGACGCGGCCAACCTGCTGAAACCGGCGCTGGCGCGCGGGACGCTGCGGACTATCGGTGCCACCACCTGGGCCGAGTACAAGAAATACATCGAGAAGGATCCGGCGCTGACCCGGCGCTTTCAGGTGGTCAAGATCGACGAGCCGGACATTCCGAAGGCGATCCTTATGATGCGCGGCATTGCCTCGATGCTGGAAGGCCATCACCGGGTGCAGGTGCTGGACGAGGGGATCGAGGCTGCTGTCAGCCTGTCGGCCCGGTACATCCCGGCGCGGCAGTTGCCGGACAAATCGGTGAGCCTGCTGGATACGGCCTGTGCCCGCGTGGCGGTCAGCCAGCATGCGGTGCCGGCCGAAGTGGACGACAGCCAGCGCCGGATTGAGGCGCTGACCACCGAACTGGAGATCATCGGCCGGGATGAAACGGCGGGTTACGAGGTTGCTGACCGGCGCGAGGCGGTGGAGGCGGCAAAGGCAGTTGAAGAGAAAAGGCTGGCCGGGCTGACCGAGCGCTGGGACAAGGAAAAGGCGGTTGTCGAGGGCATTCTGGACCTGCGCGCCAAGCTCCGGGAGGGGGCCGCGCCCGTGGATGCGCCGGCTGATGCCGGGGACGACGCGACGGAGGGCGCCGTCGGAAGCCCGTTGACGGAGGACGAACGCGCCGGGCTGATGCAGCAGCTGAAGGACAAGAATGCCGAGCTGGAAGCGCTGCAGGGCGACTCGGCGCTGATCCTGCCGATTGTGGATCATCAGGCCGTGGCAAGCGTGGTGGGCGACTGGACCGGCATTCCGGTGGGCCGCATGGTCAAGGATGAGATTGAGACCATTCTGAATCTGGAGGAACGCCTGGCGCAACGGGTGATCGGCCAGGATCATGCGATGAAGATGATCGCCAAGCGCATTCAGACCAGCCGCGCCGGGCTGGATAACCCGAACAAGCCGATCGGGGTGTTCATGCTGGCCGGGACCTCGGGCGTGGGCAAGACCGAAACCTCGCTGGCGCTGGCCGAGGTGCTGTATGGCGGTGAGCAGAACGTCATCACCATCAACATGTCGGAATACCAGGAGGCCCATACCGTCAGCTCGCTGAAAGGCGCGCCGCCCGGCTATGTCGGCTATGGCGAAGGCGGGGTGCTGACCGAGGCGGTGCGGCGCAAGCCCTACTCGGTGGTGCTGCTGGATGAGGTTGAGAAGGCGCACCCGGATGTGCATGAGATCTTCTTCCAGGTGTTCGACAAGGGGGTGATGGAGGACGGCGAGGGCCGCATCATCGACTTCAAGAACACGCTGATCCTGCTGACGTCGAATGTCGGCACCGAGACGATCATGGATCTGTGTTCCGACCCGGACCTGATGCCGGAGCCGGAAGGCATGGCGAAGGCACTGCGCGACCCGCTGGTCAAAGTGTTCCCGCCGGCCCTGCTGGGGCGTCTGGTGGCGATCCCCTATTATCCGCTTAGCCCGGAGATGATCGGGGAGATCACCAAGCTGCAGCTGGGCCGGATCCAGAAGCGGGTGCAGGAAACACATGGGGTGCCGTTCGAATATTCGGACGCCGTGGTCGAGGAAATCGTCAACCGCTGCCAAGAGCTGGACAGCGGCGGCCGGATGATCGACGCCATCGTCACCAACACCATGCTGCCGGATATCTCCAACGAATTCCTGCGCTGCCTGATGGAGGGCAGAGAAGTGCAGAAAGTCGCCATTGGGGTCACCGGCGGGGAGTTCACTTACGCGTTTGATTAATCGCGCCTGAGGGTAAAATGCGGGAAGGAAGCCCCATGGTTAAACAAGTCGAGATGGACCTGAAGAACCTGGACATCAAAGTATCCGGGCTGGAGCTGGTCGAACCGCCGGACCTGTCGTTCAAGGTGGTGGTCGAGCTCGGCAAGAAGATGGAAAAGCATCCCGTCAAGGACAAGAGGACTCAGCTGGTGATCACCAGCAAAGCGCTGGACGGGACCGTGTTCGACGCGGCCTGATGGATGATGAAGGACCGCCGGGCGCCAAATGTGCCCGGCAAGACGCAAACGACCGGGTGGAGAATTGTATTGGACAGCAGCGCGCAAACCGCAGTGACGCTCCGGGACAGGGCCCGGGAATTTGTTGAGCGCACATGGGTGACCAACGCCATTCTGGGGGTGATCATTTTCAACGCGATCACCCTGGGAATGGGCACCTCTGATACTGTCCAGGCCCATGCCGGCGGTCTGCTGGATGTGATCGACCGGGTGGTGCTGGGCATCTTTGTGGCGGAGCTGGCGCTGAAGCTTTTTGCCTATGGCCTGCGCTTTTTCACCTCGGCCTGGAACATATTCGACTTCGTGGTGGTGTCGGTGGGTCTGCTGCCGGACAGCCAGGGCCTGTCGGCGCTGCGCGGCCTGCGCGTGGTGCGGGCCCTGCGGCTACTGTCGGTGGTGCCGCAGATGCGGGCGGTGGTGCAGGCGCTGCTGGACGCGCTGCCGGGCATGGGGGCTGTGATCGTGATGATCTCGATCGTGTTCTATGTGTTCGGGGTGATGGCGACGCTGATGTACGGCGATACCTTTGACGCCTGGTTCGGCACCCTGGGGAGGTCGCTCTATTCGCTGTTCCAGATCATGACGCTGGAAAGCTGGTCGATGGGTATCGTGCGTCCAGTGATGAAGGAATTTCCCTTCGCCTGGGCGTTCTTTGTGCCCTTCATCGTGATCACCGCGTTTTCGGTCCTGAACCTGTTCATCGGCCTGCTGGTCAACACCATGCAGTCGGCGGTGGAAGCGGAGGCCGAGGCCGAATTCGAGCAGCTGCGCGATCTGGTCAAATCGGAGACTGACGTGGTGGATGCGCATGTCCTTGAGCTGCACGAGGAAATCAAGGCGCTGAGGGCGGAGATCGCGCAGATGAAAGGGCGGGACGATGGCTGACAGCTCGCAGAAATTCATCGCCCGCAACCGGGCGCCGCGTGTTCAGATCGAATATGACGTGGAGCTTTATGGCGCCGAGAAAAAGGTGCAGCTGCCCTTTGTGATGGGGGTGATGAGCGACCTGGCAGGCAAATCCACGGTCGAGCAGCCCGCGGTTGCCGACCGCAAGTTTCTGGAAATCGACGTCGATAATTTTGACGAGCGGATGAAATCGCTGGCGCCGCGCGCGGCATTCACGGTTCCCAACACGCTGACCGGAGAGGGCAATCTGGCGGTTGATCTGACGTTTGAAAGCCTGGCGGATTTTTCGCCGGGGGCCATTGCCGCCAAGGTGGATGCGCTGCGTCCGCTGCTGGAGGCGCGCACCCAACTGCAGAATCTGATGGCCTATATGGACGGCAAGACCGGCGCTGAGACGCTGATCGAGACGATCCTGAACGATCCGTCGCTGCTGGCGGCGGTGTCGGCGCCGCCGGGGGATGCGGGCAGCGCGGCGGCCTTGGAAAGCCTGCGCAACCTGGAGCTGCCCGGGGAAGAGGCCGGCAGCAGCGATGATGTGCTGGCCGGACTTGCGGCTGCGGCACCGGCGGCTGCGGCCCCCGAAGATACGTCCGGCGGAGTTCTGGACGCGCTGCGCGACGCGGCGCCGGAAGATCAGGCGGCTGAGGATGCCTCGGCGGGGGTTCTGGAAGGTTTGCGGGAGGCGGCCCCCGAGGATGCTGCAAGCGAAGATGCATCCGCTGACGTGCTGGCCGGGCTGAGCGCCGCCGCACCGGCAGACCCCGAACCGCGGGACGACGCGGCGGATGCCTTGGCGGCTTTGGCTGCGGGCGGCGTGCCGGAAACGAAAGAAGAGGACGGGGCGGACACAGTTCTGGAGGGGTTGGCGCAGGCGGAGCTGCCTGAAGCGGTGGAAGCCGATACCTCCGGCGATGTGCTGGCCGGGCTGGCGGCGCAGGAACCCGCGGACGCTGGCGGGGAGGATGCGTCAGGGGCGGCGCTGGAAAGTCTTGCAGCCGTGGAAATGGCGGAAACTGAACGGGAAGATCATTCCGGTGTTCTGGACTCGCTCGCAGATATTGATGTGCCGGAGCAGGCAGATACGGCGGCGGAGGATGAAGCGGAAGACGATACCGCGGGTGCCGCCTTGGAGAGTTTGGCGGCGGCAGATGTTCCGGACGCGGATGCGGCTGATGAGACCGCATCGGTTCTGGATGAACTGGCCGCGATCGAAGCGGACGGCGGCGGCGATGACACGGCGGGGGCCGCTCTGGACAGCCTGGCCTCGGTGGAGATCGCCGAGGACGGGACCGAAGATGTTGCCGGCGTTCTGAGTGAACTTTCAGATGTTGCGCCGGAGGCAGAGGATGACGGCGGCGAAGCCGCTGCGGTGCTGGACAGCCTGGCTGAAACAGCGGGCGAAGACGATGTTGAGGAAGGCAGCCTGGACGCCGTTCTGGACGGCCTGCTGGACGATGCTGAGGTGGAGGAAAACACCGGCCGCGCGGCAGAGGATGCACTGGACAGCCTGGCCTCGGCCGAGACTGCAGAAACGGCGGAAGACGAGGCCGGTGATATTCTCGAAGGCTTGCTGGAGGGCGGCCTGGAACAGGATGAAGACACTGCTGAAGATCTGGGGGCGGTGCGGGACAGCCTTGAAACGCCCGAGGAAACTGACGGCGGGGACAGTGCGGCCGACGTGCTGGCCGGGCTGGTGGAGGATCTTCCGGAGGACGCGCCAGTGAAGGAGGATGGCCTGGACGGTATCCTTGGCGGTCTGGAAGAACCGGAGGACGATGCCGGGGACGGCGGTCTGGATGATTTGCTTGCGGATCTTGGCGGTGATGCGCTTGGCGAGGACGCGGCGGAGGACGTCCCGGATGACATACTGGCGGGCCTGGGCGAAGACGAAGACGCCGGCGGGGCTGACAGCGCACTCCTGGAACCGGATGCCTTGCCGGAGGGTGGAGAGGAAGCGGAGGCGCCGGCCGGCGATGATGCTCCGGACAGTCTTTTGGGAGACCTGACTGACGAGGATGAGCCTGTATCCGCGGAAGATCCCGATGCGCTTTTGAGGGGACTGGAAGAAGAGCCATCCGTGGATGCAGCGGAGGATGGCAGCAGCTTGGGTGATTTGCTGGGCGGATTGGATAGTTCAGCGCCCGCAGATGAGGACAGTTCCGAACTGAATGCGCTTGTTGATGGCGGGGACGCGGAGGGCGGCGATGATCTGGACAGCTTGCTGGGCAGTCTGGACGAGCCGGAAGATGCCGCGGCTGAAGATGAAGACGACAGCAGTCTTGATGATCTGCTAGGCAGTTTGGACGATGATGCCGCCGCCGAAGATGATCTGGATGCGCTGCTGGGCGGTCTGGAGGAAGACGGCGCAGAGGCGGCGGAGGATGCCAGCCTTGATGATCTTCTGGGTGATCTCGGCAGCGAGGAAGAGGGGGGCGATCTGGACGGTCTGCTGGCAGGCCTCGGCGAGGAGGCTTCGGCGGAAGAGGCGGCAGATGACGGCAGTGCCGAGGATGACCTGGATGCTCTGCTTGGCGATCTGGGGGATGCGGAGTCCGACCTGGACAGCCTGATGGGCGATGACGGGGATATGGATCTTGATGATCTGCTGGGAGATCCTGCTAGTGATGGCGAGGATGCCGGAGACGCGGGCGGCGAAGATCTGGGCGCGCTTTTAGAAGATCTGGACGCCGGGGAGGGTGACCCCGCGGCAGAGGCTGCGGCGGTTGACGTGCCGGATGATCCTGAATTCGCTTATGGCACCCTGAGCGCGGACCGCCCTGACCTGCAGAAGCTGGAGCGCAAGCGGTTCCGGCTGGCCATTCTGGGGGATTTCTCAGGCCGCGCGGCCAAGGGCCAGCTGGAGACCGGCGATGGTCTGGCGGCGCGCAAAGCGATCCTGCTGGATCCTGACACGGTCGAGGATGTGATCGAGAGCTTTGCGACCGAGCTGGTGCTGCCGATCGGCAAAGAGGATGCCGGGATTGCGGTGAAGCTGAAGGATCTGGACGGGCTGCACCCGGATGAGCTGTATGAAAACGTTGAGCTGTTTTCTGAGCTGGCGGGACTGCGCAAACAGCTGCAAAGCGGTGCGACCGCGGACCATGCGGCGGGCACGCTGAAGGCCTGGGCTGAGAAATACGGCACCAGGGCGCGGGCGCCGAAGCGGACCTCGGCGGGCAATTCAGTGCCGGCCGACAGGCGGCTGAGCGCGTTTCAGAAGTTGATCGGGGCAACCGGCATCACCCCGCGCCCGGCCTCGCCGGTGGAGGAGTTGCTGGCGCGGATCGTCGGCCCGCATATCCGGGCGCTGCCGGACCCGGATGCGGCGGCGATGCAGAAAGCGGTGGATGAAGCGCTGGGGCACGCGATGCGGCTGGTGCTGCACCATCCTGAATTCCAGTCGGTGGAGGCGCAGTGGCGCTCGCTGGACCTGATGGCGCGCTCGATCGAGGCCGACGATACGCTGGATGTGATGCTGTATGACATCTCGGCCGAGGAATTGGCGGCGGATCTGGCGGCGGAAGAAGATCTGTCGAAAACCGGGATTGCGCGGCTTTTGACCGGTGCGCCGCTGGACGAGGAGACCGGGCGCGGCGGCTATTCGGCGCTGATCGGCATGTATCAGTTTGAAGAGACGCCGCCGCATGCGGAGCTGCTGGGCCGAATTGCGCGGGTGGCGGCGCATGTGGATGCGCCGTTCTTTGCCGCGATTTCGCCGGAGTTCCTGAAGACGCCGAAGGCGGAGCGGCCCAAGCTGGTCGCGGACGCCTGGGATACGCTGCAGGGCATGGCGGAGGCCGGGCATCTGGGGCTGATCAGCCCGCGGTTCCTGCTGCGGCGCCCCTATGGCGAGAAGACCGAACCTTGTTATGAGTTGGATTTTGAGGAGTTTACCGAAACAGAAGGTCTGAAGGGCATGCTTTGGGCCAATCCGGTGGTGCTGGTGGCAATCCTGCTGGGGCGGTCGTTCCGTGAGAACGGGCCGTCGCTGCAGCTGGGTAAAATCATGACTTTGGGGGAGATGCCCTATCATTATGTGAACGACAAGTTCGGCGACCAAGTGGCGCTGCCCTGCACCGAGCGCAATATTGACCTGGACAAGATTGCACTGGCGCAAGAACGCGGGTTCATGGCGGTGAGCGCGGTCAAGGGGCGGGACGAGGTGCGGCTGACCTCTTTCAATTCGCTAAAGGGCAGCGAGATTCTGGGGCCCTGGACCGGCTTGCCGGCGCCGGAGCCCTCGCCGCCTGATCCGCGGGGAATGCCGGAACCGGCAACTGCTGCGGGCGAGACCGAGGACGGCGATGACCTGGATCTCGATTTGGATTTGGGCGGAGATGATGGGGATGATCCCGGCCTTGATGATCTGGATCCTGGAGACGGCGGCGGGGATGACGATGGTCTTGGGGATCTGGACGACCTGTTGGCGTCGTTCGGGGACGACGGCGATGACGATGACGACGACGGCGAAATGGATGCAGACCTCGCCGCGCTTTTGGATGATTTATGATGCGGATGTTTGAGAACACTGCCGGCGATTTCCGGCCCGGTTCCCGTCGCGGAAAGGAGGACCCATGGTTGTAAGCAAGGGCCATGAAAACGACCTCGCCTGGATGTCGGGGACATATTCCACCGACGGGCTGCAGATGAGCCGTGCGATTGTGCGCGAAGGGCTGAGCAAGCTGACCGAGACCACGATCGAATTTGCCGCAACCAAGAGCCAGCCCAAGCTGCAGGATCTGGTCGGCAAGCAGATGAATGTGCATGTGATGCGGCAACAGACCGAGCATCAATTCAACGGGCTGTGCGTTTCGGTCGAGTATCTGGGCTTCCGCAACGGGTATGAGATGTATGTGGCGGAGGTGCGCCCCTGGTTCTGGCTGCTGACGCGGACCAGCGATCTGCGGGTCTTTCAGGAAAAGACCTCTGTCGATATTATCAAGCAGCTGTTCAGCGAGCACGGCTTCAGCGATTTCACCGACAAGCTGAGCGATTCCTACGAAGCGCGCGAATATTGCCTGCAGTACCGGGAGAGCGATTATGCCTTTCTGAGCCGGCTGATGGAGGAAGAGGGGATTTACTTCTACTTCGACAGCCCGGCCGGCGATACCGCGCGGGAGAAGCTGGTGCTGTGCGATGGGGTCAGCGGACATTCTCCCATCAAGGGCGGCGCGGCGATTGAATTCCATGCCCGCGACGACAGTGACCGCCGCCGCGAAGAGCATATCTCGGAATGGGCCAAGGAGGAAATCCTCACCCGCGGCAAGGTCACGCTGAATGATTTCAACTTTGAGACGCCCTCGGCGGATTTGACGGCGGCCACCGCGATTGCCAAGGGGAACCACTCCTACAAGAACTACGAAGTGTACGACTACCAGGGCCGTTATCCGTCCAAGACGCCCTTGGGGGACAAGCGGTCGCGGGTGCGGATGGAAGCGGAGGCGATCAAGCACATCCGCTGGCGCGGTGCATCAAGCGTGGCGACGCTTGGCACCGGCAGCACCTTCACGATGGAAAAGCACCCGGTGAAGGAAAACAACAAGGAATATCTGGTCATTGAGACTGAGCACCATATCAAGGTGGCTTGGGATTACGGCGAACGGGAAAGCCAGAAGACGGAGAAGGTTGCGACCAAGGGCGCCATGCGCCGCGATCTGAAACCGAAGAATATGGATGTGCCCGAAGAGATGGAGCATGACGTCTATGCCTCGACCTTCAGCGCGATCCTGAAGTCCGATCAGTTCCGGGCGCCGCTGGTGACCCCCTGGCCGGAAGTGCAGGGGCTGCAGACCGCGACCGTGGTCGGCCAGGATGGTGAAGAGATCTGGACCGACGAGCATGGGCGTATCAAGATCCAATTTCATTGGGACCGCGAAGGCAAGGACAATGAAACCTCGTCGTGTTTTGTGCGGGTGGTGACCCCCTGGTCCGGCAAGAACTGGGGCATGGTGGCGATCCCGCGCATGGGCCAGGAGGTTGTGATCCAGTTCGAGGACGGCAATCCGGACCGGCCGATCTGCACCGGGATGCTTTACAACGCGGAAACCATGCCGCCCTATACCTATCCCGACGATCAGACCCAGCTGGGGATCAAGACCAACTCCTCCAAGGGGGGCGGCGGCTATAACGAGCTGATGTTCGATGATAAGAAGGACAGCGAACTGATGCGGGTGCAGGCCGAGAAGGATCATCAGATGCTGGTCAAGGACCGCTCGACGGTGACGGTTGGCATGGATGCGCCCGACCCGGAAGTGACCGGCGCCGATGAAAAGAGCTATGTGTTCACGGTTCAGCAGCACATGACGGAAACCGTGCATGAGGGCGACCGCACCGAGGTGGTGGAAACCGGCGACAAGTCCGAGAATATCCAGACCGGAAACATGACCCTGGACGTGGATACCGGCAATCTGACCGAAACCATCGCCCAGGGCAACCACACGGAGACTGTGTCGCTGGGCAATTTGACCGTGGACGTGACCGCGGGCAAGATCGCGATGACTGCGGGCCAGGAGATCAAGCTGACCGTGGGTCCTTCCTCGATCAAGATCGACAATTCCGGTGTTACGATCAATGGGCCGATGATCAAGATCGAAGGTTCTGGAATGGTTGAGGCCAAGGCGCCGATGACCACCGTGAAAGGCGAGGCCATGCTGACCCTGAAGGGCGGCCTCACGATGATCAACTAGGTGATGCAGATGTCGGCAAGATTTGAAAAGCTGGTGAAAATGCCCGCTGACCCGGTGGCCAAGCTGTTGTCGCGGGCAAATGTCATCCTGAAAACTCCGCTGGAGGCGCCGCCGACGGCGCAGGCAGGCGTGGTGCTGGAGGAGCTGGACCGCAAGGGCGCGCTGGTCGATCTGCTGCGGCTTCTGGCGGTGCTGCTGCCCCCGCGGGAGCGGGTGTGGTGGGCCTGCCTGGCGGCACGCGACTACATCGGGCCGCGTTCGGACCAGGATCCGGCCTCGCTGACGGCGTCGGAGACCTGGGTGTTTGAGCCATCGGAGGAAAACCGCGACAAGGCGCGCATCACCCTGGATCATGCCTATGTGGATGATGACACGGTGAACTGCGCGCTGGCGGTGCTATATGCGGCCGGAACGCTGGGACCGGGAGAATTGAATCAATATCCGGCCCCGGCAGGGGCGTCTGAGGCGGCGGCCTTTGCCATGAATATGGTGGCCTTGGGTCAATTGTCTGATAAGTTTGAAGAACACGGCGGCGTTCTGATAGAGCGGGCGCTGGATATTGCGCGTGGCGGCAAGGGACAGGTGGTTCAGGTGCCGGAAGCGGCAACGCATAGCTGAGGGAGGATTTAAGGTATGGGAATGCCACAGGCCCGGATGACGGATTTGCATGCCTGCATGCTGCCCTCAACCCCGCCGCCGCCGGTTCTGCCGGTACCGACACCGATCCTGCCGCCCTGCGCGGTGACAGTGCTGGTGGCGAAGCTGCCGGCCGCCCGTCTTGGGGATATGTGCACCGCCGCGCCCGCGCCGCATCCGATCATCAAAGGCTCTGCCACAGTGCTGATCAACAAGATGCCGGCCGCGCGGATCCTGGACAACACCGCCTGCGGCGGCATGGTCGTCAAGGGTGAATTCACCGTGCTGGTGGGAGGTTAGGCCCAAAAATGGGAGTGACGCTGAAATTCCAGAGCTCGGGCGCGATGCCCGGCGATGCGGCCCCTGTTCCAATGCGGGGTCCGAGCCTGACAGTGGGACGCGGCGCCAGCTGCGATCTGGTGCTGCCCGACCCCGATCAGCAGCTGTCGCGCAATCATTGCGTAATCGAGGATCACAACGGCAATGTGGTGGTGGTTGATCTCAGCTCGAACGGCACCTTTCTGAACTATTCCAAGATCCCGCTGGGCCGCACGCCGACGCCGCTTAATAACGGGGATGTGCTGTGCGTCGGCAACTATGAGCTGGTGGTGGAAATCCGCGACGATCTGGCGGATATCGGCGGCATGATTGCAGCACCCGCCGCGCAGGGGGCGGCCTCGCACGGCAATGCCGCCAATGCGCCGGACCCATTGCAGCTGCTGGAAGATGCCGGGCCGGGCGGTGATTTCCTGGATGATCTGCTGGGCGAGGGGCTGAAGGGGCCTGCACAGCTGAACCCGGTGGATCCGATTGATGAGCTGCTGCCGCCCCTGGGCGAGGAAGAAGATCCCTTCTTTCAAAAAGCCAGCGACGGGCGTGAGGGGGAGGGCGCGAGTCTTGCCAACCACAACCCGGCCGCTTCGGACGGGTTTGCAGTGCGTGCAGCGCAGTCCAATATGATCCCGGACGATTGGGACGATGATTTCCTGTCCGGTATAGGCGAGCCGGAAACCCCGGCGCCTGACCCCGACCCGCAACCCGTGCCGCCGCCGCGCGAGGTTCCCTCCCCGGTGCCGGAAACTCCGCCCGCAGCACCACCGCCGGAAGTGCCGCCTGCGCCGCCGACCGAGATACCGCCGGTGCAGGATACGGCTGCCGGGGAAGCGAAAACCATTGGACCCGCGGCAGCACCTCCGGCGCAGGCGCAGGACGCGGTGGCCGCGTTCCTGAAGGGCGCGGGCGCCGAAGTCAGCCTCGATCCGGCGGAACAGGCCAGCACCATGGCGCGCATGGGCCGGGTGATGCGGACCCTGGTCACCGGCCTGCGCGAAATCCTGATGACGCGGACCTCGATCAAGTCGGAATTCCGGATTGAGCAGACGATGATCTCGGCCGGCGGAAACAATCCGCTGAAATTCTCGATCACGCCTGAACAGGCGGTTGAAGCGATGGTCCGCCCGGCGACCAAAGGCTACCTGAGCCCGGAATCCGCTGCCGAAGAAGCGCTGCGCGACATCAAGGCGCATGAGGTGGCGATGGTCACCGGCATGGAGGCGGCGCTGAAAGGCGTGCTGAAGCGGCTCGACCCCAAGGCGCTGGAAGGCCAGATCGAAACCAAAGGCGGCCTCAAGGGTCTTTTGCGAGGCAAAAAGGCACAATACTGGGACGTCTATGAACAGCTTTATGCAGAGATATCCGACCAGGCTGAGAATGATTTTCACGACTTGTTCAGCCGCGAGTTCGCGCGTGCCTACAAGGATCAGCTGGACAGGCTGAAGGACTGATGCGCACCGCGCCGCTGGCGCGTGCCCGCAACTGAGAGGAGATCCCGGTGTCCTGGGACAGTAAAGTACTTTGGACGGAGGGGCTGTTTCTGCAGCCGCATCACTTCCAGCAGTCCGACCGGTATACCGAGGCATTGGTTGCCGGGCTGGCGCGGCGGCTCAGCCCTTATGCCTGGGGCGTCAACGGGCTGGAGATCGACCATGAGGCGCTGAAAATCGGCCAGTTCGCGGTCAAGTCCTGTGAAGGGCTGACCCATGACGGCACGGTGTTCCGGGTGCCGATGGCGGATCCGCATCCGCCGGCGATGGAGGTGCCGTCGACGATCAAGGATTGCATCGTCTACATGACCGTGCCGCAGCGCCGCCAGGGCGCCACCGAAGTGGATCTGAGCGGCGCCGAACGATCCGCCAGCCGGCTGCGCCCGGACAAGCAGGAAGTGACCGATGTGACCTCGACCGAGCGCAAGCCGGTGGAGCTGGATGTGGGCAAGATGCGTCTGCAGTTCGCGCTGGAGGTGGATGACCTGGCCGATCTGCTGGCGATCCCCGTGGCGCGCATCATCGAGGTACGCCCGGACAAGGAGATCGTGCTGGACCAGGCCTTTGTCCCGGCTTGCCTGGATGTGCGGGCGGCCCCTGCGCTTAGCGGTTTCCTGCGCGAACTGGAGGGGCTGCTGGCGCACCGGATGGAAGCGCTGGCAGGCCGCTTGTCGGAAGCGGGCGGTGCCCGCGGGGTAGCGGATGTGTCGGATTTCATGCTGCTGGCGGTGGTCAACCGGATGCTGCCGCAGGTGCGCCACCTGCGCAATATCGAGAATCTGCACCCCGAACGCCTGTTCACCGCCTGCGCCGGGCTGGCCGGGGAACTGTCGGTGTTCATGTCGACCGAAAAACAGGCGCCGGAGTTTCCGCCCTATACCCATGACAACCTGGTCGAGTGCTTTGCCCCGGTGATCCGGGTGCTGCGCCAGTATCTCAGCTCGGTGCTGGAGCAGACCGCGATCCCGATCAAGCTGGAGGCGCGCAAATACGGCATCTCGGTCGGGGTGATTGCCGACCGCAAACTGCTGGGTAATGCCGGTTTTGTGCTGGCGGTCAGTGCCGACATCCCGGCCGAGGACGTGCGCAAGCATTTCTCGGGCCAGGCCAAGATCGGCCCGGTGGAGGAAATCCGCCAGCTGGTGAATTCCGCCCTGCCGGGGATCACGCTGCGGCCCTTGCCAGTGGCACCGCGGCAGATCCCCTATCATTCCGGCGTTGTCTACTTCGAGATGGATGCGGACAGCCCCTACTGGCGCAAGATGACCACATCGGGCGGCATCGCGGTGCATGTGTCGGGCCAGTATCCGGGGCTTAAGATGGAGCTTTGGGCGATCCGTAATGCATAAGGGAAAATGCTGAGATGGCTGATTATGACGATCCCTTTGCCGAACCGGGGGATACCGATAAGACGGTGATCAAGCCGAACCCTGGCGGGCGGCGGCCGGCAACGCCGGTGCAGCAGCCGGAGACACCGCAGGTCCAGCCTGCGGCAGGACAGACTGCCGAGCCGGAGCTGGATGCCTATGGCGTGCCGCAGGCGGCTGCACCGAGGCCGCAGGCTGCCGCAGGCGGGGCGAAGGCGCCGAAGATGGCGCTGACGGGGATGAACCAGCTCACGGCCTGTGCCTCGACCCTGTTTGCGCTGATTTCCCGCATCCGCAACCGGGCCCAGCATATGGACCCCGATGGTTTGCGCAAGAATGTGGTGGCCGAGGTGCGGGCGTTTGAAAACCGCGCGCTGCAGGCGGGCATTGCTGCGCAGACCGTGAAGATCGCGCGTTATGCGCTGTGCGCGACCCTGGATGACGTGGTCCTGAACACGCCCTGGGGCGGGCAATCCGCCTGGGGGCTGCAGTCGATGGTCGCGACCTTCCACCGGGAGGTGGTTGGCGGCGACAGGTTTTATGACCTGCTGGCGCGGCTGGAAAAGGAGCCGGGCGGCAATATCGATATGCTCGAATTCCTGTACATGTGCCTGTCGCTGGGGTTTGAGGGCCGTTTGCGGGTGGAGGAGGGCGGTTCAGAGAAACATATGCAGATCCGCGGCGCATTGGCCCGGATCATCCGGAATCAGCGCGGCCCGGTGGAGCGCGATCTGTCACCGCATTGGGAAGGCCTGGTCAAACCGTTCAAGGCGCTGTCTGTCTGGCGGCTGGTGTGGATCACCCTGGCAGCCACCGCGGCGGTGCTGGCGTTGCAGTTCCTGGGTCTCAGCTGGATGCTGTCGAACAAGACCGAGAATGTGGTCGGGCAGCTGACGATTGTCGATTCCGGCCCCAAGGCAGAGCTGGAACGGCGCGCGCCACCGCCGCCGCCGCCGCCAACCGCGCCAACGACCGAAGAACAAATCGCCAAGGTCACCGGCTTCCTGGAGCCGGAGATCAAGGAAGGCATCGTGCAGGTCTTCCAGAAGGGCAACACGCTGATTATCCGGCTGGCCGGTTCCGGCATGTTCGGTTCCGGCTCGGACCAGCTCAGCCAGAAATTCCGGACCTCGGTGAACCGGGTGGCAGAGTCGCTGAATGACGAAAAGGGCAAGATCATCGTGGCGGGCCATTCCGACAATATTCCCATCCGCTCGTCCCGATTCCCATCCAACATGGCGCTGTCGCTGGCGCGTGCGAAATCGGTGATGGCAGGGATGGCCAAGGTGATGACCGATCCGGACCGGTTGTCGGCCGAGGGACGCGCCGACAAGGAACCGATTGCAGACAACAGCACCCGCGCAGGGCGGGCCAAGAACCGCAGGATCGAAATCCTGCTGGTTCAGGAGGTTGAAGGATGATCCGCCGTTATATCTTTCCCCTGTTCCGGTCGATCTACACCATCCTGCTGGTCCTGGCAGCGGTGCTGTCGGCCTGTGTATGGTTTTTCGCGCCGTTCATCGGCGGCGGGGAGTGGCGTCCGTTTGACAGCGTGATGTCGCGGCTGATCACCATCGGGGTGATCTTCCTTTTGTATTTCATCACCATTGGCATCATCTTCTGGCGGCGGCGCCGCAAGGACAAGGAGATGACCGAGGAGATCGCCGAGGCGGTGGATACATCGGAAGATGATGTGCTGTCCGAGGAAATCGGCGAGCTGCGCGGCAAGTTCAAGAACGCGATGAAGGAGCTGCGCAAGTCCAAGGGCGGGCGGCGTCACCTGAACGATCTGCCGTGGTACATCATGATTGGCCCGCCGGGTGCGGGCAAGACAACGGCGATTGTCAATTCCGGCCTGCAGTTCCCGCTGGCCGAGAAACTTGGCAAGGCCGCGATCGGCGGCGTCGGCGGCACCCGCAACTGCGACTGGTGGTTCACCAATGACGCGGTGCTGATCGACACCGCCGGGCGTTACACCACGCAGGAAAGCGATGCCGAGGCGGACAATGCCGCCTGGCTGGGCTTTCTGGGGCTGATGAAGAAATACCGCAAGCGGCAGCCGATCAACGGTGCGATCATTGCGATTTCATTGTCGGATCTGTCGCTGCAGGATGAGATTACCCAGAAAAGCCATGCTGCCGCCGTGCGCCGCCGCCTGGCGGAGCTGCGCGAAAAGCTGGGCGTGCGTTTTCCGGTCTATGTTCTGTTCACCAAGGCGGACCTGATTGCCGGCTTCCAGGAGTTCCATGACTCGCTTGGCAAGGAAGACCGCGAGCAGGTCTGGGGCTTCACGCTGTCGTTGCCCAAAGGCAAGAAGGAACAGCCGCCGATTGCCGGGTTTGACGAGGAATTCGGTCTGCTGCTGGGGCAGATCAATGCGCAGCTTCTGGAGAAGATGCAGACCGAGACCGACCATCAGCGGCGGGCGCTGATCGCTGGTTTTCCGGCGCAGGTCGCCTCGATGCGCGGGGTGGCGCGCGACTTCCTGACGGAGGTTTTCCAGGACAACCGCTATGAACAGCGCCAGATGCTGCGGGGGATTTACTTTACCTCGGGCACCCAGGAAGGCACGCCGATCGACCGGCTGATGCTGGGCATGGCGCAGACTTTCGGCATCGGGCGGCAGGCGATTGGCACTGGGCATGGCACCGGGCGGTCATTCTTCCTGACCCGGCTGTTTGAAAGTGTGATGTTTCCAGAGGCCGGACTTGTGTCGGCGGATGACAAGGTGGAACGGCGCTACCGCTGGACCCGCCGGATTGCGATCACCGCGACTGTGCTGGTGGCAGTTGCAATGGGGGCGCTTTGGGTGCGCTCTTATCTGAAGAACACCGATCTGATTACCCAGGCCGAAGGCCAGGTTGCCGCCTATCAGGCCGCCGCGGCGCAATTGCCGCCCAGCCCGGTCGGCGACACTGATCTGGTGCCGGTGGCCGCTGCGTTGAATAATCTGCGCGACATGCCGGGCAATCCGGTGCTGTCGGATCCGGAGCCTGACAGGGCGATGACCTATGGCCTGTATCAGGGCGAGGTGATCGGCACTCAGGCGGCACAGACCTACCGTGGGGCGCTGAACCGGCGTTTGCTGCCGCGGTTGCTGGTGCGGCTGGAGCAGCAGATCGAAGGCAATATAAACAATCCCGACACGCTGTATGAGGCGCTGAAGATCTATCTGATGCTGGGCCTGCAGGGGCCGATGAACCAGGATCTCGTCAAGGAATGGATGCGGCTGGACTGGGAGCGGATTGCCTATCCCGGCATCGCCCGCAACCAGTTGCGGGCGGATCTGATGGACCATCTGACCGCGCTTTTGTCCCAGCCGATGGAGGAGATTGCCCTGAACGGACCGCTGATTGCCCAGGCGCAGAACATCCTGTCGGAAATGCCGCTGGCGCAGCGCGTCTATAACGGCATCCTGAACTCTCCAAAAGCCACCAGCCTGCCGAAGTGGCGGATCACCGACGTTGGCGGACCGTCTGTCACGCGGGTGCTGGTGCGCAGTTCCGGCAAACCGCTGAACGAGGGGATCGAGGGTATCTTTACCTATGACGGTTTCCACAATGTGTTCCTGCCGGAGGCTGTCAGCGTTGCCGAGCGGGTGCACCGTGAAGCCTGGGTGCTGGGTGAGCAAAACGAAACGGCCCAGAACAAGGCGGTGCTGCTGAAGCTGAGCCGCGACGTTCTGGACCTGTATTACAACGATTACATCAGCCGCTATGACCAGATCCTGGGCGATATTGACATCATCCCGCTGGAGTCGCTGTCCCATGCGGTGGAAGTGACCAACGTGCTGTCCGGGCCGACCTCGCCCATCGTCAACATTCTGACCGATGTCGGTTCGGAAACCCGGCTGGACGAGGACAAATCGGTGCTGGATGCGGGGTCGCTCGCGGCCGGCGCCCAGAATGTGGCGGCGATCGAGGCACGGTCCAACCTGTCGATCCAGGGCCAGATCCTGCTGGAAGCGCTGGTCAGTTCGGCGGAGAATGCACCTGGTCAGGCTGCAAAACCGCCGGGCGCCTATGTGCAGGAGCGGTTCGAATGGCTGTTCAATCTGGTGAACCGGCCCGAAGGCCAGCCCTCGCAGCTGGATGACCTGATGGGGCAGTTGCAGCAGGTCTATCAGGAGCTGAACAAAATGTCCTTCTCTGGCGTCGCCACGGGCGGGCAAAGCGGCCAGGCGCTGCTGCAGTTCCAGCAGACCGCCAGCCGGATGGGCGGGCCGCTGCCCCGCTGGGCGACGCAAATCTCGGCGGGCTCCTCGGGGATCACCTCGGAAGGCACCCGGGCGTCGATCAATGCGCGCTGGCAATCGGCGGTGCTGCCGTTCTGCGAACAGGCGCTGTCGAACCGCTACCCGTTCAACCGCTCGGCCCGCGCCGATGTGGCAATGGCGGATTTTGCCAAGCTGTTTGCCCCAGGCGGGATGATTGACGGTTTTTTCAATGATCAGCTGTTGAAATACGTCGATACCCGCAGCCGTCCCTGGACCTGGAAACGGGTGAATGACGTGGATCTGGGCATCAGCCCGGCGGTGCTGCAGCAGATGCAATATGCCTCCGAGATCAAGGAAGCGTTCTTTGCCGGCGGGGCCCAGCCGGCGGTGCAGTTCCAGATCACCGTCAATGCGCTGGACCCGAAGGCGAAGGAGGTGGTGCTGGAGATCGATGGCACAAAAGTGGCCTATAATCACCGGTCCGGCGCACCGACGCCTGTGGCCGTGACTTGGCCGGGGTCGGTCGGGCTGGCGCGGATCACCCTTTTGCCTAAGAAGCGCGACGCCGAGAATGCCATGTCACGCGATGGCCCCTGGGCCTGGTTCCGGCTGCTGGATGCGGCTGAGGTGCGGCGCACCAATGTCTCTGACCGGCGGCGGGTGAACTTCCGTGTTGGCGGGCGTCTGGCGCTGTTCGAGCTGCAGTCCGGGTCGGTGATTAACCCCTTTGCCCTGCCGGCTATGGCAAAATTCAGCTGTCCGAAGTCGATGTAATGGCAGGGTTCGGTGCATTTGGTAAGATGCCTTCAGCCGGAGATTTCTTCCGGCTGAACACGCCGGGCGGGTTTGTGCGGGTCTGGGATGCCTGGCTGCAGCAGGTTATGCTGGACGGGCGGGGGGCATATGGTCCCGGTTTTGATGCCTGTTATATGACCGCGCCGATCTGGCGGTTTACCCTGCCTGCCGGACTGGCCGGTGCGCAAAGGGTAATCGGGGTGCTGATGCCCTCGGTCGACCGGGTTGGCCGGCGGTTTCCGCTGACGCTGATGGCGGCGCTGCCAGGGAATGGTCCGGCTGCCGTGCTCCATTTAGGCGAGGGGGCGCTGTTCGAACGGCTGGAGGATGTGGCGCTGGATGCATTGGAGGATACGATGACCAAGGACAGCCTGGCGGAAGCACTTGCATGTATTCCAGTGCCGGGGATGCGGACTGCGGCGCCATTGCCGGGCAAACGCCGGGACCTTGTTTTGGCCGGTGCCCAGGGGTCGGAAGTGCTGTCTGGCGCCTTGGAGGATGCCGCGCTGGACGAAAGGCTGACTGGATGCAGCCTGTGGACGGCGATGCTGGATGGCGTGCCGCGGACACTGGCCTGCACAGGTCTTCCGCAGGACGGCACCGCATTGGGTCTTTTTGATCCAGCAGCGCCGGTTTGGGCGGATGCGGAGGGGCTGTGATGAACCAATTGCGCAAATACCGCTATACCGCGCAGACCCATGTGGGGCTTAAACGCAAGGTCAACGAGGATGCGGTTCTGGCGCTGCCGGAGCATGATATCTGGCTTGTCGCAGACGGAATGGGGGGGCACGACGCAGGGGACTATGCCAGCCGGCTGATCGCTGATGCGGCGGCCACGATCCCGCTGGGCCTGGATCCCGCGGCGCGGATGCATGCGCTTCGGGAGGCAATACAGAACGCACATAAGGTGATCCGCGCGGAGGCCGAAGCCCGTGGCGGCGGCACAATAGGATCGACTGTTGCGGCGCTGGTGATGGCGAACCAGCATTTTGCCGGTCTATGGGCCGGCGACAGCCGGATCTACCGGTTGCGGGGCGGCCATATCGAAATGCTGACCGAGGATCACTCGGCTGTGGCTGAATTTGTGCTGGCCGGCAAAATGACATGGGACGAGGCGGAACAGCATCCGCAATCCAACGCGATCACCCGTGCTGTGGGTGTTGGGCAGGAGTTGGAAATCGACAAGATCCGCGGCAACACGGAACCTGGCGACCGCTTTCTGATCTGCTCGGACGGGCTGACAAAATATGCCACCTTTCAAATCCTGGAGGATGCGCTGACCGGCACACCGCTGGAAACCGTCGGCGATCAGTTGATCCAGATCGCGCTGAACGGGGGCGGTGCGGACAATATTACCGCTGTGGTGATTGACGTCCTGTGACGCCGCCGTTTCCCCGCAAGGAAACGGGGCGGAAACCGCAAGTTTTCCGGCTTGGAACTTTCGTGAAACTCCGGGTCCCTGATCAGGGTTTGGCGGTGACCAGAATGCGGCTGTCCAGCGAGCGGATACGGCTGGAATCGGCCTCGTAGCTGGCCTGCAATGCTTCGGCAAAACCAACCGCGCTTTCGGAGGTCGGGCGCATGCCGTCAAACAGAGGTTCCGAGGAATGCAGGACCAATACTTTGCTTTTGCCTAGGGTGCTGTCATCAACCTTGAAAGCAATGCCGCCGCTGGTGGCAGATTCTTCCAGACTATAGGCGACCCGGACGGGAACTTCGCCAGCGGCATCGTCCCGCAGGCTGGCAACGGAATTATCCTCGCGCGAGATATTGGGCAGCAGGTGGAACACATTTCCCGAAACATCCAGGATCGACACGGTCAGGTAACCCTTGGTCACATGATCGGGCAGCACGATGTCTATGACCGGGTTTTCGCCAACAAAGAAACGACCGGATGGATTGGGCTCGATGCTGCTTCCGCCAACGGCGAATTCCACTTTTGTGCCGCCGGATGGGGCTTTGGGCAGATGCTGTTCGACAACGCAAAGCGCGTCGTTCAGCACCTCCACATCCAGCACCACCTGGCGATCATGCGCCAGTGCCCGAAGCGCATCGAACAGTTCAAGCCGGGTGGCAGTGCTGGTGACACGGCCGCTGACCAGCACCGGATCGCTGGGCGCATAGCCGTCGTAATGGCCATTGCCGTCCCGCAGCAGCGGTCCGCAATCAGCAAAGGCTTCCATCACCGCCTGGACCTCGGCCACCGGCAGCATCGGCAGCTCAAACCGGATCTCGGCCTTGCCTTCCAGCGCGCCGGGCAGGCCGTTGCGGAACCTCTCGTTCAGCGTCTCGGCGACATTCGCGTCGTCGGTGGTGCCGGTGAGCCGCGCCTTGTTGTTGCTGACCACCAGGCGCCATTCGCGCAAACCCTCAAGCGGCGTGACCGTGTCGAGCACATCGGTGCCCCAAGTGTCAGATATGGCGCCGGAGGCCAGCGTCAGATCAGCATCCTGGGACAGCGCCAGAAGGGCCTCCCGTGCCGCCTCGGACGGCACGTTGCCAACGATCTGGAGCGGCCCGTCGACGGGCTTTTCTGCAATGAATGAATAAGGGCGGGCCACGGGGTAGGACGGCTGGAGAAGACTGTCGAGCATGCCGCTGAAATAGGCGCCGGCCCCGCCGCCGCCGAGCAGCAGCAGAACCGCCAGGACCGCCCAAAGGCCGCCGCGGCCGTCTTTTTTTTCGTCAACCTTCCGGTGAACCGGTTTGGCGGCGGGCGGCGGCGGGGCGGGCTGGCTTGTCTGCGGCACGATGATGGTGGCGTCCTCAGCCGGGCCATCCAGCACATCCCCCAGGTTGCCGCCATCGGGATTGTCCAGAAAGGCCAGAACTTCACCTGCAGTCTGGAACCGCGCGTTCGGATCCGGTGCGCACATACGCTCAATCAGGGTCTTGAATGGTTCAGGCAGGCCATCCGTGTCGAGTGGTTTTTGCTTGTTTTCAACCACTTCCATGGGGTTGGCGCCGAGCTTGGGTGCCGCGCCGCGGAAGTTGGCCAACAACAGCGCACCCAGCGAATAGATGTCTGAGCGGGCGTCGGTGTCACCGCTCATCTGTTCCGGTGCGGCATAGGAGTATTTGCCGGCAAACTCATTTCCGACAATGGTCTGGGCGCCCGGATTGGTATCCTTGGCGATGCCGAAATCGATAATCACGGCCTCGGCCGGATCGCCGCCGCGCAGAATGATGTTGTCCGGGCTCAGATCGCGGTGGACGATATTGCGGACATGCGCCGCCTGCAGGCCCTGGGCCACCCGGCGGCAAATCACCAGCAGGTCCTCAGCCGCCATCGGCCCCTGTTTCAGACGCTTGTCGAGGCCGGGGCCTTCGACATAGTCCATCAGCAGATAGATATGGCCGTCCGGTGTGCGGTGATTTTCCGAATAGCGCACCACCGCAGCATGGCGGATTTCGCGGATATTTTCCTCGCGCGCCATCAGGACGGTGAAGTCCTCGTTGGCGGCAAGTTCCTGTTTCAGCACCTTCAGCGCCACCAGGTTGCCGGAAATTTCCGAGCGCGCCTTATAGACATGAGAGGTGCCGCCGCGGCCCAGCAGGCATTC